>NZ_JBHIKY010000008.1:0-191864 GCF_042139015.1 Alteribacillus sp. HJP-4 | reverse complement strand
CTCCGGTTCCCTGCCCCCCCCCCCATTGTCGTTTTTTTTGTCTTTTTGGCCCCCTGTTTGTGCCAAAAATCGACCCGGAGTCGCCGCCTTCTGTTCTTCAATTGAATAGAATCACTATAGTCTCTATCTGGAGAGTATGGTGTTTTAAACTTATCGACACGAACAAACTTCGAGGATAAGCTCTAGCATAAAAAGACCGGGCGGGTTTGCCCGCGCAAACGAACCTGAAGAGCCATTCATACCAGAGGCTATAAGTTCATCCTAACAATAAATCTCTTATAGAATCGAAAAAAGGCTGTCAAAAAGTCATTTTTTATGGCCTGTTGATACAGCCCCGCTTTTTGTCACAAATGATCAGTATTTTTGAAGGCCTCAATAAAAGCCTGAGGATTTTCCCTGGTGTGGAAAGTACGAACTCCACTTAACGTGTGGAGATAAATGTAACCGATCTGTCCCTCAGTCCAGCGTGAAGAAATATCTAAAATACTATTTAAATAATAATTGTGACTGCCTGCAGTAATTTTGTCCTCATATAGTTTTAGTTTGTCTTTATGTTCAACCTGCTTTTGCTTTAACCATTCAATTTTTTTTTCTATATAGATAATTTCGAGCTCAGCAACTAAAGATTCATCATAATTGGATGGTTTCGGTGGTTTCATATAGCAAAAAACCTGCCTTCTAATTTGATTTATATATATCGTGAACTTAATCTTTACCCTGATCATTTAATAAACAAACTTGTTTATTCTTAAATTAGAAAAGATAGGAAATTAAGCGCATTTTTTAAGAATCCCGTGAAAACAGGGGGTGCTAATCTTGACCACCGCACCACCTCATGCTATGATAATAACACACTATTTGAAGAGTCCTGAGGTGTTCGTGGGACACTGTTCGTTTTGAGCCAACATTTTTACATTGGGAGCCTGGACGTTTCCAGCCGGAGAACAAGCCGCCTTTAGAAGGCGGACGTTTGAAAGCTGGAACAGGGCACCCACCTGCGAGAGCAGGCTTCAAAACCAAGTGAGTTTGACGGCACTACGGGACTCTTCCATAACACACGAAATTAACGACTCCGAAGATATCTTCGGAGTTTTTCATCGTTTTCGGCAAGGATTCCGCACTTCAAACATCCTGCGAAGGTGTTAAGTGGCGGGTAGATGACTTTGTACTATTCGAAAGAATTTTTTATAAAAAGCTGTAAAATCACATTAATGGATTTCCTCATAATAAACAATGCGGCTGCTCACATAGTGTGTCGAACCTTACATGAAATAATATTTTCAGCAATCAGATGAAGGGAAGAAGTGTAATGCTCCACCAGTTTTCACGTAATGAACTTGCAATAGGAAAAGAAGGCTTAGAGGTGCTGCGAAATAGTTCAGCTGCTGTTCTTGGTATTGGCGGGGTTGGTTCGTTTTCTGCAGAGGCATTAGTGAGATCAGGAATCGGCAGAATTATTCTTGTCGATAAAGATAACATTGATATTACAAATGTAAACCGGCAGCTCCATGCTCTGCTGTCTACAGTGGGCCGTTCGAAGGTCGATGTGATGAAGGAGAGGCTGCTCGATATTAATCCTGAATGTGATATCGAGGCTCTAAAAATGTTCTATACGGATGAAACGTATGAGGATTTTTTTAAAGAAGCCCCAGATTACATTATTGATGCTTCTGATACGATTACGTATAAAATCCATTTGATAAAAGAAAGTATCAGGCGGGGAGTCCCCATCATCTCCAGCATGGGTGCAGCTAATAAAATGGACCCTGGGAGCCTGAGGGTGATGGATTTATTTGAAACGGCGAATGATCCGATCGCGAGAGTGATGAGAAGAGAGCTCAGAAAAGCAGGCATCACTGACAAGGTAGAGGTTGTTTTTTCTGATGAAACTCCAATTCAAATTAAGGAGTCTGCACGGAAGGAAATTGTTCCGGAAGGAGCGGAACAAAGCGGAATCCGCAAGGCCAAAATGCCTCCCTCTTCCAATGCATTTGTACCCTCAGTTGCCGGTTTAATTGCAGCAGGACATGTGATTTCAAACTTATTAAAAGATATCACTATTGAGCGTATAAATTAATGGGGCTGTATCATAAATGATACTCGCCCCTTTTGCATGGTAAAAAAAGCAGGGGACAAGTCCTTCGCTTTCCGTGGGCAGCGCTTCAGCTAACCAGACGAAACCCGCGCCCGGCAGATCTTCAGCCGCTGCACTTCCCACTGGAGTCTTCGGACTTGTCCCCTACTATCTTCTATTTAGGATCCTACTTTTTCTATAAAAAAGGGCTTTTGCTACAGCCCCCATCTCCTTTGAAATGGGAGGCACACCGAATTTATTGATAGTTATATTTTTCCAGATTTCCATTCTGGTCCATTTTAAAAGTCGTTGCCATAAGATCTGTTTCTTCAGCGGCAAGTAGACGTGCCCGATTCAGCATTGATGCGACCATTTGATATTCTTTTTGCATCGTGGTGTATTTTTCACGCCATTCTTCAGCTTCCTTTACCAGCTGCGAATGAATAATTTCCAGGCTTTCAGTGTCTTGATACTTAGAATCAGAATTATTTTGGAAAGTGTTTAATTCTTTTTCCAGCGCTTTTTCTAACAAATTAACGACAGCTGGGATATTTGCGCTGGCATTAGGGCTTGATTCATTTATTTTTGAAACGGCAGCTTTGGCATTATTATTTAACAGTTTTTTTCGTTCTTTTTTGGCCTGCTTTATTTCATCAATATAGCGCTGTCTTATGAGGGCGTTCCAGCGAAAACCGCAGGCAGCCGAAGTCCGGTCAAGCTGATCGCCGATCTCATCAAACGCTCTCAATTGAGTGCTGCCTGATTTAATATGATGCAAAACGGTTTCTGCGAGGTATTTATCATCCTTTTCAGACCAGGCATCTTGTCTGTGGTGCATCTCAAATCTCTCCTTTAATGGTTAAATATAAATGTGAACCCGCTTTATGAGACATGCCAGAAGTCGATGACAAAGGTGTTCTCGGATGGAGCAAGGGCGGATTAGTAGTTTTCATTCTGCCCCTATGAGTCTTTTTTATACTCCTAAACGAAAATTATACTATGAATCTAATAAAAACTACCTCATGTAAGTTCTCCGGTTTTACCTACTTAAACAGGGACATGGGATGGGTATGCCATAAATGACGATCAGAATGTAAAAAACACTTCCAGTTATCAGTAAGTGATAATCGGAAGCGTTTCGTCTGATATTTAGAATTATCTTGAACTAAGGCAGGGGACTTGAAAAATGCGAATTCCATTACAATTTGTTCAATAACAAATATATAAGTTTAAATTTTATTTGACCAGTATATTAGAGAAAACAGATGTTCAGGCAGAGGGCTTCCGAAGGGATGTAAGCACATTAGATCCGTTATTTTATCAAAATGTGCTTTTTTCGGAAGGCTGGCGGACGTCATGTACGCTATTTGCAATAATAGTCAGGAATTTTGCTTACCTTAAAGACGATATCTCAAAATGTCCGCATGGCCACCCAGTATCTGTTTTTGCCACCTTTGAAAGCATGGATGGGAACACATTTCTTTACTGGGTATGGTCCCCATATCTATTTATTTTTTAGTTTATTGTAAACTTCTTTAAAAGACTTTTCAAATTTGCTGTTGTTTTTCGGGAAATAATATTGACTGTCTTTAATATCATCAGGTAAATATTGCTGTGGCACCCAGCCGCGTTCGTCATTATGAGGATATTTATATTCCAGGCCCCTCCCCAGTGACGCTGCACCTTTATAGGAGGAGTCCCTTAAATGTGCAGGTATATCCGGGGTACCCCTTTCAAGGAGCTCAGCACGAGCCATATCAAATGCTGTATAAGCACTATTCGATTTAGGGGATAGACAAAGCTCTATCACAGCATTGGAGAGCGGGATTCTCGCTTCAGGGAAGCCGAGACGCTCTGCGGCTTCCACTGCGGCAAGTGCTCGCTGGCCGGCCTGTGGATTCGCAAGCCCAACGTCTTCATATGCAGTGACAATCAAGCGGCGGCCTATACTTATTAAATCGCCTGCCTCTGCTAATCTCGCCAAATAATGTAATGCCGCATCTGGATCACTCCCGCGGATCGATTTTTGAAAAGCAGATAGAACATCATAATGGGCATCACCATTTTTATCATGCTGAAAGCTTTTTCGTTGAATGCATTCTTCCGCGACAGCTAAAGAAATAGAAATTGTACCGCTATTTGTATGAGGGGGAGAGGATAAAACCGCTAATTCAAGAGCATTTAGGGCTGATCTTACATCACCTGCACTAGCTGTAGCCAGATGATCAGCTGCGTCATCATGTAAATCGACTTTGTAAGCACCCAATCCACGTTTTTGATCTTCAAGAGCATGAAAAAGAGCAGTTTTTATTTGCTCCGGCTGAAGTCGTTTTACTTCAAAAATCTGGCAGCGGCTTCTAATCGCAGGGTTAATGGAATGATACGGGTTCGCTGTTGTGGCGCCGACTAATATTAACAGTCCTTTTTCCAAATGGGGGAGAAGAAAATCTTGTTTGGTTTTATCAAGACGATGGACTTCATCCATAATTAATATTAGCTGATTTGAAATCTTTGCTTCTTCAACAGCGATTTCCATATCTTTTTTATTATTAACGACGGCATTGAGCATTTTATAAGGAGTGTCTGTACTGCCTGCAATTGCAGTTGCAATTGACGTTTTCCCAGTTCCGGGCGGTCCGTATAAAATCATGGAAGAAAGCTTATTTGTTTTTACAATTCTATTTAGAAGCCTGCCATCTCCGAGCAGATGCTCCTGTCCGATAATTTCATCAATGGAGCCGGGTCTCATCCTGTAAGCCAAAGGCTGATTTTTGTTCATGAGTCGTGCTCCTTCCTATATATAAGTTTAAGAACGTCAGTTCTATTATACGTATACATTTGTATAATGTAAATAATCAGAATCCGGCTGAACAGCAAATCGTGCAAAAGCAATTTATTTCATGCTATAATGACGTAGTGAAAAAAGAGAGAAAGAAATTGTGAGTGGAGAGTTGGGATTACATTGGAAAGAAGATACGGAAGGACGGAGCACCTTGCCGCAAGGTGGCTTATTTTTATGGCTGGACTAATTATTATGACTTTCGGTATTGCCATGATGATTAAAGCGGAGCTTGGCAGTGCCCCATGGGATGTCCTCCATATCGGTATGCAAAAACAATTTGGATTAACGGTCGGAACGTGGAGTATTGTTATGGGCATTCTGATTATAGCAGCCACGGCTGTAATGCGCAAAGAAGCTCCGCAGGCTGGAAGCATAATCAATATGCTCCTCGTTGGGATATTTATAGACATTTTTATGCTCCTGCTCCCTACCCCTGAACTTTTTATAAATCAACTAATGATGCTTTTTATCGGTATAATTGTGATAGGGTATGGAATCGGCATCTATATTGCTCCTGAATGCGGTGCAGGACCTAGAGACAGTTTGATGATAACTCTTCAGGAAAAGACAGGCTGGAAGGTATCTCGAGTAAGAGGAATAATGGAAGTAGTAGTACTTGTCGTTGGCTGGCTGTTGGGCGGCACGGTCTTTATAGGAACACTGCTGTTTTGTTTTGGTATCGGACAGGTCGTTGGATTTGCGATGCCTCAAACAAAAAAATTAGTGCAGTATTTGATTGAAAGAGGTGGAAAAGGTGAAAATATCAACAAAGGGACGGTACGGACTCACCATTATGATCGCATTGGCAAAGAAATTCGGTGAAGGGCCGGTATCGCTTAAATCAATTGCAAAAGAAAATAACTTATCCGAGCATTACCTTGAACAGTTGATCTCTCCGCTTCGAAATGCAATGCTGGTAAAAAGTGTCCGTGGAGCTTACGGTGGATATATGCTGGCTCAAGAGCCTTCAGAAATCACGGCAGGAGATATTATCCGAGTCCTTGAAGGGCCGATCAGCCCTGTAGAAGTAATGGATGATGAAGAGCCGGCGAAAAGAGATCTATGGATTAAGATCCGGGACGCGGTAAAAGATGTTCTTGATAATACAACTCTTGAATACCTGGCTACCTACGAGGACAAAGGTGACCAAGAGTATTTTATGTTTTATATTTAAAGACAATAAGGTGTGAGACCGCAAATGAAAACAGTATATGCCGACCATGCCGCGACTACGCCCGTCCACAAGGACTCAGCCATGGCAATGATGGAGGTTATGCAGAAGCAGTATGGCAACCCATCAAGTATACACAGAGTAGGACGGGAAGCAAGACAAATTCTTGACAGAGCAAGAATTCAACTCGCGCATTCTATTTCAGCTGATCCTCAGGAAATAGTGCTTACCAGCGGCGGCACGGAAGCAGATAACCTTGCTATCGTCGGATTTGCTTATGCTAACAAGGACAAAGGCAGACATATCATCACTTCAAAAATAGAGCATCATGCTGTGCTTCATTCTTGTGAACTGCTTGAGAAGCAGGGCTTCGAAGTGACTTATTTACCTGTAAATGAATGCGGAGTTGTAAACACGGGGGATGTAGAAGCCGCCATAACAGACGAAACCATATTATTGACGATTATGCACGGAAATAATGAAGTTGGAACCCTGCAGCCGCTTTCGGCTCTGGCGGAAATTGCAGCTAAACATGAGATTGGATTTCACACGGACGTCGTACAATCTTATGGGATGGTCCCTTTAAATGTTCAAGAGATTCCCATTACTCTTCTTTCTGTATCTTCACATAAAGTTAATGGGCCTAAAGGTGCTGGATTTTTATATGTGAGAAAAAACACACCACTTGCACCTTCGATTATTGGCGGCGAACAGGAGAGAAAAAGAAGAGCAGGCACTGAAAATGTGGCAGCTGCTGCAGGATTTGCAGCCGCGGTGAAGCTGTTTACATCGAAAGAATTGGAACGAAACTTGCAGTATGCTTCTTTGACTGAGCATTTTTTACAATCTCTGGATAAAGAGAATGTACAATATAAAGTAAACGGAAAACAAGCAGAGCGTCTTCCTCATATCGTAAATCTTTATTTCCCCGGAGCGAATATAGAGTCTTTTTTAGTAAACCTTGACCTGGCAGGCGTTTGCGCATCCAGCGGCTCTGCTTGTACAGCAGGAAGTCTTCAGGCCTCTCATGTTTTAAAAGCTATGTACAAAGACGGTCCAGAGCCGGAGAGCTCTATACGTTTCAGTTTTGGTTACCTGACAACAAAAAACGATACAGAATATATTGCATCAGAAATAAAGAAGATACAAAAACGAACCAGAAGTCTTTCTTGAAAGGAGGAATAATCGTATGAGAAAAGAAGATACCCGGATTATTGTCGGAATGTCAGGAGGCGTGGATTCGTCGGTAACAGCCGCCCTGCTTAAGGAAGAAGGGTACGAAGTAATCGGTATATTTATGAAAAATTGGGATGACACGGACGAAAATGGGTTTTGTACTGCTACAGAGGATTATGAGGATGTAATCAGAGTTTGCAATCAACTCGATATACCGTATTATGCGGTCAATTTCGAAAAGAAATATTGGGACCTTGTATTTTCCTATTTTCTCGATGAATATCGGGCAGGCCGCACACCAAACCCGGATGTAGTGTGCAATAAGGAAATTAAGTTTAAAGCATTTCTCGAACATGCACTTTCACTAGGGGCGGATTATGTGGCAACCGGCCACTATGCACGGCTGAAAAAAGAGAGGGATGGTACGGTATCTATGCTTCGCGGGGTTGATTCCAACAAAGACCAGACTTACTTTCTTAATCAGTTAAGTCAAAAGCAGCTCCAGCATGTTGTATTTCCACTCGGAGACTTAAATAAAAAAGAAGTGCGCCGGATTGCAGAAGAAAAAAAACTTGCGACCGCTTCTAAAAAAGACAGTACGGGAATCTGTTTTATCGGTGAACGGAACTTTAAAGAATTTTTACAGAATTATCTACCTGCAAAACCTGGCAGCATGGTTACAACAGATGGGGAAATCAAAGGTACTCATGACGGGCTGATGTATTATACACTAGGTCAGCGCCAGGGTCTTGGTATAGGAGGAGCAGGTGAACCGTGGTTTGTAACGGGAAAGGATCTGGAGAAAAACGAGCTTATTGTCGGCCAGGGGTTCCATAATGATGGATTGTACACGGATGCCCTGTACGCTTCTGATATAAACTGGCTTGACGAAAAAATCAGGGTAGATCCATTTTCATGTACAGCCAAATTCCGGTATCGTCAGTCTGATCAAATGGTCACTGTTTATCCTATGGCGGACAGGGAGGTAAAAATTACATTTGCTGAACGCCAGCGGGCGGTAACGCCTGGGCAGTCTGTTGTTTTATACGATGGAGAGAAGTGTCTTGGCGGCGGAACAATTGAAAAGGCTGTAAAAGAAAAGGAAAGCGTACAAATATAAGGAACGTTTTCCTTTTCCTTATGCAATTTTATTTTAGGTTATTCTTATGTATTAAAAGGAGTGCTGTATAACTATGTCTAAAAATGAACAAGCCCTTCAGGCTATACAGGAGGGGAACTTAGAAGATGCAGCGAAATGGCTGACAGAAGCGATTGAAGAAGACCCGGACGATGCTCTTGCTTATATAAACTTTGCGAATGTATTATCTGAGCTTGGTGAAACAGAAAAAGCCCTCAGCTTTTATAAACGTGCCATTGAATTGGATGGTAGTGCCGCTGCGGCGTACTACGGCGCTGGCAGTCTCTATTATAATGATGAAAAGTACGCTGAAGCATTGACGATGTATCAGCAGGCTCATAAAACAGGGCTCGATGATGCGAGTCTGCATTATATGACCGGCATTACTTACTACCAATCCGGCCGGATTCCCCATGCCCTGGCTTCGTTAAAAAGAGCGTTAGAGCTTGATGACACGGATACGGAAGCAAGGTTTTATTTTGCGTTATGCCTGGCTCAATCGGAACAGGTAGAAGAAGCAGTTCCGCACTTTAAGCAGGTTGCTGCTGAGGATGAAACTCACGCGGACGCATACTTCAACCTTGGAGTTGCTGCCATGTACCATAATGATCCTGAAGAAGCCCTGCGCTATTTTGAAAAAACAATCGAAATCCAGCCCGACCATATGCTTGCATTAAATGGGAAAGAACAGGCTGCTAAACTGCTTGAAGAATAAGCGGGTGATAAGTTATGTCCGATGAGAACTATTTTTCCGAATCCTACATTTCAGGGACGGTAAAGCATGTCATTTTCCGAAAAGAGGAGAATGGCTATACTGTGCTGAAGGTAAAAGTAAAAAAAGCCGTGCCTGATTGCGAAAACAGCTCCGTAACGGTGGTGGGGCATTTCCCGGTCATCGAGTCGGAGGAAAGATATACTTTTTCCGGGGTGTTTAAAGAACATCCCAGATTTGGAAAACAATATCAGGTACAATCCTACCAGAAGGAAATACCAACTGAGCGGGAAGCGCTCGTCGGATATCTGGCGAGCGATCGATTCCCGGGCATCGGTCAAAAAACTGCCGAAAAAATGGTGGATACCTTTGGAAATCAAGTAATTTCACATGTGCTCGACAACCCGGAGTCACTTGGTGAAATAAAAGGATTAAATGAGAAGAAAAGAAATGATATTTATAATGCTATGCTCGAAAATCAGGGTATGGAAAAAGCCATGACAACATTGACCAGATACGGCTTCGGAATGGATCTTGCTGTAAAAATTTTTCATACATACCGGGAACAGACACTTGAAGTTATTCAGGACAGACCCTATCAGCTCGTTTGGGATATTGAAGGGATCGGTTTTTACAAAGCAGACAGGCTCGGCAGAAATATTGGAATCTCTTTTAACGACCCCGAGCGAGTAAAAGCTGGTATATTATATGTCCTGTATGAAAAAACCATGCAGGAGGGCCACGTATACATACCTCGCTTTCAATTAATGGAAGAAGCGAATGTGCTTTTATCTGTTGAACAGGAATTAATATCTAAGGATGCATTGGAGGAAAGCCTGCTCGAGCTTATGGAGGATGATAAGCTGGTACAGGAGGAAGACCGGGTATATATGGCTTCTCTATACTTTGCAGAAATGGGATTTTCCACAAAAGTAAAAAAGCTGTTAAAAGCAAAATCAGAAGAGGATCCCTTTCCCGAATCCGAATTTTTAAAAGCAATTGGAAAAACTGAAGAGTCATTCGGCATAGAATACGCAGAACAGCAAAAAATAGCGATAAAAAAAGCCATACACTCCCCTTTAATGATTTTAACCGGCGGCCCCGGCACTGGAAAAACAACAGTCATCAGAGCAATTGTAGAAATCTTTCTCCACCTGCATGGCTATTCATCTGATCCAAGTACTTATTCGAAAGAAGAACCGTTCCCAATTCTATTAGCGGCTCCGACCGGAAGAGCGGCTAAACGAATGAAAGAATCAACCGGGTTATATGCCTCCACTATTCATAAGCTTCTCGGTTTTACAGGAGAAGAGGATATGGAATCTTCAGATTATAAAGAAGAAGGAAGACTTCAAGGAAAACTGTTGATTATTGACGAGGTTTCCATGCTTGATATGTGGCTTGCCAACCAATTATTTCGTGCCATCCCAGATGATATGCAGGTGGTATTGGTGGGCGATGAAGATCAGCTGCCTTCAGTGGGACCGGGTCAATTGCTTGGAGATATGCTTCAGACTCCATCTATACCAGTGGTTGCTTTATCTGTCGTTTATCGTCAGGCAGAAGGCTCCTCAATTATCGAGCTCGCCCATTCTATTAAGAGAGGGGCACTTCCAGGCAATATTCAGCAGCCTCAAACGGACCGGCGGTTTTTCCCCTGCAAAAAACATCAGGTCCAGGATGTTATAGCAAAAGTTTGTGAAGGAGCAATGAATAAGGGATATACAGCCTTGGATATTCAAGTGCTTGCTCCAATGTACAAAGGAGAAGCCGGGGTCAATGCTCTAAACGAACGACTTCAGAAGTTATTTAACCCACTGAATGATAAGAAGAAAAGAGTACAGTTTGGTGATGTGACGTATCAAAAAGATGATGTTATTCTCCAGTTGACCAACAATACAGAAGAAGGCGTGTTTAATGGAGACCGTGGGGAAGTTGAAACAATCTTTGAAGCAAAAGAAACGATTGATAAACAGATGCAGATTGTATTAAATTTTGACAGTAAAGAAGTTATATATACAAGACAGGATCTTAATCAGATTATGCTTGCTTATTGTTCATCAATTCATAAAGCTCAGGGAAGTGAATTTCCAATTGTCATCGTTCCGATGCTGATGTCTTATCGGAGAATGCTGCGCAGAAACTTATTATATACAGCTATTACGAGGGCTAAGGATTATTTAATTATCTGTGGAGAAACAGAAGCTCTTCAATTTGCAATTGAAAATGAACTCAAAGATATACGCTATACTCGCCTTAAAGAAAAACTTTCAGAAGATGATGATACTGCTGCTATAAATGAATCTTAATAATGAAAGATAGTGGTGAAAGTCCGGCTTAGATTGTATAAAATTGCACAGCTCCGGTAAAAATGGGTAGTATCACAAAAATGAAGGAACGATGTTTTATGATATGCCCATATTGCAAGGCAAAAAATACTGGGAAGATCGGAAACGATCACCATTACTGCTGGGAATGCTGTGTAGAATGGACGGTCACAGACGGTGAATACTCCCTGTTTGAAGTGGAGGAAGATGGAACACTTTGCTCTTTAGATGATTTATTTGGTAAAAATTGGTTTATGGAAAGAGAAGGATAATGTAATAACTAAATAAGTATTATTGGAGACTGCTTTGTTAATCTGTGAAGCAGTCTTTTTCTTATGGTGTTTTAAAATAAAAATTCAAATAATTTAAAATATATTGACATATAATTTTAAAAGCTTACAATATAAGTAATTCAATAGACCGATGAGCTGATTCGAAAAGCTGAGAAAGAAACGGAAAATAAGGAATTTATGTTATTACGTTAGGAAAGGATTGGTGGAATGAACGTAGATATTTCTCAGCTCGTTACTGAAAAACGCAATCCTCGAACAAAGAATTTAGATCGTTTAACCACTAAAGAAGCATTAATATTAATAAACAAAGAAGATCAGATAACGGCAGCAGCTGTAGAACGTGAATTATCGGTGATCAGCGAAGTTATCGAGCAGATTTATCAAAGAATGAAAAATGAATCCGGCAGACTTATTTACAGTGGTGCTGGAACAAGCGGCCGCATCGGAGTGCTTGATGCATCAGAATGTCCTCCGACCTTCAGAATAGATCCATCACGTGTGATTGGTATTAGTGCAGGCGGAGAGAAATCTTTCTTTAGGTCACTGGAATCAGCAGAGGATGAAGAGGAAGCAGGAAAAAAAGATCTATCCAATATTAATATAACACCTCATGATACTGTAATAGGGATTACTGCAAGCGGCAGAACACCTTATCCTATCGGAGCATTAAAGTATGCACAGGAAGCAGGGGCGTTGACCGTCTCGCTGTCTTCTAACCCTGACTCATTAATATCAAAGACAGCTGAGTATTCTATCGAAGTGTTAACAGGGCCGGAAATTCTTACTGGTTCTACCCGATTGAAAGCAGCAACTGCTCATAAAATGGTGCTGAATATGATATCTACGTTAGTTATGGTGCGTCTCGGGAAGGTTTATGAAAATTTAATGGTTGATCTGCAGGCCTCTAACGATAAGCTTCGCGACAGGGCAAGAAGAATTGTTGTTGAAGCCACCGGAGCACCTGTAAAAGAAGCATCTGAGGCATTGGCAGAGGCTGATTTTGAGGTTAAACCAGCTATTATTATGTTATTAACCGGATGCACTTATAAGGAAGCCTCTCAGAGGTTAAAACATTCAGGAGGTGATATTCGCCAATCTCTTTAACGAGTGTATTTGTAAAAATTTACCCATTTAAAAATTTTAAATCAATCAAGCTTTACTTTAAAAGGGGGAACTCACAATGAAGAGTAAAGTGATGCTCAGAAGATTTCTTTTTCTCGTTTCTTTAATGTTAATTTTACTGATTGCTGCCTGTTCGTCTGGAGAAGAAGACGCCGAGGAATCGGATGCTGGCGGGCAGAATGACTCAGATTCGGGAAGTGGTGATAGTCTATCGGGAGATTTTGAGATTCAATACTTTGTCGGTGGGTATGGAGATGAATGGTGGAAGGAAGTTATCGGCGATTTTCAGGAGGAGCATCCTGATCTTAATATTATTGAACATGCCGGTCCTAATATAAATGAAGAAAAGAGAACCCGCTGGGTATCTGATGATCCCCCTGATGTTGTATACATTGATGGCGCAGGTTCAAGTGAAACTCAAATGGTGGAGGACGGCCAGCTCATGGATTTAACGGAATGGGCGGAAGAATTGACAATAGATGACGAACCTCTGATGGACAGCTTTATTGTTGAACCAAATGGCTATGACGGGAGTCTTTACAGTCTGCCATTGGTGTTTGATACGTGGGGAACATGGTACGATAAAGCATTATTTGATGAAAAAGGCTGGGAGGTTCCAACTGATTTCGATCATTTTATGGAAGTAATGGGTGCCATACAGAAAGAAGAAGATATTCAGCCTTTTGTAACAACCGGCATGTATCCTTATTATTTTCTGCGGGGAGCATTAAATCCGGCGTTTGGCTCTGTGGGCGGGGATGAACTGCTTGAGGCATTAGTCTCCGGCGAAGAAGGAGCATGGTCAAGTGATGAAACGTTAAGTGTAATGAAAAAAGTAGAAGCGATGGTAGATGCAGGATATCTCGATAATGGCTTCGCAGCATTGAACCACACACAGCCACAAATGAATTTCTTATTGCACAAAAATGCTTTTATTCCTGTAGGGTTCTGGCTCCCAAATGAAATGGAAAATGATACACCGGAAGATTTCGAATATGGGTTTGTACCTTCCCCATTCCAAGAGGAAGGAGAACCATATGTTATCGTGCCGGATCTGCGTCCGCTTGCTATCGCGGAGAATGCTGAAAACCCCGAGGCTGCAAAAGCATTTGTAGAATTTGTGTTCAACCGTGAATATGCACAATTGTTTTCAGAATATACTGGAGCGATGATGAATGTGGCTGATGTAGATTTAACAGAAAATGAAAATGTTTCTGAATATTTACAGACAGCGAATGAAATGATCAATGATCCTGATCAGGTAAACATTCATCGACTTCCGTATCCAATGAGTTCAGACCTTGAAGAACCGATCAGTGACGCACTTGTAGCCCTTATGTCTGGTGAAATCACCGCAGAAGAATTTACTGAACGAGCTGAAGAAGCAGCTGCAGATTATCGAAATTGACTTGGCGGGAAACGGGGAGTCCGCTCTTCGTTTCCTTTTACATATCAGAGTTTATACAAAGGGATGGGGGTACTATGGTCCAGTCAAAAAAGCAACGATTTGGATTTTTAGCTTTTTGCATTGTGCCGACATTGATGCTTTTTTTGATTTTTACTGTCTACCCGCTTGTCAGCGGATTATACTATTCTTTTTTTGATTGGTCCGGTTCTTCAGCAAATCGTGAGTTTATTGGATTTGCCAATTACAGTACATTGCTTAGTGATAATATTTTTCCGCGCGCCGTACTTCATGATTATTTTCTAGTGGTGACAAAAGTATTCGGCATCATGATCCTTGCCACTTTTTTTGCGGTGGCACTCACCCAGTTAAAAATTAAGGAGGCCCCTTTTTACAGAGTGATTTTTTTCTTTCCCAATATAATGTCCGTCGTAGTTATTGGAATATTATGGACATTTATTTATAATCCCAATCTGGGAATCATAAATTCTGGGTTGAGCTTTCTTGGGCTGGAGCAGTTGACAAGGCCTTGGCTGGGAGACCCGGATACCGCTCTGGCTTCTCTGGTTCTGCCATCAGTCTGGGCAGGCATCGGCCTTTTTATGCTGATGTTGATGGGAGGTATTTTAAATATACCAAAGAGTTTTTATGAAGCAGCTACGGTAGATGGTGCAGGGGAATGGCAGCAATTTTGGAAGGTAACCGTACCGCTGGTGTGGCCGCAGATAAAAAATTCTATTCTTTACATTGTCATTACGACGCTGAACGGTTCTTTCATTATTGTGCAGGTAATGACAGAAGGCGGCCCCGACAATGCTACCCAGGTAATGGGTTCGTATTTGTATCAACAGGCTTTTGTAAGAAACAACTTTGGATACGGTGCAACAATCGGAGTTGCTATACTTATTATCTCGCTGTTCACAGTAATTGTTCTTCAGAAATTCTTAAAAAGGGAAAAAATCCAATATTAAAGGAGGACTCAAGGTGCGGAAGACGCATGTCAGACATATTGCGGTTAAAGCAGGTATTAGAGTTCCTCTGATCATTTGGTCAATCGCTGTATTATTTCCGATCATCTGGATGCTGATAGGGTCATTTAAATCAAATGCTGAAATTTATGCTTCCCCGTGGGGACTTCCGGAAGTATGGAATTTCAGTAACTATGCTGATGCCTGGAACAACTTTAATTTAAACAGCAGCTTTTATAACAGTGTATTTGTTACAGTTGGGGGCACAATACTGACAATATTTTTAGCTGTCCCTACTTCTTATGCGTTAGAAAGAATTAAGTTCAAAGGAAGTGTACTGCTGTATAATACTTACTTAGCCGCTATGATGATACCAATGGTACTGGGCTGGATTCCATTGTTTTTTCTTTTGATGGATCTTAATCTTTTAAACAGCTTAACAGGACTCATCATCGTATACGCAATGAGCCAGATACCATTCAGTGTTTTTATTCTGACTGGCTTCATGAGCACAATACCGTCGGATCTGGAAGAGGCGGCGGCAATAGACGGGATGTCGCCATACCGGATGCTCCTGACTATCATCACACCATTAACGATGACCGGCATTATTACTATTTCAATTATGAACGCCATACAATTTTGGAATGAATATTTTATGGCCCTCATTTTTCTAAATACAGAAAATAAATACACCCTTGGACTGGCCGTGGATTTTATGAACAGCGAGGCCCAATATACAAATGCATGGGGAACGTTATTTGCTGGATTAATTATTGCAACCATTCCTGTTATCATTGCCTATGCGATTTTTCAGCGCAGGATAAGTAAAGGAATGACAGAAGGGGCGGTAAAAGGGTAACGGCAGGAAAGGATATCAGAGTATGAAAGAAGACGATTATTCATCTGTAATAAAAGGCGGTTTAACTATGCTGAGGGATGCCGGCTTTAGGCTTCCTCCTTCAGAAAGGAAGATTGCTGCGTATATACTTAGACATCCAGAGGAATCAGTGAGGCTTACGGCGCAGGAACTTGGCCGTAAAAGTGGAACAAGCAGTGCTGCTGTGATCAGGCTCTGTAAATCATTAAATCTAAAAGGGTTTCCAGATTTAAAGCTTAGGGTAACGGGGGATCTTCAAAAAAGCGCCCACGATGGATATAGAGAAATAGAACGGAATGAACCCTACAGCAGCGTCGTTCAAAAAATGCTTTCTAATAGTGTGAAGGCTTTAAATGAGACCGTGGATACGATAAATGAAGATCAATTAAAAAAAGCAGTTCAATTAATCATGAACAGCGATAGAATTTATATATTCGGGGTCGGAGCTTCACATTTAATTGCGGTAGATGCTGAACAAAAATTTATCCGTATTAACTACGAAGCTTCAGCTTTTTCAGATCCGCATATGGCAGCTACTCGTCTTGCAAACGCCTCAAATAGCGACCTGTTTTTTGCAATCTCTTTTTCAGGGGAAACAAAAGAGGTGATTCGTTTAATAAATATTGCAAAACAACAAAAAACAGCTGTGCTTTCATTGACAAGATTCGGTCATTCATCTTTATCCCAGGCTTCTGACTGTACGTTATTTACTTCGGCCTCAATGGAACCGACACTCAGAAGCGGCGCCACCTCCTCTAGGATGGTCCAGCTGTTTATGATCGATATTTTATTTATGTGTGTGGTAGCCGATTCTTACGATCAGTCTATTCAGTACATAGAGCAGACCCGCAGAGCCATCCAGCAAATGCAGAAAGAATAAGTGATTAATCATAAAATACTTATAAAAATCTCATCCTAATAGTGTGAAAGGATGGGATGCATTATGTTTAAAAGAAAAATTTTGTACTGGTCAGCTATTATCGTGCTTGCACTGATTGGTTTATACTTGTTGGCCCTGCTGCAGACCATCTGGTTGAATTTATTTCACTTGGCCGCAAAGGTGCTGCTCCCTTTTGCGGCAGCGGCAGTGGTGGCTTATCTGCTCCACCCGTTTATTGATATGCTTCAAAGAAAAAAAATCCCGAGAAGTGCAGCTATTCTGTTTGTATATGCGGTTTTCTTCGGAGGGACCGGCTGGACAGCCTGGTATTTCAGTCCGGTATTTTTTGAGCAGTTAGACCGCCTGCAGCAGCAGCTTCCGTCCATTTTTGATCAATTTTATTACTTCGTGTCAGCAGCCCACCGCCAAATCGATATGATGCCTTCTGCAGTTCATGACAGCCTGGAGCAGGCATTTACCAACACAGAAAAATCTATTACATCCTGGATAAGCGGGACCATGGAGCATTGGCGTCTTATTGTTGATGGAGCATTAATTTTTTTCCTGCTTCCCTTTTTAGTGTTTTACATTTTAAAAGATATAGATATGATTGATTCGTTCGTAAAGAAATTAATCCCTCCGAAGTGGAGAGATGAGGGGGAAATTCTTGCTCATGCTGTAGATGAAGCACTTGGTGATTATATAAGAGGCCAATTTATTGTAGCTTCTTCTGTTGGAATTCTAACAATTATTGGTTTATGGATATTGAAGATTCCTTATGCTATTGTCCTTGGAATATTTATAGGGATAATGGATATTATTCCTTATTTCGGACCGATTATCGGAGCTATTCCAGCGCTTGCTGTGGCAGGGACAGAGTCAGGTTCCGCTCTGCTGTTTACTCTCGGACTGATTTTATTAATTCAGCAGCTTGAAGGCAGTGTGCTTTCCCCATATATTGTGGGCAGAACCGTTCATCTGCATCCGCTCGTTATTGTGTTTGCATTGCTATTAGGTTTTGAGACAGCTGGAATCATCGGGCTTTTGCTGGCAGTTCCCCTGTTTGTAGCTGCCCATAATGTATACAGAACATTCAAAAAGAGAAAGGTTACTTCGAAAAAAGCCCTTTAAAAGCAAAAGCTACATTTTGTGGCCTTTCTGCCAATCTTCTCATAAAATACCCGTACCAATCCTTCCCAAAAGGCACATACGTACGGAAGAGGTACCCTTCCTTCACAATCTGAAGTTGCATTTCAGTACGGAATCCATAAAGCATTTGAAATTCAAAAAGGTCGCGGGGAATATTATGCTGAGTAACAAATGCTTTAACTTTTTCTATTATTACATGATCATGCGTGGCGATTGCCGTATAGCTGCCATTCAATAAATGAATTTGAATAATATTAAAGAAATTTTCATCAATTGCTGCTTTTTCCTGCATTGCCACAGCAGGACTTTCTTTGTAAGCCCCTTTCACAAGGCGAAGAGGTACACCTTTAAGTGCTTCTACGTCTTGAGAAGCTCTATATAGATAAGCCTGAATGACCGTCCCCACATTGCTGTACTTTTTCCGCAATTGCTTTAAAATATCAAGAGTTTGTTCATAATGGGCGTAATCTTCCATATCAATTCGCACAAATATATCGTAGGCTGCAGCCTTCTCCAGAATTTTTTCCATATTTTGAATACAAAGCTTCCGGTCAATGTCTAGTCCCAGCTTAGTCAGCTTGAGTGATAAATTACAATCCACTTCGTAGTTTACAATTGCTTCGAGAGTTTTTAAACTGTAATCGGCTGCATCTTTGGCTTCCTGCTTCTCCGTTACAAATTCGCCTAAATGATCTAGAGTGCACATCAGCCCCTCCTGGTTTAATTTTCTTACTGATTCCATCGCCTCTTTCAAATCAGCGCCAGCCACTACTTTAGAAGCACCTAAGCTAAGTCCCCAGCGTTTAGCACTTTTATTTAAAGTTTTGTTCTTTGAAAGAAACAAAAAGAAATTTCTCGACGCTTGTTTCACTAGTAAGATCCCCCTTTATAAAGAGGGCGGTTCCTTTTGACAGGGAACCGCCATTGCTTAATCTTTGTTTAGAACTGGTCGGTTACAGTTTTCGGCTGCATAAAGAGCAGAAGATAGTCCGGACCGCCCGCTTTTGAATCAGTTCCTGACATGTTAAAGCCTCCAAAAGGCTGGTAACCGACAATTGCAGCAGTGCATCCTCTGTTAAAATACAAATTGCCGACATGAAATTCCTCTCTGGCCTTCTCAAGGTGAGCGCGGTTGTTAGATATCACAGCACCGGTCAAGCCATATTCAGTGTTATTTGCAATGTTCAGTGCATCCTGAAAGCTGTCCGCTTTTGAAAAAGCAACGACGGGGCCGAAGATCTCCTCCTGCATCAGCCGTGACTGCGGATCAAGATCTGCAAAAACAGTTGGACGAACAAAATATCCATCGGAAGAATCTCCATTTCCACCCTCAATAAGGCGTCCTTCCTGTTTTCCAATATCAATATATTTCATAACTTTATCATGAGCCGCTTGATCGTTGACCGGCCCCATAAAGTTTACATGCTGTTCCGGAGGTCCAACAGTCAGTTCTTTCGTTTTTTCTGACACCAGCTCTAATACTTGATCATAGACATCCTTATGGACTACAGCCCGGGAACAGGCAGAGCATTTTTGACCGGAAAAGCCGAAGGCTGAATACACAATAGCTTCACTTGCAATCTCTAGATCTGCATCACTGTCAACAACGATCGTATCCTTGCCTCCCATTTCAATACTGCATCGCTTCAGCCAGATCTGCCCGGGCTGGACTTTTGCTGCTTTCTCGTAAATGCCAATTCCCACTTCCTTGGAGCCTGTGAAAGTTACAAAACGTGTTTTTGGATGCTCTACAAGGTAGTCACCGATTTCGGCACCGCTTCCAGGGATGTAATTAACGACTCCAGCAGGCATTCCTGCCTCTTCAAGAGCCTCCATAAACTTGTAAGCGATTACCGGAGTTGTACTTGCAGGTTTTAATAATATAGGGTTTCCACATACCATCGGCCCGACAGTGGTACCAGCCATAATTGCAAACGCAAAATTCCAAGGGGAGATAGTCACCCCTACACCGAGAGGAATGTAGGTGAATTCATTGTTCTCCAGCTGTTCGCGGCTGTTTATCGGCATACCGTCTTTAAGTCTGATTGCCTGCCTTCCATAATATTCTAAGAAGTCGATGGCTTCAGCTGTATCCGCATCTGCTTCCTTCCAGGGTTTTCCAGCTTCATATACCAGAATAGAAGAAAATTCGTGCTTTTTTCTTCTAATAATAGCAGCAGCACGGAACAGTACATTTGCTCTAGCTTCCGGCTTCCATTTTTTCCATTCATAAAATGCTTCCCATGCTTTTGTCATCGCTGTTTCTGCATGCTTTTTCGTCGCTTTTGAAACATATCCAACCACTTCTTTTTTATTAGCTGGATTTTCAGAAATAATTTTGTCGTCTGTATAAATTTTTTCTCCTCCGATTATAAGAGGATAATTCTTGCCGAGCTCACTTTTCACCAGTTTGAGTGCAGCTTGAAAATCTTGTTTATTCTGTTCTTCAGTGAAGTCCGTAAAAGGCTCATGCTTATATTCCCAAACCATGGTAATTCACTCCCTAGTATAATAGTAGATCAATTCAACATTTTATATATGCAATTACTGTGCCAGGGGTTGGAACTGTCAGTAGTTTAGGCAATATGCCAGAAAAAAGCAAAAAACTAAGCACTATAATGCCGGATTTTTTGCTTTTTTAATTACGGTTTAGGTTTTTTGGTAATTTTAAATTTATCCATTCGGTACTGCAGGCTCTGCCTGCTCATGCCAAGATATTTTGCGGCTCTCAATACGTTATAAGAATGACGCTCTAACGCTTCGATGATATATTGTTGTTCCACCTGGCCGAGTTTGTCACGCATCGACTGTTGGTCAGGTATTTTGTGATTTAAAGTTGTAGTTTTATTAAGAAAATGAGGAGGGAGAAGATTTGCAGTAATAATTTGTTCATCCAGTATTAAGTTCATCGCACCTTCAATTACATGCTCGAGCTCCCTCACATTTCCCGGCCAGGAATAATGTAAAAATTTTTGCATGACTTCCTCGTCGATTCCCTCCACTTGCATTTGAAAGTAAGTATTATATTTTTCAACAAAATACATTGAGAGGTCAAAAATCTCCTCTCTTCTTTCCCTTAAAGGAGGCACAAAAAGAGTAACTACTCCAAGGCGGTAATACAAATCTTTACGGAGTCTGTTTTGAGCAATAGCCTCAAAAGGATCTTCATTCATCGTAGCCATAATCCGTATATCAACACTACGCTCTTTATTATCCCCTATTCTTGTTATTTTTTTCTCCTGTATTACTCGTAATAGTTTTGCCTGCAGGGAAATTGGCAGAGAATTAATTTCATCCAGCAGCAGGGTGCCGCCTTCAGCTTCTTCAAACAAACCTTTTCGATCGACTGCTCCAGTGAAAGCTCCAGAAACTGTTCCGAATAAAATGCCTTCTATTAAAGACTCAGGAAGGGCTGCGCAATTTTGGGAAACGTACGGGCCCGGCCGGTCACTGCCATTATGAATACTTTGGGAAAATAATTCTTTGCCCGTTCCGGTTTCACCGATAATGAGAATAGATGAAGATGTCCGAGTCGCCCGCTGGGCAGATTCCGCCAGATCAAGCATTGCACTCGACCTGCCAATGATATCTTCGAAAGTAAAGGAGGTGTCTCGATTCCTCTTCAGCCTGTCCCTGCGGAGCTTTACGAGCTGAGTTACATCTTTAGCTATTTCTGCTGCTGCAATGACTTCATCATTATGAATGATTGGAAAAGTATGATTGATTGTTGTTATTTCTCTGCCTTTATTGTTAAAATAAGTCTGCTTTTTATTTTTAAAAATTTTTCTGCTGTGAAGAGCTTGAAGAAGACGACTGTCCTGTTCATTATCAAATTGAATGACCTCTGTAATTTTTTTTTCTGTAAAGTCTTCAAGAGTCATCGATTCAATCTGTTTCATTCTTTTGTTATATATGATTGGTCGCTCATGCTTATCAACAACTCTAATTCCGACGTCGAGCTCATCGAGCAGTGTTTTAAATATTTTCTCAGAGAGCCTGGAAGCTTTATCCGCCATTAATACCACTCCTGCAGCATATATTTAAAAAAGTTGCCGACACGCTTTAGTATACTCTATAATTAAGTTTGACATAAGGTTATCTATCCTTTATAAATGTAATTAAATATTAAAACTTTGATGGAACAAGTATGCTGAAGTCCTCTGACAGAGACCATTTTACCTGGCTGAAATAAGATGGCGGAGAAGGTTGGCAGAAAGCTGATCCGGAGTGCAGTTAAAACCTGCCGCATCCCTGCGTTAAAGGGACCGAGTTGACAGGTGAAATCCGCCTGTAAACAGGGTGGTACCGCGAGATAATCTCGTCCCTGATTCAGGGGCGGGATTTTTATATGGAAAAAAATGAAGGAGGAAAATGCAATGAATACATTAACATCAGCGCAGGTCAGGCAAATGTTTTTAGATTTTTTTAAAGAAAAAGGTCATTCAGTAGAACCAAGTGCTTCATTAATTCCCCATGAAGATCCAACATTATTATGGATCAACAGCGGTGTTGCTACGTTAAAAAAGTACTTTGACGGAAGGGTTGTTCCTGATAATCCGAGGATTGCCAATGCACAGAAATCAATTAGAACTAATGACATCGAAAACGTCGGACAAACAGCTCGTCATCACACGTTTTTTGAGATGCTGGGTAATTTTTCGATTGGAGATTATTTTAAGGAAGAAGCAATAAATTTTGCGTGGGAATTTTTAACAAGTAAAAAATGGCTGGGTTTTGATGAATCCCGTCTATCAGTTACCGTACATCCTGAAGATGATGAAGCATATGGATTCTGGAAAGATAACATCCGTATTCCGGAAGAGAGAATCATCCGTCTTGAGGAAAATTTCTGGGATATTGGAGAAGGTCCAAGCGGGCCGAATACAGAAATTTTTTATGACCGCGGCACTGAATATGGAAACAACCCTGATGATCCGGAAATGTATCCCGGCGGTGAGAATGAACGGTATCTTGAAATCTGGAATCTTGTTTTTTCTCAATTTAATCATAATCCGGATGATACGTATACACCGCTTCCAAAGAAGAATATTGATACTGGAATGGGTCTGGAGCGTGTGGTTTCGGTGCTTCAGGATGCCCCTACAAATTATGATACCGATTTATTTTTACCTATTATTCGAAAAACCGAGCAGATTTCGGGTGTACAATATGGCAGTGATGAACGAAAGGATGTTTCTTTTAAAGTAATCGCAGATCACATTCGGACGGTCAGTTTTACAGTAGGCGATGGAGCGCTTCCTTCCAATGAAGGTAGGGGATATATACTGAGAAGACTATTAAGACGTGCCGTCCGTTATGCAAAATTAATTGGAATTGACCGGCCGTTTATGTACGAGCTTGTACCAGAAGTAGCCGACATTATGGTTGATTTTTATCCGGAAGTAAAAGAGAAGGAAGCTTTTGTACAAAAAGTAATAAAAAATGAAGAAGAACGTTTTCATGAAACATTAGCCGACGGTCTGAGTATTTTGTCTGATGTGATGAAGAAAACGGAACAGCGGGGCTCAAGCGTAGTATCCGGCAAAGATGTCTTTAGACTGTATGACACATATGGATTTCCAGCTGATTTAACAGAAGAGTATGTGACGGAAAAAGGTTTTTCAATTGATACTGCTGAATTTGAAGAAGAAATGCAGGCGCAGAGAGCGAGAGCAAGAGCGGCCAGAAAAGAGAGCGGCTCCATGCAGACGCAGGATGCAGTGCTTTCTGATGTGAGTGCGTCCAGTACGTTTATTGGATATGACCATCTTCAAACCGATGCTAAAATAGAAATAATTGTTCATGAAAAGCAGCTTGTGGATACAGTATCAACAGGTGCTACAGCGCAGCTTATTCTTGATAAAACTCCATTTTATGCTGAGAGTGGAGGGCAGGTTGCAGATAAGGGAAGATTAACTGGACCTGATTTAGAAGCGAAAGTGGTGGATGTTCAAAAAGCCCCAAACGGTCAGCATCTGCATACTGTTGAAATCAACAGCGGGACGCTGCGGAAAGGACAGTCCGTAGTAGCGGAGGTAATAGAAAGTGAGCGTCAGAGCACCATTAAAAACCATACTGCCACTCATTTACTGCATCAAGCATTAAAGGATGTACTCGGCAGTCATGTGAATCAAGCCGGCTCTCTTGTAAGTGAAGGCAGGCTGCGCTTTGATTTTTCTCATTTCGGCCAGGTAAATGAAGATGAATTGGAAAAAATCGAACAAATTGTAAATGAAAATATCTGGAAAGCTGTGCCGGTCGTCATTGAACAGAAGAAACTAGAAGATGCTAAAGAAATGGGAGCAATGGCTCTGTTCGGTGAAAAATACGGAGATGACGTCAGAGTTGTACAGGTGGGTGATTACAGTATAGAATTATGCGGAGGCTGTCATGTTAAAAATTCTGCCGAAATTGGTTTATTTAAGATAGTCAGTGAGAATGGAATAGGAGCTGGTGTAAGACGTATCGAGGCAGTAACAGGTAAGAATGCCTATATGTTTATGAATGACAAGCTTGAGCTTCTGAAGGCTGCCGGGGAAAAGGTTAAAGCAAAGTCGATTCAGGAAATTCCAAAGAGAGTAGACGGCCTATTAAAGCAAATTAAAGATCTGCAGCGCGAAAATGATTCTCTTTCTGCAAAAATTGGTAATATGGAAGCAGGCAGCCTGCTTGATAATATACAAGAAATAAATGGTGTAAAATTAATAACGCATAAACTCTCTGCAATGGATATGGATGGCCTGCGCAGTACAGTTGATGAACTGAAACAAAGGTTAGAATCAGGAATAGTGGTTGTCGGAGCTGTCCAAAATGAAAAGGTCAATATTGTAGCCGGAGTTACAAAGGATCTCACCAGCAAAGGCTACAAGGCTGGGGAAATTGTAAAAAAAACAGCTTCTATCTGCGGCGGAGGCGGCGGAGGCCGTCCAGATATGGCACAGGCAGGAGGGAAGAATCCGGAGAAGCTTGATGAAGCATTGGCAGCAGTGCCAGGAATCATTGAATCTATTTCCTAAGAGGGAATAATTGGTGTACAATAAGGGCATGATGTTGAAAGTGCTCCGTGTGTTTAATCCAGCCAAGAGCTGAAAAAGACCATAGCGGATCGTCCCGCTTTGTTTCAAAAATACAAGGAGGTGTACGGGATGGACTCAAACGACAAAACGATGAAATTTAATGTGCAAGAGGATTCAGTAGAAGTTGATGCAAAAGAAGTATTGTTAAATGTCTATCAGGCACTCGAAGAAAAAGGATACAATCCAATTAACCAGATAGTCGGCTACTTGTTGTCTGGAGATCCCGCATACATTCCAAGGTATAAGGATGCCCGCTCTCTTATAAGAAAATTGGAGCGCGATGAATTGATAGAAGAGCTGGTTCGTTCTTATCTCCATGAAAACCGTAAGGATTTCGAATGAAAATAATCGGTCTTGATGTAGGAATGAAGCGGATAGGGGTAGCTGTTTCCGATGCTCTGGGATGGACAGCACAAGGAGTGGAAACCATCCACATCAAAGGAAATGACCCCCGTGAATCATTTAATCGGATAAGAGAATTAATTGATGAGTTCGAAGCAGGATCCATAGTCGTTGGCCTGCCTAAAAATATGAACGGTACGATTGGGCCTCGGGGAGAACAGTGCAAAGAATTTGCTGCGGATTTAAATGCTTCATTTCAGCTTCCCGTTCATTTATATGATGAGCGGTTAACTACAAAAGCAGCGGAGAGAACTCTGCTGGAGGCAGATGTCAGCCGTAAGAAACGTAAGAAAGTGATAGATAAAATGGCTGCGGTAATGATACTGCAGGGTTATCTGGATCAGCAGCAATAAGCCGAAAGGAGAGATAACGTGACAGAAGAAGAAAAAGAACGAATTGTTATACCCGATGAGGACGGGAATGAACATTTATTTGATGTGTTATTCACCTTTGAGGTGGACGAGACGGGCCATTCTTACATGGTGCTTACTTCTGCAGGCGATCAGGAAAGTGAAGAAGAAGAAATGGAAGTATTTGCTTTCCGCTTTGAAGATGAAGGTGAGGAAGATTCAGACCTGGCACTTTTTCCAATAGAATCAGAGGAAGAATGGAACATGGTAGAAGAAATGATTGAAACATTCAGTGATTCAGAAGAAGAACATTAGAATAAATAATCTGCGGGGAACTTACCCTCCGCAGATTTTTTGTATCATTTGACGCATGATGTATAATAAGGTCGTATGGAAAGGGAGGCAGACATGGCAGATAAGTTTGATGATTCAAGTATACACGAGAAAAGACGGCAGGCCAGGCTTGTAAGAAGAATTGTACTGGTGGTCATCACGGCATTAACTGCATTAATTGTAATAGCAGGCATTAGTGTCTATATATATATAACATCAGCACTTGAACCTATTGAACGTGACTCAGATTCGGAAAAAAGGGTCGAAATCCCTATCGGGTCGAGTGCAGGTACTATAGGCAAAATTCTTGAAAAAGAAGGACTTATAAAAAACGCTTTTATTTTCCGTTATTATACTAGATACAAGAATGAATCCGGATTTCAAGCGGGAGTATATGAGCTGTCTCCTTCTATGTCTACTGATGAGCTTATATCTCAATTAAAGGAAGGTACGATGGAAGCAGAGCCATCGCTTAGATTTACCATTCCAGAAGGAAAATGGTTTGAGGATATAGTGGAAATTATCGCAGAAGAAACATCTTATGATAAAGAAGAGATCGTTGATGAGCTTGACGACGAAGATTTTCTTGAGAAGGTTATAGATAATTACAGCATAATTACTGATGATATTCTCGATGAAGATATCCGCTATCCCCTCGAAGGATATTTATTCCCTGCACGTTATGATTTTTATGAAGAGGAGCCGTCCATTCAGGAGATCGCGGTGAAAATGATTGAGAGAACAGAAGCGAATGTGGTAGAATTTTCAGAACAAATAGAAGCTGGGGAGTACAACGTTCATGAAGTTCTTACCATTGCCTCTATTGTAGAGCGCGAAGCTCAGCAGGCTGAGGACAGACCTATTATCGCCGGAGTTTTATACAACAGGCTCGAACAGGACATGAAACTTGAAGTCGACCCGTCTGTTGCCTACGCGATTGAAGAGCATGTCTATATGACCAGTTATGAAGATTTAGAGTCAGAGTCTCCATATAATACATACCGCTATGAAGGACTGCCGCCGGGACCGATTGCGAGTCCGGGCCAGGGTGCCTTAAAGGCAGCTTTAGAACCGGAAAATAACGACTATTTATTCTTCTATGCGAGACCAAATGGAGAAGTAATCTACAACGTCGATTACAATGAGCATAACGAGGTTCAGGAAAAGTACAGAGAGGAATGGGAAGAGGCGCAGGAATCTGAATAATACAAGGGAGTTGCGATATAAAAGTGAATAATACGGACACAATAAAGTATTTGCAGGAGCGTGATTCTTCGCGCTCTGCTTTATTTGAAGAAATGGAACAGACTGCCTGCAAAGATAAAGTACCGATCATTGAATATTCCTCTCTTGAAGTCATCAAGCAGTTAATTGCAGTGCACGGTGGGGGCAGGGTGTTAGAAATTGGAACTGCAATTGGCTATTCTGCCCTCCAAATTGTTTCAGCTTCAAGAAGCCGATTTGTGCTCTCGATAGAAAAGGATAAAGGTCGGTTTGAACAAGCGCTGAAATTTAGAGACAGGTCTGATTTTAAGGGCCAGACAGAGTTTATTTTCGGTGATGCTCTAGATAAAACGTTCTTGCTTGAAAAATACTCCCCTTTTGATGTATTATTTATTGATGCTGCAAAAGGAAAGAACCAATCTTTCTTTACATCATTTACGCCGTACCTAAGTGATGGAGGAATGGTGATAACTGATAATGTTCTGTTTAAAGGGTATACAGTTCAGCCTGAGTCCGCGCCGAAGAGACTGCAGCCAATGGTAAAGAAGATACAAGAATATAACGACTGGCTGATGAGTCTACCTGATTTTACAACGAGAATTCTGCCGGTGGGAGATGGACTGGCAGTCAGTGTTCATAAAGGCAGAAAAAAATTATAGAATGAAACTGTTGATCCTGGAATACGCTTGTAAGGAATAAAAATGAAATCTCAGTAATAAATTCCTGCATACGGGGATGATATGGTTAATGAAATTATTGAGAAAAATAGTAAAAAGTGATTGTATTTTAGGAAAGGTATGCGTATGATAATGGCAGAAGTTTTCAAACAGATTTTAGTGGTTCTTTTTGCACAGAAAGAGGAGTGACGTAAATAATGCCAGAAGAAAAACAGCATTACATGACCGAAGAAGGTAAAAGCAAACTAGAGGAAGAACTTAATTATTTAAAAATGGAGCGTCGGCCAGAAGTAGTCGAACGCATTAAAGTAGCAAGAAGCTTCGGAGATCTTTCTGAGAATTCCGAGTATGATGCCGCAAAGGATGAACAGGCTTTTGTTGAAGGACGCATCAGTCAGATAGAAAAAATGCTTAAAAATGCAATAATGATAGAAGGCGATGATTCCAATAATTCCGAAGTAGCACTAGGAAAATCAGTTCGTTTTAAAGAACTTCCGAACGGGGAAGAGGAAGTATATACCATAGTAGGGAGCGCAGAATCTGACCCAATCGAAGGGAAAATTTCCAATGACTCACCGATGGCACAGAGCCTGCTGGGAAGAAAAGTTGGTGAAGCAGTCACTGTGAACACACCAGGCGGGGACGTGGAAGTAGAAATTATTGAAGTGAATTAGAAGAGAAAGCAGCTGAGGCTGTTTTCTTTTTTTACAAGAGTTAGAGTACTTCTGCATTTTAAAATATCAAACAATATGTGAAATCGACAAAATCGACAATAGACTCTCGCCTAATTTCGATAAATATTTTATTATGTAAGAGTATGTATCGGATATATAGAAAGAGAAGGTGAATGTTGTGGCAAATAATAATCGTGGATTCGGAGATGATTCGCGTTCCGAATTGCGAAAACGCAAACGGATGAACCGAATCTTAAATGCAGCAATTGGTGTTGTTGCGGTACTCATTATCTTTTTTGCTGTCCAACTGCTGATGAGCGGAGACGATGAAGAAGTGGCGGATGATACCGAAAATGAACAGGTCGATGAGCAGGAATCTTCAGATGAAAATGATAACAGTGATTCGGAGGAGGAATCTTCCGCTCCAGATAGTGAACCAGATACAAATGATAACACGGAGCAGGAATCACCTAGCAATAATAATGACAATAACGATAATAATGAAGAGGCGAACCGGGAAGAAAGCTCTGAAGATGATGATTCAGAAGATTCCAGCAGTGAAGAGGAAGACAGCTCAAGCTCAGATGAAGACACAGAGGAGCAGGAAGACAGCGATAATGAAGAAGGTGACAGTGGACCTCAAGTCCCTGAAGGCGGAGGTCCTGATGGAGACTGGGAGCCCATTGGGACAGAACAATCAGGCTCTTACAGCCATACTGGAGACAAGTTTGAAAAAGGGAGTCAGAACTGGACTGAAATGGAAATGGCTCTGCAGTATGCTACTGGTCTCAGTGATGATGAAATGATTCTTTGGAGAGTAGAAAACTCTGGAGAAACAGAGGTTGTCGGAACCGTCAGCAATAATGATAATAGAAACACCCCCTATGAAGTGAGAATGGAATTTGTAGAAGGTGAAGGCTGGCAGCCCCAGGAGGTGAGCCAGCTCGACAGCAATCCGTATTCATAAAAATGAAAGAACCTGCGGCTTTTTGGCTGCAGGTTCTGCCTATTTTTTTGATTTAAAATGTACCATTGCCGTAAAGATTGGTCTCATGCTTTTAGGGTCAGTATATACGTTGTGTTCTGCGTGATAAACATCGAGCATTATTGCTTCATTTTGTTCGATTTTATGCTGAATCGACTGTTCGAGTTTTGTTAAAGAATTCGCTTCAAAAAACTCGATTTTATCTGATAACGGATTTAACTTAATGTTCATTAACTTCACCTCGTGTATTATCATTAACTTGGAAATAATTATGTTAGTATTATAATAATGGATTTGCTTATAGATGAAAAGTCGAAAGGAACGAAAAATACATGAAAATAGCTATAATAGGTGCAATGGATGAAGAAGTAGAACTGCTTAAAAACTCTCTTGAAGACAGAACAGACAGTGAAGCCGGCGGCAGCCATTTTCATAAAGGAACGATAAATGGACAAGATGTTATATTATTAAAATCAGGAATTGGGAAAGTAAATGCAGCGATCGGTACTGCACTTTTGCTTGATCGGTTTAATCCGGACATCGTCATAAATACCGGGTCTGCCGGTGGATTTAATACTGAGCTTAAGGTGGGAGATCTTATCATCTCCACAGAAGTGCGTTACAACGACGTTGATGCAACTGTTTTTGGATATGAATTCGGACAGGTTCCATTGATGCCGGCTCAATATACACCTGATGCCAAACTCCGTGAACTGGCATCAAAGAGTGCTTCACTGCGGGAGATCCCAGCCTATCAGGGGCTCATCCTTTCTGGTGATTCCTTCATGAGTGATGATAATAAAGTAAAGTTTTTAAAATCTAAATTCTCAGAACCACAATGTGCGGAGATGGAAGCAGGTGCGATCGCACAGGTTTGTTATCGCTTTAAGACTCCTTTTATCATTATACGCGCTTTAAGTGATATTGCAGGGAAAGATGCCAAATTGTCCTATGAACAATTTTTGGAGAAAGCTTCCGTTCATTCTGCCGAATTAATACTTTCGATGATTCAAATGTTAGAAAATAATTAATATGTATTTTTATGCCATTCAATCCATAACTTCACTAATTATGGACATGCCTCTATGTGCTACGATGAAATAGATGTTTCATATGCTTTGGAGGGGTAGTTGTGGATAAGCAGGAAGTAAAACTAATGAATAAAGTAAAAGATTTTATAATGTTCAGCCGTGTCATTTTTTCATTGGCAACTTTCTTGTTCCTCGGTTTGATTCTTCCAGAGAGTAATTTAGAAGGACATTTAGAGGAAGGCATATTATTAATTAGTATTCTCCTAATTATATCTATCAGCTTTCATTCTTATGCGATGAAAGTGAAACAATCGATTACAACCTAAAGAGGCTGTTTTCATAGCTTCTAATGTTTTAAAACATGAGCTGGGACAGAGATTCTCCTGGCTCATGTTTTATGAGTTTAGTCATATCGCACCAACAGAAATAATTTAATGGCGATTCTGGGAAGTCTGCAGCGGAAGGCGCATTTCATCGAAAAAAAACCATACGCAGGGAGCGGTCCGCAACGCACACGATGTGCCCGCCGCTGATCTCTGCGGAAATAAGGGCTTTACAAGTAAAAGACTGTGCGAATCAGCAGCTTATTAATTTTTTACTAATTGGACGAAGTGGCGCACGATTCTCGCTGTCAGTCCCCAAATTATATAGCCCTCATATTCATAGAAAAATTCAGGTATTGTACCTCCGCGCCACGGATAATTTTTACCGCCAGGAATCTTTTCGTAAGGGAATGTATCTGATATCTCTACTTTCATTTGAATATCATGACGTTCCGGTATTGTCTGTATAAAAAATCGAACAGGCACTGTAAATAAGGTTTCAACTTCAGCAGGGTTAGGAGAAAATGAAGCGCCCTCTTTTATGAATCCTGTAAAAGGATAAATAATTTGCTGAAAAGGGGTGACAAGCCTGTCTAGTGCTCCAAGTGGCGTTACATCTGAACGGTGTACGCCGGTTTCTTCGCAAAGCTCCCGAATAGCTGCCTCTCCTTCTGAAGGGTCATTGTGATCAATCATCCCGCCCGGAAAACAAATCTCGCCAGGCTGGCTGTTCATATGTCTAGCTCGAACTTCAAATAAAAGGCTCCATTCATTTTCGATCAAGAGCAACGGTAAAAAAACTGCTGATTTTCGAGAGTTATTTTCATCTAAAATTCCAGATGTTTTATTTTTTAATTTTGTAATTAATAATTGTTCACTTATATGCAAAATTAAATACCACTCCTTGTGCATCAAAGTATATATTTAATCATATCAAAAAAACATCAGGTTGCCATGAATTACTCTTTGCAGTTTTTATTAGTCGCAAAGGTGGTATAGATTAATAGTATATTTATAAGGGAGGTTTAAGTTTGACCAATCCAAAGGATAAAAAGGAACAAAAACGAAGGGAAGAGGATATGCCGCCTTCTGCCCATGAAGATCCGATTCCCCTTGAAGATATGAAGCATGAGGAAAAAGAAATAAGAAAAAAGCATAAATCTAAAAATACGTCTTCGAGTGAACCAAAAAAGGAAAAAGATAAAAAGTAAGAAGTCCGGAGCTGCTGCTCCGGATTTCTTAAAGTGAATTATAGATATTGTTCAAACCAGTCAGTCATTTGGAGGAGCCGTTCTATACGCAGGGCAGGAGGACCGCTCCTGCTTAGTTCATGGCTTGACTGGGGGAAGCGTACAAATTTCGTTTCTTTTTCCTGCTGTTTTAAAGAGATAAACAACTGTTCGGCTTGTTCAATCGGACAACGGTAATCCTGCTCTCCATGCATGATCAGCAAAGGAGTTTGTATATCTTTTACATATCGGAGAGGTGAATGGTGCCAAAGCTTTTCCGGGTCTTCAAAGAGACTGCAGCCAATTTCCCATTCAGTGAAAAAGTAGCCTATATCACTGACTCCAAAAAAGCTGATCCAGTTAGAGATAGATCGCTGCGTCACAGCAGCTTTGAAACGATCTGTATGACTGACAATCCAATTAGTCATAAAACCACCATAGCTGCCGCCTGTGACGCCAAGCCGGTTTTCATCAATAAAATCATACGTTTCGATGACGTGGTCCACAGCACTCATTAGATCAGTATAGTCCCTGCCGCCGTAATCACCGCGGACGGCGTTCGCAAAAGTCTGGCCATAGCCGTGGCTGCCTCGTGGGTTTGTGTAAAGAACAACATATCCCTGAGCTGAAAGCAGCTGCAATTCATGAAAAAAAGTGTTGGCATACATGGCATGAGGTCCGCCGTGTATTTCAAGGATCATCGGGTACTTCTGCCCTTCTTCAAAATTAGCAGGTCTCATCACCCAGCCGTGAATTTCCCAGCCGTCCTCTGCTTTTGCAGTAATTGGTTCCGGGATGGAAAGATGCACATTCTGCAGAAATTCTTCATTAACATCTGTTAACCTTACTTTGTGATTGCTTGGCCTGTTTATTTTAAAGATGTCCCCTGGATTCGACGGATCACTCAGCCCGATAATAAATACGTCGGTTTGTGGATGATAAGTAAAGCCGTAAACATGGTTTTCTTCAGAATGTACGGCTGTGATCTCTCCTTCCATATCCATTTCATAGAGACCGGTGCTGCCGTGATCGCTAGCCATAAAATAAATATGGGCATGGTCATCTGACCAGATCGGGCCTGGATTAGGGTGGGAGGATCTTAAATCTCCGATAGCTGCATCACCAATTTGGACGTCCCACTTCAAGGTCATACACGTTTTTTCCCTGGTCAGAGGATCAATAATCCAAACCTGATTGATTGTCGCACCTTTCCATTCATTTTCATGACCGATGCATGCAATTTTTTTCCCGTCATATGACCAATTGGCAAGTGAATACACGCCGGTTGAGCTGGTCAATTTAACGATATCCTTTGTTTCTTTGTCTATGATAAAAAGATCAAGATGGGTAGTACTATCTTCATTTTCCGATCGGTTAGCACTAAAAACAATCTGTCTGCTGTCCGGAGACCAATTTCCGGAAGAGTGATCATAATCACCCTCGGTCAATATTTCGGCATGGTCATTCTTTAGATCATACACAGCAAGGTGTTTCCGCTTATCATCATGAAAGCCGCCAGCATCTGATTTGTATTTGATTCTTTCAATGACCAATGGCTCCAGCTTATTGTTCTCATCTTTACCATTTTCTTCTTCAGGGGCAAGCATTTCATTAACTGCGATACTTGTAGAAAAAAGAATATAGCGTCCATTTGGAGACCAGACGGGTTCACTGGCGCCATTTTTCACTGATGTCAGTTTTCGAGGTTCACCTCCGCTCGTCGGAAGCAGCCAGATTTGTGGAGTACCGGAGCGCTCAGAGACAAATGCAAGCTCAGAGCCATCAGGAGACCAGCGTGGTGAGTAATCCTTATTTTTTCCAAAGGTCCATTGAGTTGGCTTGTCGTCATTTAAATTTTGGACATATAAATGGGAATAATATTCAAGATCATCACCTATGAATGATTGAACATACGCATATTTTTCACCTTCAGGAGAAATTCGAGGGTCATTCGCTACATTGATTCTTTTCAAATCTTCGCCAGTAATTGATTTTTTATCTGCCGCCATAAAAGCTCCCCCAGTTCATATTAAACATATTTATCAAACGTCAGTACAAAACAATATGTAAGTTGTTTGTGTGATATAGTATAGTAAAAATTGGCTGGAAACTCAAATGTAGAACTCAGCGCTTGTTTAAAAAGTGTGAAAGAATTTCTGACAAAAATCGTGAAAGATATAGCAGAGTTATATAAAATAATGATAGAACAGGTAATATAGACCCTGCAGCCCATGTTGTAAGCTGCGATCTGGTTCACCCGCCAGGGAAAGGGTCACCGCTGTTCTGTATGCCGTGAATAAGGCTCTCCTTAGGCATCACTCTCTCTCCCTTTTTTGCCGTCTGCCAGGATGCTGGCAGACGGCCTTTTTTTATTTAAAAAATTTTGCTTATTAAATGATGAAAATAGATGAAAAACTAAGGCGAATTATTCCGACTCCTCCAGCTCCTTATAATCAAATTCTATTTCTTTTGATTTCCTGCTGTATTTGACATGAAGATGATGATCTTTAAAATACCATAAGTCTTTTTCTTCAACAAAGAAGGTTATACCTTCTATATCAGCTGATGCTCCTATTTCAGCAGGCTTTGTTTTTGATAATCCAAGAGAGAATCCACTTTGAATTTGCGAATGGCCTCCATAACGGGCAAAGAAACGAATAGCATCTCCATTAGAAGCATTCATTTCCTCCTGAAACCATTTAATCGCGGGCTGCGTCACTGTTATGTTCATCATCTATCACTCCTTGACTTGATCATATTATTACCATTCCCTTTCATTGGTTATCAAAACAAACTAAATTAGGGGCATTTGTACAAGTATCTCTATAAATTAAGTTGGTTTATATAAAAAAGTAATTATTTGTGATAGGATATACAAAGATATCATAGTGGGGAGTGGTACATGGTTGTCAAGCAGCATTTATTACACGAATTTGCAAAAAGAATTTGAAAAAACTCTTGGCAGGCGTTTAACAAAACCGGAAAAAGAACTGGTGCTGGAAATGCTTCGCAAGCAATGGATCAGTAATAAGCTTTGCAAGTGACGCTCAGTATCTCCGGCTGAGCGTTTTTATATTGGACAAACAAGAATCACCTTTCTGCTGCATAGACTGGTAAGGCAGAGGAGGTGATGAGGTGTCTGCTGTTTTGGCTGCCGCGATTTACCTTTTTAAAGAGCTTACCCTGTTTATATCATATGTGAAAAACAATGCTTTCCCACAGCCCTTGTCTAAAGAAGATGAGAAATATTATCTTAAGCTCATGCAAGCAGGTGATGCATCAGCAAGAAATACATTAATTGAACATAATTTGAGGCTGGTCGCCCACATTGTCAAGAAATTTGAAAATACTCGAGAGGACACCGAGGATTTAATTTCTATCGGCACAATTGGTTTAATTAAAGGAATTGAAAGTTATTCTCCAGATAAAGGAACCAAGCTGGCAACGTATGCAGCGAGATGTGTTGAGAACGAAATTTTAATGCACCTGAGGGCTTTGAAAAAAGTTAAAAAAGATATTTCGCTTCATGACCCTATTGGCAGTGATAAAGAGGGAAACGAAATTTCCCTGCTCGATGTTCTGCAGGAAGAGGGGCCGGATATTGCTGACATTGTACAATTAAAAGTAGAAAAACTCCAGGTCAAGCAATATATGACCATGCTTGATGTAAGAGAGAAAGAAGTCATAATCAGCAGGTTTGGACTGGATAACAAAAAAGAGAAAACCCAGCGTGAAATAGCAAAAGAATTAGGGATATCGCGAAGTTATGTATCTAGAATTGAAAAGCGGGCGTTATTGAAACTTCTGCATGAATTTTATAAACAGCAGAAGGCAGGTACGTCCGGACAGTCTTTGTAGCACTGCATAGAGAAAGCCCTTCCGGATACCGGAAGGGCCATTTCCATTAAATTAGTTAACAGCATCTTTTAGTTGCTTTCCTGGACGGAAGGCAGGATTTTTCGTAGCAGGAATTTTAATTTCTTCGCCAGTTTGTGGATTACGGCCTTTACGTGCTGCCCGTTCACGAACTTCAAAGCTTCCAAAACCAACAAGCTGGATTTTGTCTCCTTTTTTAAGGCTGTCAGTGATGCTGTCGAATACAGCGTCTACTGCTTTAGAGGCATCCTTTTTTGAAATGTCTGCTTGTTCTGATACAGAATTAATTAAATCCGTCTTGTTCATCAAAAAAACTCCCTTTCATTCCTAATAATATAGAGCCTGTACAATACAAATTTACACATGCAACCCTTGATGTGTCAAGTGTTAGAGGGTAATTATAAGGTAAAAAGAAAGAAATGCAGTCCATTTTATTCAAAAGATAATCTCTTGAAAGCCTTGATATCACTGACTTTTACAAAAATGACCATATTAACTGCGGTGCTGCTTAATTATTTCGACTGAATAATGAAAAATAGCGAAAAAGAACGAAAAATGTAATATATTATAATATTAATTTGATATATGTCGTTTCTTTTTCTTATCCGCTAATTCATCTTGAGTGGTTGCCTCCCAAAGAGGAACTCCCGAATGGTATGCTGCTCTCGCAATGAGATGTCCGCCGACTGGAGCAGTAATAAATATAAAAACAATCCCGAGTAAAATACGGAGACTCACCATGTTTTCTACAAATGCAAAGAAAATAAAAGTGCCTAAAAGAACAAACATAACTCCAAGGGTGGCTGCTTTTGTAGCAGCATGTGATCGAGTATATATGTCCGGGAGCCTTATTATTCCAAAGGCGCTGATAAAAGACAGTAGAGCCCCGGCCAGCACGATAATTGCGACCACAACACTGCTAATTTCGTTTCCGTTCAATGACAACACCCTTTTCAATAAATTTAGAGAAAGCCACTGTTCCTATAAATGCGAGAATCCCCAATAAGAGCATTACTTCAAGGAATGCAGTTGTCTCTAAGATGAGTGAGATAATGGCTATTAGGCTTACGAGGTTTATTCCAATCATATCAAGAGCGATAACCCTGTCTGGCACAGAAGGGCCCTTTGCAACACGGTAGAGAGCAATCAGAATTGCACAGGAGATTAAAACCGCTGCAAGATAAAACATTATTTCGATCATCAGCGGCTCACCTCCTGAATAGCTTTGATAAAGCTGCCTTCAATGTCTTTTTTTGCGGTTTCCACATCCGGCAGGTCCATGGCGTGAATGTAAAGGATCTTATTATCGGGAGAGATATCCACCACAAGTGTTCCCGGTGTCAAAGTAATTAGACAAGAAAGAACAGTTATTTCCCAATCCTTTTCCAATTCAATTTCGAGTGAAAATATGCCCGGCTGTATGGAGAGCTTCGGCTGCAGTAATTGGGATAATACCTGAACACTTGAAAGAATTAATTCTTTAATAAATATCAGGATCAGCTTAAAAATTGCATATATTCCAATTAAGTAAAATCGATGAGTGAAAAACCCCCTGACTAAAAAGAGGATCGCCGCTCCGATAGCAAAACCGCTGACAAAACTGCCAAAGCTCCATGCGTTTGTTAAAAACATCCACATAAGGGCAATAATTACGTTGATCATAATTTGAAAAGACATGGCATTACTCCTTTAATACGGCGTCAATGTAGTAGTCTGGATTGAGCAGGGTATCTACAGCATTCATTACGTAAGGGTTTAGGCTTTCTGCTCCAAGTCCCATGAACACTGAAACGGCAACTAACAATGCGCAAGGAAAAACCAGTCCTTTTGTGCTTCCGTGCTGCGAAATGTGCGGCAGCTTTACTTCTCCGAAAAACCCATTCAGAAAAATTCTTATCATTGAATAGAGGACCAGAAGGCTCGACAGCATTAGAATTCCGACAATCCAGTAATAGCCGGCTTCAATCCCGCCTTGAATGAGCAGAAGCTTTCCAAAGAATCCACTAAGAGGAGGGACACCTGCCAAGGCAAGTGTTGCCGTGAAGAACAGCCAGCCAAGCAGGGGGTGATGTTTAATCAGTCCGCCCATCTCTTTTAAATTGCTCGTTCCTGCAGCAGCGATCACTGCTCCTATTATTAGAAATAGAGCTGCTTTAATTACTATATCATGAATCAAATAATACACAGCGCCAGTGTAGCCGGCTTCAGTTAAAGTAGCAGTTCCAAATAATATAAAACCGACCGCCACAATAACATTGTAAATGAGAATTTTCTTAATATCGCTGTGTGCAATCGCACCAATTACCCCAGCAAGCATTGTCACTCCTGAAAGAATAGCAAGGAATTGATGAGTAAACCCACTGTCATGTGTAAAAATGAGAGTGTATGTACGAAAAATGGAATAGATCCCGACCTTCGTCAGCAATGCGCCGAATAAGGCTGCGATCGCGGGCGGAGGAGCTGCATATGAAGCAGGCAGCCAGAAGTAAAGAGGGAACAGTGCTCCTTTTAACCCGAATACTATTAAAAACAGGATGGCGATAACAGTCAGGATAGGAGATGATTCAATACTCCCTATACGCTCCCCGAGCTGTGCCATATTTAACGTGCCTGCAACCCCATAAAGATATGCGACAGCAACTACGAACAGGGCGGATGAGACAACATTAACGAGCACATACTTAAATGATTCTCGCAGCTGGACCTTTGTACCTCCTAATACTATTAAAGCGTAGGAAGAAATGAGAAGTACTTCAAAGAATACGAACAGGTTGAAGATATCACCTGTTAAAAAGGCACCGCTTACGCCGGTAATTAGAAATAAAAAGAATGAGTGAAAATAATGTTTTTCACGATCTGCACCAACGGAGTAGACGGAGTAAAGTAATATTGGAAAACTGACAATGGATGTTACTGTTACCAGGATTAAAGCGAAAAGATCCCCGACCAGCACAATACCGAACGGCGGCTGCCATCCCCCGAGTTCTAATGTAGTAATTCCAATTTTATTAACTTTTATCAAAATAATTATATTTACAACAATCAACAGAGCACTGCTGAGTAAACTGAGTGTGCGCTGAAACTTTAATTTACCTGGAGCAAATAATAAGACAACCCCCGCAATCAATGGGATAAGTAATGGATATATTAACATATTAGTCATAAGAATCAGATCCTCTCAATCTATCGGTGCTGTCTGTTCCTGTTACCTGATAAGCGCGATAACCAAGCACAAGAAACAGGGAGGTTACCCCGAAGCTTATGACGATCGCTGTGAGAATCAGTGCTTGTGGTAAAGGATCTGTGTAATTTGGCGCTTCGAGCCCAAGTAAAGGAGGGGCACCGGTTTTTAATCCTGCCATAGTGAGCAGAAGAAGATGAGCGCCGTGGCTCAGCATAGCTGTTCCGATAATTACCCTGATTATGTTTTTGGTCAGCACAAGGTAGGTGCCGGCCATAAATAAAGCCCCAACCACGATGGACATTAATATTTCCATCAGGTATCCTCTCCAATCGTTTGAATTATTGCAAGGGTCACCCCGACAACGACCAGATAAACCCCAATATCAAAAATCAAGGCTGTAGCAAGTTCAAGCTCGCCGAGAACCGGGAAAGTGAAGTAATCATAAGTATGAGACAGAAAAGGCACTCCAAAGAAAAACGAACCGACTCCAGCTCCAATAGCCGTAAGCAGGCCTGCCGGAATTAACAGTTTAAAATCAAGAGGAAGAGCATTTTTCACTGTCGTCAAATCAAACGCCAGCAATAGCAGTACAATTCCTGAAGCGGTCATTAGTCCTCCGATAAATCCGCCGCCCGGTTCGTGGTGCCCGTTGAAAAACATAAAAACGGAGAACGACAAAATAAGGAACAGAACAACCTTGGTCACTGTTTGTAAAATCACATCATTCGTTTTCAAAGGTCATTCCTCCCTGCCAGTCGAAGTTTAATCATCGAATAAATTCCTAAAGCTGCAATTCCTAGAACAAGGATTTCCAGCAAGGTATCAAAGCCTCGAAAGTCAACGAGAATTACATTTACCATATTGCGTCCGCCAGCCTGGTCATAGCTTGCTTCTACAAAAAATTCTGATATAGAATCAAACAGCTGGTTACTATTTACTGATAAGGCAATTAAAGTAACGGTGGTACCTACAATAATTGAAATGATAAAGTTCCCTGCCTGAAATCTTATATTCTGCATCTCCTTAGCAATCTTTGGCAGATGATAAAAGCAGAGAAGAAATAAAGAAACAGAAACAGTTTCAATAATTAATTGAGTTAATGCAAGGTCCGGTGCCCTGAATACAACAAAAAACAATGCGACAGAATATCCAACGACACCCAGGCTGATAATTGCTTTTAATCTCGAAGTAGTAAACATTACTATAACAGTCGCAGTGAGCAAAACCAGGATGAGAATGATTTCATATAAACTGACAGGTGCTGTGTTTTCAGTACTTAATGCAAAAGCTCCTTTGTTTATCATCGTGAATAGAAGCATAGCAGCCATTATCGAGAAGATATAGAGAAAGTAATCTCTAATATAACCTCTCATATACCATCCTGTAAGGGCTGAAGAGCTCTTTTCAGTGAAGAATAACGTTTGGTCGTATATTTTGTTAAAAGACAATGCTTCAGGAAACAGGTTATACACTCGTGACCATTTCTTTACCGTTAAGTACAATAGCGAGCCTGCTGCGACTACAGCTATTGTCATATATAACGGCAGGTTCCAGCCGTGCCAGAAATAAATATCCACATAGAACTGTTCGCCTTCACCGAGAAGGGAAGGCTGTATAGAAGCCATCGCCGGCTCTATTAAGGAGTAAGATAGAATATTCGGGAACAGACCGAATACAACGACGAGGCTGACAAGTATCAGTGGCGAAATCAACATGCCGACAGGGGCCTCGTGCGGTTTTTTTTCCAATTTTTCAGGCTTCAGCTTTCCGCCGAATGTTTTGAAAATTAGAATCATGCTGTAGACAAATGTAAAGACACTCGCCGTCCATGCAGCAATTGGAAATAATACTCCGAATGTATCTACATGGAACAAATTAAACTCTGTAATGTTAACCATGGAAGTGAAAAACAATTCTTTACTTAAAAAACCGTTAAATGGGGGAAGTCCTGCCATTGAAAATCCGCCGATTACAGCAATCGTAAACGTGATGGGCATTACAGTCATCAGTCCACCAAGTCTGCGGATATCACGAGTTCCGGTTTCATGATCAACGATGCCGGCCATCATAAATAAACTTCCTTTAAACGTTGCATGATTTATTAAATGAAAGATTGCCGCCAGTGTCGCACCGGTAAAAAGATTGTCATCAATAGTGTCGAAATGCAGAGCTGCTGCTCCAACACCAAGCAAAGAGAGAATCATACCGAGCTGACTCACTGTTGAATAGGCAAGTATTCCCTTAAGGTCTGTCTGCCTCACAGCAGAGAAAGACCCCCAGAATAATGTTGTCATTCCAAAACCTGCAACGAGCCAGAACCATTCTGCTGAAGCTGCAAATACCGGGCTGAGTCTAGCCACTAAATATAAGCCCGCTTTTACCATCGTTGCGGAATGTAAATAAGCACTGACTGGAGTTGGCGCCTCCATCGCGTCCGGCAGCCAGATATGGAAAGGAAATTGCGCTGATTTTGTAAAAGCACCAAGCAGAATAAGCAGCATGGCCGGCAGAAAGTAGGCTGATTCTGTCAAGTTACCTGGACTAGCTATAATTTCAGAAATATTGAATGTTCCAGTAATTACATATATAAGAACGATACCGATCAACATCGAAAAACCGCCGAAAACGGTGATAAGCATTGATTTTAAAGCACCGTATCTTGATTTTTCTTTTTCGTACCAGTAGGCAATTAACAAAAACGAAGATAAACTTGTTAATTCCCAGAAAGTATATAAGACAATTAGATTGTCCGATAGGACAACACCGAGCATAGCGCCCATAAACATAAGCAGATATGTATAAAATTGATGAAGTGCTTCTTTTGTTTTATCGAGATAGTAAATCGAATATAAAACAACCAGTGCCCCAATTCCGGTGATCAATAATGCAAACAATAGACCCAGCCCGTCCACGTAAGCAACGAAATTAACGTCAAAGGAAGGAACCCATTCAAATACAGCCCTGACTGAATTACCAGCAGAAGTTACTGGTATATAAGATAAGAAATATAGGAACAATATGGATGGAATTATTAATACAAACCATCCGGTATGTATTTTAGGTAGCCATTTATAAAGAAATGGCACCAGGATTGCTGCAAGGAATGGGGCGATGATAGCAAGATGTAATGCTGTAAACATTTGGAACCTCCTTCAGTGTTCTAACGGGTACAAATACTTTAAACATTATAACTTATAATATACGCTTCTGCATCAGATAAAACCTCACGAGACAAGTAATTACAATGACTGTTTAATAGGTAGAAAAACGTTTACAGAAAATGAATATATTTTGTGAAGAAGTTGATACTAATAATAAAATGCAGGTGAGTGAATGAGCAGAAAAATAATTATAGCGGTAATAATATTTAACGTATTCTTTGGCTGCAGTATGTGGGCTAATGAGTATGTAAAAAATAAACGGGCAGAGCAGTTTTATTCGTATTCGCCTCTGCGTCCCTTATCAGAGCAGGAGCCGGAAAAGATTGAATTCAAGCCACGTGAATATGTGAAAATAAAAAGCCTTTCTGGATAAGTCACTTCCAGAAAGGCTGTTATTTATTTAATGTTAATTATGTTTACTGTACAAGCAGTTGGTCACATTTGTATTACAGATCGTTTTCTATTCAGAGATCTTCTGTTTAGTTCTTCTTCTATCAATGCTATAAAATCACTGTTCAGTTCTAAATGAATTGCTTTTTCATATGCCTCTATGAGCAGATCATCCGATAATTGTCTCATAATTCAGGGCAAAAAGCAGCCCGCGCACCTCCCTTGAACCTTTTTCTTTCACGATTTTTCATGTTAATGTATGGATGTCAATTCTTTTCATTTCTTTGTTTACAATCAACTCATTTGATGATCTTAGTTTAGCATTAAAAAAATTGCAGAACAACCGTTCTCTTATCCACAAGCACTCGTGGATAAATTGTTTATAACCTGTTAAAGAATGAAAGCAATCGTTAATTTATCGGGCTGTAATATGTTGAGAAAAGTTATCCACAGTTTTGTAAATTCAAATAATGTCGAATTATTTTAGTTCTGCTTCTACTTTCTATGGCTGTACACGGGGATTAGTTTGAAAAATAGAGAGAACAAAGGTATACTTTCCATTTAGTGATAGTGAGATTATGCCAGTGTTCCGCAGGCATATTCATTTTTACAAATGACCTATTTGCTGAACAGCAAATGATATATAAAGGGTGTGTCATTTCTTGTTAAAACAATTTATTCCAAACGAATATCTGCCTTCGGTGTTTGAGCTGGATATTGAAAAGCTGCATGAGAATAACATTAAGGGCATTATTACAGATTTAGACAATACACTCGTCGAGTGGGACCGCCCGGAAGCTACCCCAGAACTGTTAGATTGGATGCACTTTGTGCGTGAGCAAGGGTTTCAGGTCACTATTGTATCAAACAACAGCAAGACGAGAGTTCGCCATTTCTCAGAACCGACAGGTATACAATTTATTCATTCTGCAAAGAAACCAATGGGGAATGCTTTTCGAAAAGCATGTAAAAAAATGAACCTGAAAAAGAATGAAGTTGTTGTCATTGGTGATCAGGTACTAACAGATGTTTTTGGTGGAAACCGGGCAGGGTTTTATACGGTGCTGGTCGTGCCGGTAGCTCAATCAGACGGAGTTATTACAAAAATCAACCGTAAGGTGGAACGAAGAGTATTAAAGCGGTTAAAAGACCGTGGATTGATTCAATGGGAGGATTAACATGGACGAAAAGCTAATCTGTGCAGGCTGCGGAGCGCAGATACAAACTACAGATTCAGGCTCAGCCGGATATACACCGCCTTCAGCTCTGGATAAAGCGGTAGTAATCTGCAGGCGCTGTTTTCGTTTAAAGCATTATAATGAAGTGCAGGCAGTGGACTTAAATGATAGTGATTTTATTGCAAAACTTCATGAACTCAGCAGCAGGCATGCCTTGATCGTAAAGATAGTAGATATATTTGATTTTGAGGGAAGCTGGATTCCTGGATTTCAACGGTTTGCAGCTCATAATGAAATTTTGCTCTTAGCTAATAAATCTGATCTGCTTCCGAAATCAGTTAACGAGAACAAGGTAATTTCATGGATAAAAAAGTCTGCGAAGGATCAAGGGCTTCGGGTTTCGGAAGTAATGCTGATCAGCGCATCTAAAGGAAAAAATGTACAGGATGCTGCTGCATTAATGGATAAAATGCGAAGTGGCAGAGATGTATATGTGACTGGATGTACAAACGTAGGAAAATCTACCTTCATCAATCGAATAATAAAAGAGTTCGGAGGAGATGAAGAGCAGTTAATTACCACTTCCCATTTTCCAGGGACGACACTTGATATGATCGATCTCCCACTGGATGATGGGAAAAGTTTATATGACACCCCTGGTATTATCAATCACAAACAAATGGCACATTTTGTTAACACAACCGAATTAAAACAAATTACCCCTAAAAAAGAGATAAAACCAGTTAACTTTCAACTCGAGGCGAAGCAGACACTTTTTATTGGGGCACTTGCCCGTTTTGATTTCGAAAGCGGAGATAAGAATTCATTTGTTGCATATTTTTCAAACGACGTAAATATTCATCGGACAAAGCTTGAAAATGCAGATTCTCTCTTTGAATCACATGCAGGAGATATGCTTTTTCCCCCTGGTGAAGATACTTTAAAAGAGATGCCCGAATGGAAAAAATATACATTTCATATCCGCCGGCCTAAGACTGATATTATCATCTCCGGCCTCGGTTGGATTACTGTCGTCAGCCAGGGTGCTGAAATATGTGTCCATGCCCCTGAGGGAGTGGGAGTTTCATTAAGGGAAGGGATTATTTAATGAACAGTTATAAAAAAAAATATTATGGATTAATAGGATATCCTGTAGGGCATTCTATGTCCCCATTAATGCATAACGACCAATTTGAACGTCTTCAGCTTCCTTATTCCTATCAAGCGTTCGAGGTGGATCCTGCGGATCTTGGTGAAGCAGTCAGAGGCTTGAAAGCTTTAAATTATTCAGGCTTTAATGTGACAGTTCCCCATAAAGTGGAAGTGATGAAATATTTGGATGATATCGATAAGGAAGCGGAAATTATAGGAGCTGTAAATACTGTTGAAATAAATAATGGACATTTAATCGGAAGAAATACGGATGGAACGGGATATCTGCAGTCACTTCTTGTTAAAGCTGGTCCAGTTTTGACACACAAGAAAATTCTTGTAATAGGTGCCGGGGGAGCGGCAAGAGCAGTGGTATCTGCCCTGATAAACCATGGAGCTGAAAACGTAATTTTAACGAATCGCACACTCGGCAGGGCCGAGTTAATTTCCGAAAGTTTAGCTTCCCCGGAAAAGGTGAAAGTATTACCAAAAAAAGAAGCAGAAAAAGAAACACCATCATTTGATATTATAATTAACACAACATCCATTGGGATGCACCCGAACGTCACAGACACCCCTTGGACTACAGCTGAGTTGAAGCCTGGTGTGCTCTGCAGTGACTTAATTTATAATCCTCTTTATACGAAATGGCTGAAGGATGCTGAGCAAGCAGGTGCTGAAATATTAAATGGTGTCGGAATGTTTGTCGGGCAGGGAGCGGTTGCATTTGAAATCTGGACCGGCCTGACACCAGATATTAACAGAATGACTAGAATTGTTTTAGAGCAACTCGGAGGAGATGAATAAATGTTAAGCGGCAAACAAAAACGATTTTTACGAAGCGAGGCCCATTCAATTAAACCTATATTTCAGGTAGGAAAAGCCGGGGTCAATCATAACTTGATTAAGCAGACAGAGGATGCTCTTGAAGCAAGAGAGCTTATTAAGATATCAATACTGCAGAATTGTGCGGAAGACAAACATGAAGCCGCAAGAAAAATTTCCGAAGCTTCCCACTCTGAAGTCGTACAAGTTATCGGAAGTACCATTATTCTGTATAAAGAATCATTGGAAAACAAAAATATTCAGTTACCAATATAAAAAGGGGCTTCTTATGAAGGAAAGAATAGGATTACTCGGCGGCACATTTGATCCTCCTCATCAGGCGCACCTCATAATTGCGCAAGAAGCAATGACTGTCCATAATTTGGATGAAGTCTGGTTTATACCTGTGAGCACTCCCCCCCACAAAGTACGCTCCCAGCTGGTGAGCGGAGTGGACCGTCTTGAAATGACCAGGCTGCTGATTCAGGACAATGCCCGTTTTTTTATATCAGATATTGAATTAAACCGCAGGGGATTGTCCTATACGGTGGATACGGTGCGGGAGCTGAGAGAGCGTTATCCAGGAAAAGAATATTTTTTTATTATCGGTGCTGATATGGCGGAGCAGCTGAATACGTGGGAAAACATTGAAGAATTAAAAACCTTAATTACTTTTATTGTCAGCGGACGTCCTGGTTATGCTGCTCAAATTAAAGGCTCAGAGGGTATACTACATTTAGATGCTCCTTTACTTGATATTTCGTCCACTGATTTGCGCAGCCGGATTACAAACAAACAAAATATCCGTTATCTCGTCCCGGATGCGGTTCGACATTATATCGAGGAGAGAGGGTTGTATGAACAGACATAATGCTCTGGCAATAGTAAAGAAACAATTGACAGAACATCGCTACATTCATACGCTCGGGGTAACAGATACTGCAATAGAATTAGCAGAAAGAGCAGCAGTAGATCCATCAAAGGCTGAAATGGCTGCGATATTTCACGATTACGCAAAATTTCGACCAAAGGATGAAATGATAAAAATAATTCATAGTCAGAAATGGGACCCAGCTTTTATAGATTATGGAGAGGAACTGTTGCACGCCCCGGCAGGAGCGTACCTTGTGAAGAAAGAAGCTGGTATAAATGACGAAGAAATCTTATCGGCTATATATTGGCATACTACTGGAAAAGCAGAAATGACATCTCTTGAAAAAATCATATTTTTAGCTGACTATATAGAACCAAACAGGCGCTTTCCCGGCGTTGATGATGTGAGAAAAGAAGCATTGGAAAGCATTGATAAAGCGATAATTTCAGCACTGCGCAATACAGTTATCTTTTTGATGAAAAAAAATCAGCCAATTTTTCCAGAAACATTGAACGCATATAATGATCTTGTAATAACAGAAAGAAAAGAGAGGATGAAAAAACGCGATGGAACCAGCAAAAACACTTGAGCTTGCCGTGAAGGCAGCTGATGAGAAAAAAGCAGAACACATTGTGGCTTTGGACATGAAAGAAATTTCACTGATTGCTGATTATTTTGTGATAGGCCACGGGAATTCAAGTAAGCAGGTACAGTCAATTGCTCAAGAAATCAAGAAAAAAGCTCAGGCTGAGGGTTTTGATGTTAAGCGGCTTGAGGGCTTTGAAGAAGCAAAGTGGGTATTGATTGACCTCGGTGATGTTATTGTTCATATATTTCATAAAGATGAAAGACATTATTATAATTTAGAAAAATTATGGGGAGACGCACGACAGATAGAACTTCAATCGGTGCTTTCCTAAGGGGTGCTGAATGGAATCGTACAAAGGGTTTGCAGAAGTTTATGACGTTTTAATGGAGAATGCACCTTATCTGGATTGGGCTGATTTTATAGAAGGAATTTTAACCCAACAAGAAATGCGGCCATGCAATATACTCGATCTTGGCTGCGGAACAGGAACGTTGATAAATTATTTGTCAAAACGCGGCTATAAAATAGATGGAGTTGATCTCTCGGAAGATATGCTTGCGGTAGCTCAGCAGAAGAATTTTCATTATAAGCCGGTTCTGATAAAGCAGGATATGCGAAAGCTGCATCTGCCTCATAAATATGATGTCATTCTATCTATGTGTGATGCTGTGAATTATCTTAGAGATAAGAAATCTGTCCTCCATACGTTTCAGGCTGTCAGCGAGCATCTGAATGACGGAGGCTTATTTATTTTTGATGCCCACTCCTGTCATTACCTGGATACAGTACTTTCTGATTTTTCTTACGCAGACAATGCAGAAGATATTTCTTATATCTGGAACTGCAGTGCAGGAAGCAGCCGTGGAGAAGTTGAGCATGAACTTACTCTTTTTCTTAAGCAGAAGGGCAATGAATATATCCGTTATGATGAAGTGCATATACAAAAAACGTTTACCGAAAAAACATATATAAAATTGCTCGAGGAAGCTGGGCTGCACAGGATAAATACTTTTGCAGACTTTTCATTTGATAAACCAGCGCCGGACAGTGATCGACTTTTTTTTATAGCAAAAAAGATTTACAAAAAACAATGAACAAGCTATTCTAAAAAAGACGGATCTCCCGTCTTTTTTTCACGAACTGCCCACCGGATAGAAAACTAATTTATTTATTAAACAAAGGTTCCATTTTCCCTTTATCTTCTCTAAATTTTGAATGAGTCGTCTGAAAAACTTCCTCAAACATACCGGCGCTTTTTTTTCTCAGGACACCCAGTCCGGCCCCGGTAATCCCTCCTGGAACATTCACTTTTTCTTTTAACGTCTGTAGATTATAGACACCTGAATCAAGCAGGTTCCCAAAACAAATAATCATCTGCTCCGTCATCATTTCTGCTTCTTCCTTGCTTATTTGTGTTTCTTTTACAGCCGCCTGGATAAACTGTTCAAGCAGGAAACTAAAGAATGCGGGACCGCAGCTTACTATATCACTAGCTGCCCTGATACATTCTTCTTCTATTTCCACAGGTGAACCAAAAGTGTTAAGCCACTGCATAAAGAATTGCTTTTCCTCTTTTCCCCAATTATTTCCGAAAGTTACTAAAAACGGTCCGTTCCCAGTTTTGTTAAGGATAGTTGGAACGACTCTGCCTGTTTTTCTGCACGGAAGAGAATCAAGTTCTTCTCCAGAAACCGGACTCGTAATGGTCAATAAAGTATGGCTGCCCGTTAAATGCTTTCTCAGCTCCGGAAGAATTCCTTCATAATCCCCAGGTCTGATACACAAAAATAACATAGAGGCTTCTTGGACAATTTCTTTTACGGAGGTATGTGTGTGAATTGAGGTAAATTTATCCTTTAGAGACTGACTTTTACTGTAAGTGCGATTAAATACATGCATCTTTTCCTCTGAAACGGCTTTTTGCTCAAGCATGACCTCAATCAACATACTTCCCATATTTCCGGCTCCAATGACTCCTACAGTTTCCATGTGAAGCTCCCCCTTTCCAGACAAAAATACTCTTTTACTTATATGCAAAAGAAGCTCTAATATTCCAATTTAAAAATCAGAAATCAGAAAGGAAGGAATCTATTGTTAAATAAAAAAAATGTAAGTATTGCTGCTGCCTCTGCTGTGATATTATTATCTGGTTTAACTTACAGCTTCACCCAGGGAGGAGAGGAGGCTGAACCAATTAATAGTTTTGAAATTCTAGAAAATCCAGAGGAAAATCCAGCGGACTTCAACAGTTCAAATAATTCTGTGTCTGAAAACAACGAAGAAATTTTCGTTGATGTAAAAGGGGAGGTGATTAATCCTAATGTATATGAGATGAGGGCGGGTACGAGAATAATCGATGCAATTGATAAAGCAGGTGGCTTAACAGAGAGCGCAGATGAATCCACGGTAAATTTTTCTCAGAAACTGCAGGATGAAATGGTAATCCTTGTTCAGGAGAAAGGATCTCAAATCGATATGGCTGCAGAAGAATCTCCCAGCTCAAATGTTAATGAAAAAATCAGAATTAATTATGCTGATCAGACGGAGTTAGAATCACTGACAGGGATTGGCCCGGCAAAAGCTGAAGCTATAATTTCCTATCGTGAAGAAAATGGGATGTTTTCATCGGAACAGGAGTTGTTAAACGTATCAGGAATAGGTGAAAAATCTCTTGAAACAATGCTTGAATTAATTACGATCAATTAATAATTGTATCAATTTTTTGGAAATTCTGATATTGTAAAACTGATAAAAAGGCATGATCAGGAGGGGAATATAATGGCAGAAGAAAAATGGGAGCTTGAAACTTTGGCAGTTCACGGAGGTCAAGAAACAGATCCAGTAACTCAGGCAAGGGCGGTACCTATTTACCAGACGACTTCATATACATTTAAAGACACGGAGCACGCTGCGAACTTATTTTCATTAGCTGAGTTCGGTAACATTTATACTCGAATTATGAATCCAACTCAGGATGTATTTGAGAAAAGAATGGCAGAGCTGGATGGCGGGGCAGCAGCTCTTGCAACGGCCAGTGGAAGTTCGGCTATTCATATTGCAATATTAAACATATGTGAGAACGGAGATGAAATCATTGCTTCAAGTGGACTTTACGGTGGAACGTATAACATGTTTGTACATACCCTGCCCAAAATGGGTATTAAAGTCCATTTGGTTGATGGTACTAATCCAGAAGCGTATGCAGAGAAAATAAATTCAAAAACAAAGCTGATTTATGGTGAAATGATAGGTAATCCAAACGGTAACGTTTTGGACATTAAAGCAATTGCTGAAGTGGCACATTCCAATGATCTCCCGCTCATGGTGGATGCTACACTGGTTACACCTTTCTTATGCAGACCAATTGAGCATGGTGCGGATATTGTAGTCCACTCCGCCACCAAGTTTATAGGAGGCCATGGAACTTCCATAGGAGGGGTAATAGTTGATTCTGGAACTTTTAACTGGGCAAATGGGAAATTTCCAGGGTTAACAGAACCTGATCCCAGTTATCATGGTGTAAAGTATACAGAGGCAGTTGGTGAGCTTGCCTATATAATAAAAGCGAGGGTGCAGCTTCTTAGGGATCTAGGTCCGGCTATTTCTCCTTTCAATTCATTTTTATTGCTGCAAGGGCTTGAAACGCTTCCGCTTCGTATGGAACGCCACTGCGAAAACGCAATAAAAGTTGCTCAATATTTACAAAATCATGAATTGGTGGACTGGGTGAATTACCCTGGGCTTTCTTCGCATAAAACTTATAAAATGGCTAAAAAATATATGCCGGATGGTCAGGGAGCAATACTTACCTTTGGAATAAAAGGAGGGACAAAGGAAGGGCAGAAATTTATTAACTCATGCAGACTTCACTCGCACGTCGCCAATGTAGGAGATGCTAAATCACTTGTTATCCATCCTGCCAGCACCACACACCAGCAGCTTTCCGAAATAGACCAGGAAGCTGCAGGCGTCAGCTCTGATTTAATTAGATTATCGGTTGGAATTGAGCATGTTGACGATATCATTGGAGATATTGAACAAGCGCTTCAGCTAAGTCAAAAGTAATGGAAGAAAATAGAATTATAAAATAATAGAAAGAGGTGATGCCTTGAAAGGTTCCGGCATTTATCTCTGTATAGGAAGCGCGGCCGCGGCAGCAATAGTATTCTCTGACTGGAACTTCCAATTTGTTTGTACAGCGGCCCCGCTGTTTCTTTTTTGTTATCTCCGCATTCCGCAAGTTTCCCTCAAAATTATTTACCTCATTCTTATCTTGTTAATTCTCATACGAACTGAGTTAATCGAACAATTGAATATCTCAAAAATGGATTCGGATACCACCTCAGTGTCAGCCATTATAAAAAGTGCTCCCCTTAGAAATGGTGATAATGTTAAATGGACGGCTGAGACGAAGAGTGGAGAAAAAATAATTATTTCACTAAATCTTCAAAAAAAAGAAGAGATTGAGCAATTAAATCAATTTATGCCAGGTATCGAATGCAATTGGAAAGGTAAGCTCGAAAAGCCAATTCCAGCCGTGAATTTTCGTGCATTTTCTTATATGGATTATTTACATCAGCACCAGATTCACTGGGTGTTTCAAGCCGAGTCTCTTGATCATGGTTCGTGTGCCATAAAGGATAGTAAAATCAGCCAGTTAAAAGAGAAACTTCTAATTTGGCGCCATTTTGGGGTGGATTGGATAGAATCCAATTTTCCAGTGCCACTTCAAGGCATCTCAGCAGCTCTGATTTTTGGGGATAGACAGCTTTTAGAGCCTGAAACGGAAATATCCTACCAAAGTCTTGGTATTATACACTTGCTCGCTGTTTCTGGAATGCACGTAGGTCTTATAACCGGATGTATATTAATAATACTCCTGCGCGCCGGCTTTACAAAAGAGAATGCTGCTGTTGTTTTAATTTGTTTTCTCCCAATATATATTATTTTGGCAGGAGCTGCACCGTCTGTCGTTAGGGCAGGGGGAATGGCAATCATTTTTATGGTGATTTACCGCTTTCGTTTGAACAGCAGACATGCGGTGGATGTACTTGCATTTACATGTATTGTCATGCTGCTGTGTAATCCATATTATTTGCTTCAGGTCGGTTTTCAGTTGTCATTTATTGTTAGTTTATGTTTAATGTTTTCCAGTAAATTGATTTTGAAATCAAATATTCCAATGTCGTTAATCATCGTAACCACACTAGCTCAGTTAGCCTCGCTTCCCATCATTCTTTACCATTTTCATGAGTTCTCATTATTAAGTTTTCTCTTAAATCTTCTTTTCATTCCACTTATTACAATTATTGTGCTCCCCGCAAGCTTTCTGCTTTTCTTTATTTCGCTTATTTCTCTGCCTTTGGCTGATCTTTGGCTTCAGCCGCTTGCTGATTTAATGGATGCATTGCATCTTGGGTTAAATAGGATTCGTCAGACACGTTTTCTACAGGTTCCGGCGGGACAACCGGCTGCGCCAATGATTATGATTATGAGCTTTTCCATCCTGTACGTATTTAAAAGTAGTGAAAGAAAAGGAAAGTTATGCACATACGCATTAAGTATCGTGACGGCTTCGTTACTTCTGCAGATATTTCTCCCGTATACAGATAATAAAGCTTATGTTACTTTTCTTGATGTCGGTCAGGGGGACAGTATTGTAATTGAACTGCCTTATAGAAAAGCTGTCTATGTCATTGATGGGGGTGGTGCACTTACTTTTCCAAAAGAAAAATGGGCAGAACGCGATAAATTATATGATCCCGGTGAACAAATTGTAGTACCATTTTTGAAATCAAGGGGGATAAGAGAGATAGATACCGTTATCGTTACTCACGGAGATGCAGATCATTATGGGGGTGTTCCTGCCGTCACAAGAGAAACAAAGGTGAGAAAAATATTATACGGCAGATCGGAAAAATTTGAGAGCAAAGAAATTAAATTTCTGGCGGAGATGAGTAATCGAGGCATTCCGGTTTTTGAAACAGGGGACGGTGATGCGTGGTTAGAAGATGGTCATCAGTTTAAAGTTCTTGCACCAGAAGGCACAGAATCAAGTGGGAATGCTCGTTCTATTGTTCTGGCAGCAGAAATTAAAGGTAAAAGTTTTTTATTTACTGGAGACATTGAAGAACAGGAGGAAACTCAACTGCTAAAAAGATACCCGTATATACAAGCTGATTATGTAAAGGTCGCTCATCATGGCAGTTCCACCTCAAGCAGTGAAGCTTTTCTCGATCAAATAGGAGCTAAAACAGCGTTTATATCCGCCGGGCGCTGCAATCGGTTCGGCCACCCTGGAGAGGATGTTTTATCGAAGTTAGATTCAAGAAATATTAAAGTATTTCAAACAAAAGAGCAAGGAGCAGTCCGCTTAACGATACGAGCAGACGATAAAGTCTCAATTAATGCCGCAGTTCCTGCAGGAGTTCAATATGAATGCAAATAAAAAAAGACTCCGTTTGCAGCAAACAAAGTCTTTTTATCCTTTTGAATTTGCGTTACGAGAACATGTTAGCGACATCCACAATTGTTGCCACTAGAAAAATCAATGCGAAGAAAACAAAAGAAACTATAAAGGCAACAACCGAATCGTTAAAATCATTGCGCTTGCTCTGGACGTCCTTTTCAAAGTGGTTCATAAAAACAGCCCTCCTCATTTACGCTCTCTATATAAAGTATAAGACAATCCTTTAAAAAAATCCATATGCATTCCTTTTCATTTTCATAAGGATAGTGCTGGTGTTCATGTAAAGAGTTGTCACCTATAACGAACATCAACATAGGATATCCTAAGAGAGAACAGAAACGATTATCGCAGCTATTTAGGGTTCCTAGGCCTCGGTGGCTGCGTTTATCATAAATGAGACGGTCTATCCAATGGGGAGAGGCCGTTTCTCCTCTCTTCTTTTATGCTGATGGTGAGTGGCTGTTGCTAAATCCCTCAAGTGATTATACGATAATGATATATTTAAATTTGAGGAGACATATATAAATGATGAACTATGCTGAAATATCCTCGAGCCTAAAGAAAAATACGGGACCTCTCTATTTACTATATGGGGAAGAGGATTATTTTATTAAAACAATTACAAATACCATAAAAAGCAATGTTTTATCTGTAGAGGAGCTTGACTTTAATTACTCTGTATATGACATGAGAGAGACAGCAGTAGAAACAGCAGTTGAAGAGGGAGAAACGCTTCCCTTCTTCGGCAATCGACGTGTGATAATTTTAAAAAATTGTTATTTTCTCACCGGGCAGAGAGAAAAAGATAAAGTGGAGCATAATATTAAAGCGCTGGAAAGATATATTTCCTCCCCCCCGCCGGAAACAGTAATGGTATTAACCGTAGCTCATCCAAAGCTGGATGAGCGCAAAAAAATTGTAAAACAGTTAAAAAAGCAGGCATTAACCTTTGCATCGCATTCAATTGATGAAAATATGATGCAGGAGTGGGTCCGTGAAAAAACAGGGAATCATTCAGCTGCTTTCGAAAAGAATGCGGTCGAGCGGTTGGTTCAGCTCGCCGGCAAGGATATGCTGATGCTTTCATCTGAATTGGAGAAAATACTTATATTTGCTGCTGACAAAAGCAGCATAACAGTAAATGACATAAATGCCTTAGTAGCAAGAACACTCGAAGATAATGTTTTTGAACTGGTTGATTTTGTTATCCGAAAGCAGACCAGCCGCGCGCTGCGGGTTTATTATGACCTTCTAAAGCAAAATGAAGAGCCCATTAAGCTGCTCGTTTTACTGGCAAGACAGTTCCGAATTATGCTTCACGTACAGGAATTGAAAAAAAGAGGGTACTCCCGTCAAAAAATCGCTGGTTTAATAAAAGTGCATCCTTATGCCGTAAAAATTGCAGAAGGACAGGCGAGATCATTTACAGAATCACGATTAAAGTCAATTTTGACTGAGCTGGCTGAGGGCGATTATGAAATGAAAACAGGAAAAGTTGATAAAACCCTCAGGCTGGAGCTGAGCATTATTAAAATCAGCGGAATGGAAAAAACTGCATAAAGTAAGCTAAGGCTTTCGCCAATTTGACATGGCGGAAAGGCTTAGCTTTTTTTATGACACAGAAGCTTGAACTATCCATAAGTGCTTTTCTGAATATAAAACCCTAAATCAAATGATAAAGAGAAAACACATGGTTATGTCTGCTGTTATGAATTCAATCAAATAAAAACGACTCCCCAAGAGTCGTTTTTTTCCTTATTGAGCGATCGTGTTTAAACGCTTTTGCATGCGTGATTTTGCACGATTGGCAGCGTTACTGTGGATCATGTTCTTACTGGCAGCCTTATCGACCTTTTTGGAAGCAAGGATAAAAATTTCTTTTGCACCTTCTGCGTCATTATTATTTACCTTTTTATCGAATTCCTTAATGGCAGAGCGCATGGAAGATTTAAAAGCCTGATGCTTCACACGGCTGATTTCGTTTGTTAAAACGCGTTTTTTAGCAGATTTAATATTAGCCAATTCCTTCACCTCCTTAAGTGATCATTGACCTTCCGGTTCAAAGATAGCACAAAAGGATTCTATCAAAAAATGCCCGATGGCGCAACATAAGAATAACTTTACTACAGAGGTTTCATACTATATTTAATTAGATTGGATAAGAGACGATTAAATTTAAATAGAAAGCAGGAAATTAAATGAAAAAAGAATTAGACCTTTCAAGCTTTTCAGTTCGTACAGATTTAGCCATAGAAGAAAAAGAAATGCTTCAGGAGAAAGAGCTTCATCCACAGGATACTTCTAAAGGTATTACTGTAAAAGAGCGAGAAGAGGCAGGAGTTACGATCACCCACGTGAAAATGGATGAAAATGGAGCGCGTCAAACAGGAAAAAAAGCGGGGAATTATTTAACATTTGAGGCACAGGGTATACGCAAACAGGATACTGAACTACAGCAGAACCTTGAACAGATTTTCGCTCGTGAATTCAGCCAATTTCTTGATGATATGGGTGTACAAAAAGATGCATCCTGTCTGGTAACCGGACTTGGAAATTGGAATGTAACACCAGATGCACTCGGCCCGATGGTGGTGAACCGTCTGCTGGTTACGAGGCACTTGTTTCTAGAAGCACCTGAGCAGGTAGATGAAGGGTTCCGCCCAGTAAGCGCATTTGCCCCAGGAGTAATGGGGATGACCGGGGTAGAAACAAGCGATATTATTTCTGCCGTTATCGAAAAAACGAAGCCCGATGTCATTATTGCGGTCGACGCCCTTGCCGCACGGTCGATTGAGCGGGTGAATGCAACGATACAAATATCAGATACTGGTATTCATCCCGGCTCAGGTATAGGCAATAAGCGTAAAGAATTAAGTAGAGAGGTATTAGGGATTCCGGTGGTGGCCATTGGAATTCCAACGGTAGTCGATGCGGTATCTATTACCAGCGATACAATTGATTATTTGTTAAAGCATATAGGCAGAGAAATGAAAGATAAAGAAATGCCGGGCAAAGCCCTGACACCTGCAGGGATGGTCTTCGGAGAGAAAAAAGTATTAGATGAGAAGGACCTGCCTGATGATCAGGGGCGCCAGGCAATACTGGGAATGATCGGAACCCTTGAAGACGAGGAAAAACGGCGATTAATCCAGGAAGTTCTCGCTCCGCTCGGCCATAATCTTATGGTAACACCTAAAGAGGTAGACGTTTTTATGGAGGATATGGCAAACGTTGTGGCAGAAGGACTGAATGCAGCTCTTCACGGCAGTGTCAATCAGCAGAACACCGGAACCTATACAAAATAACGTTCTATCTTCACGTTCTATCTTCGTTTATGTAGCTCATAGAGTATACAGAGGAGGAAGATAGAGATGGGGCTGAAAAAATCTAATAGACACATTTTAAGCAGGACAAGCCTGTTAAATTGGACAGCACGTTTCGTCGCCGGTCCACTCATTATATTATTATTCGTAACCTTACTTACCTCATTTGGAGAAAAGCAGCCTTTTAGCTCCCGTATGCTTTCTGAATGGAGCGAGGTATTACAACAGGATACTTTGTTTTCCTTTTTTGCATTTGAAAACAAGCTGTATTCATCTTTTCCAGAGACCTCTGTAGAATCCGGATTATTTCATGCGACCGTTGAAATAGCAACAAATATTGATGTGAACGATCCCCGTACACTTTTAGGAAAAGAAATACCGGGACTTGCTGCTATGAACGAAAAAATTATTGTAGCAGGTGAAGGGACAAATTTTTCAAACATGCCGGTGGAATCTGCGCCTCCGCTCGAAGTACTGATGGAAGAGCGGGAAACAAACAATAAACGGCTGCAAGTACTTGAAGATGAAACTGAGACGCCCTCTAATCTTGAAAAAGTAGCGCACATAATACATTCACACAGTAGAGAATCATATCTGCCGGAATTAGACGAAGGTAATGATGTCGCCTTTCATCCTGATGTAAATATTACTCTTGTGGGAAGACATTTCGGTAAGGAGCTTGAAAAAAGAGGAATTGGAACTGAAGTGGACAACACAGATATTGAGAAGCAGCTGCATGAAAATGGCTGGGACTTTCCTCAGTCCTACGATGTTTCAAGAAGTGTCCTCGAAGAAGCCATAAATGAAAACGACAATCTTGAGTTATTTTTTGATCTGCACCGTGATTCGCAGCCCCGGGATATTACTACAGTTACTATCAATGGAGAAACGCTCGCAAGAACCTTTTTTGTAATTGGTAAAAACAACCCCCATTATGAAAAAAATCTGGAAATGGCAACTACGCTTCATAATAAACTCGAAGAAAAATATCCAGGTCTGAGCAGAGGGGTTATTGAAAAAGGTGGAGCAGGTTCCAATGGTAATTACAATCAGGATTTAGGTGAGAAATCAATTCTCATTGAAATGGGAGGGATTGAAAATAATCTCGAAGAAGTTTATGGATCATCTGAAATATTAGCTGAGGTCATTAGTGAATTTTATAACGAAACAAAAGACGCAGAAGGGGAGGAGTAGAATAATGAAAACGTTGGTTATTCTATTGACAGCTGCTGTTTTATTCTTAGGAGGAATGATTACCGGCACCCATTATTCGCATTACTATTTCTCCGAAAACGAGGAGTCAGCAGATGATCCAGTTAAAGAAAATTCACAGCCTGAAAAGATAAAACAAGAGAACGAACCAAGCTTAAAACAAGATTTGATTGAAAAACAGAAAAAAATGCAAAAGGCAGAGAATGAAAATATCTTTTCAGGATTAGGCAGATCTCTTGATATATTTCACCCCGAAAGAAGGACAAACATTGATAATGATTGAAGTAGCCGCCTCCCGTTGATATAATGAACGATAGTCCTATAGATCGGAATGCGGGTCCCGGTGCGTTTCTACCGGGACTCGCCTATTATCAGCAGGAGTGATTGTAAAAATGAAAAAAAATGACAAGCTTAACCGACAGAAGCGCATTAGAAATTTCTCTATCATTGCCCACATAGATCACGGGAAGTCCACGATTGCTGATCGAATCCTTGAATCAACGAGCGCCCTCAGTCAACGTGAAATGAAAGATCAGATGCTTGATGCGATGGACCTTGAAAGAGAACGGGGCATTACTATAAAGTTGAATTCTGTGCAATTAAAACATAAACATACTGATGGAGAAGAGTACATTTTACATCTTATAGATACTCCCGGCCACGTCGATTTTTCTTATGAAGTGTCGAGAAGCCTTGCTGCTTGTGAAGGAGCACTGCTGATAGTTGATGCTGCCCAGGGTATTGAAGCTCAGACCCTCGCTAATGTGTATTTGGCACTTGATAATGATTTAGAAATTATTCCAGTTATTAACAAGATTGACCTGCCAAGTGCAGATCCTGACAGAGTTAAACAGGAAATTGAAGATGTTATAGGACTCGATGCATCTGAAGCTGTCCTTGCATCCGCTAAGAGTGGAATTGGAATTGATGAGATTCTTGCGCAGATTGTTGAAAAGGTTCCGGCACCAGAGGGGGATCCCGACGGCCCGCTCCAGGCATTGATTTTTGACTCTCTATATGACAGCTATCGGGGAGTAATTGCATATATCCGAATTGTTGAAGGCACGGTCAAATCAGGTCAAAAAATAAAAATGATGGCAACAGGCAAAGAATTTGAAGTTTCTGAGGTAGGTGTATTCACCCCAAAACCTGTGCCGTGTGATGAGCTTACCGTCGGGGATGTAGGCTTTTTGACGGCTGCGATAAAGAATGTAGGAGACTCAAGGGTTGGGGACACGATAACTTCCGCAGCAAACCCTGCAGAAGGTCCGCTGCCGGGCTACAAAAAAATGAACCCGATGGTATTCTGCGGAGTTTATCCGGTAGATACAAATGATTATAACGGACTTCGTGATGCTCTGGAACGATTAGAGCTGAATGACAGCTCTTTACAGTATGAACCTGAAACTTCACAGGCACTCGGATTTGGATTCAGATGCGGATTTTTAGGGCTGCTTCATATGGAAATCATTCAGGAAAGAATTGAAAGAGAATACGGAATCGACTTAATCACAACCGCACCAAGCGTTATTTATAATGTTTATCTGACTGATGGGGAAGTATTAGAAATAGATAATCCATCCAATATGCCCGACCAGCAAAAAGTAGAAACAGTTGAGGAACCTTTTGTGAAAGCAACAATAATGGTGCCGAATGATTTTGTAGGTGCGATTATGGAGCTGTGTCAAAAAAAGCGCGGAGATTTTAAAGATATGCAGTATATGGATGCGAACAGAGTAAACATTATTTATGACCTGCCGCTCACAGAAATTGTTTATGATTTCTTTGATCAGCTTAAGTCCAGTACCAAAGGATATGCCTCTTTTGATTACGAATTAATCGGCTATCGGGAATCAAACCTTGTCAAAATGGATATTTTACTTAATACTGAAAAAGTTGACGCACTATCAATCATTGTCCATCGCGATTCAGCATTTGATAGAGGCAAGATTATTGTGGAGAAATTAAAGGAATTAATCCCCCGCCAGCAGTTTGAAGTACCGGTACAGGCAAGTATCGGCCAAAAAATTATCGCGCGCTCGAACATAAAAGCGATGCGCAAAAACGTATTGTCAAAATGCTACGGCGGCGATATTTCAAGAAAGAGAAAGCTGCTCGAAAAGCAAAAAGCCGGGAAGCGCCGGATGAAAAGCGTAGGCAGTGTCGAAGTGCCTCAGGAAGCATTTATGTCTGTTCTTAAGATGGATGATAATCAAAAATAATAATGGCAGAGACTGTCTCCAGCGAGAAAGCACTAACAAAATTCTTGCTGAACGGGACGGTTTTTCTATTGACAAGAGAAAGAAGGCTTGATCGTGAACACGTCTTCCATATATATACACATTCCTTTTTGTGAGCAAATATGTTTTTACTGTGACTTCAATAAATTTTATATTAAAAACCAGCCTGTGGAGGAATATGTGGAAGCACTTCTTCTCGAAATGCAGCAGGCTGCCAGCTCAGCTGACTCGCATCCGGTCAAAACCATTTATCTTGGAGGCGGTACGCCTACTGCTCTCGAGACCGCTCAGCTGGAAAAAGTTATACGTGGAGTAAAAAGCTGCTTCCGGCTTCGTGAGGATGACGTTGAAATGACTGTGGAAGTGAATCCTGGAGAGGTAGAAAAGGATAAACTTGCCATGTTGTATAAAAATGGAGTGAATAGATTAAGCATTGGGGTGCAGAGTTTCGATAATACACTTCTAAAAAAAATTGGGAGAACTCATTCCGCAGAAAGTGCCATCAGTACCGTTAATATGGCTAAAGCAGCAGGATTTTCTAATTTGTCAATTGATTTAATGTTCGGACTTCCAGGTCAAACGATGGAAAGCTGGGAGCATACAATTGATCAGGCAATGAAGCTTGATATATCTCATGTTTCCGCGTATTCATTAAAGATCGAAGAGAAAACAATGTTTTATAATTGGTATAGACAGGGCAGGATTTCCGCTATGGAACAGGACGAAGAAGCGATGATGTTCGAGGTTCTTCTTGAGAGATTGACCGGAGCGGGGATCTTTCCTTATGAAATTAGTAATTTTGCAAGGCCGGGGATGGAGAGCCGCCATAACATCACCTATTGGAAAAATGAAGGATATTTCGGCTTTGGTGCCGGAGCACATGGGTATGCAGATGGCAGAAGATATGCAAACATTGCTCCTCTTACACACTATATAGAAGCAGTCAAAAATGGCAAAAGCCCTAAAAAGGAAGTACACGAAGTTCCGCTGAAAGAACAAATGGAGGAAGAAATGTTTATGGGCCTGAGGATGCGGGAAGGCGTATCTCGTTCGCAATTTAAAAGAAAATATGGATCAGAAATGGACTGTGTGTTTTCTGAAGCGATTAATGACCTAATAAACGAGGGTTTACTGTTAGATACGGGTGAGACCGTTCAATTAACTGAAAAGGGAAAATTCCTCGGTAACGAAGTATTTGAACGATTTTTGCTGACTGAATAATAATAACATTATAGAAAAAAATTCGGTTGTTACTATGTGTATCTCGTTGACAAACAAAAGCTGATTTGGTAACTTAACAATAGATTTAGCACTCGGTTGTTATGAGTGCTAACAGAGGTGGACTGCCAATGTTAACACAACGTCAACTCAGTATACTTCAAGCGATAGTTGATGACTATATCCAATCGGCTGAGCCTGTGGGTTCCCGCAGCTTGTCAAAAAGAAAAGGGTTGAGCTTTAGCCCTGCTACGATCAGAAATGAAATGGCTGATTTAGAGGAACTTGGTTTTTTGGAAAAACCTCACAGCTCATCAGGCCGTATTCCTTCTGAAAAAGGGTATCGTCATTATGTTGATCATTTATTGCTCCCTCATCGTTTATCAAAAAAAGAAGCAACGAACATGAGGTCATTGTTTGCTCAGAAAGTATTTGAGGCAGATCAGGTGGTAAAGCAGTCTGCGAACATTTTATCTGATTTAACGAGTTACGTGTCAATTGTACTCGGTCCGGAAATTTTTGAGTCGAAACTGCGCCAGCTTCAGATTATTCCTTTAAATGACAGCTCAGCTGTGGCTGTTCTTGTCACCGATACAGGACATGTGGAGAATCATACGGTTCATCTCCCGCGTGAACTGAATGGAAGTGATCTTGAAAAGATTGGGAATATCTTAAATGAGAAATTACAGGGTGTTCCATTATACAGACTGCAGGAAAAAATGATGCACGAAGTCGCCGGTCTGTTAAAGCAGCATGTGGCTCATTTTAATGAAGCAATGCTGTTTGCTGAGGAAACAGTCAGAAAAGGAAATAATGAGAAAGTATTTTACGGTGGAAAAACGAATCTGTTTCATCAGCCTGAATTTAAGGATATGGACAAAATTAGAGTTTTGTTTGAAATGCTTGAACAGGATCATACCGTTCATGAAATATTAAGGCCGGTGCATGATGGTTTAACGATAAGAATCGGCCAGGAAAATACAAATGAAGCATTTGAGAACTGTAGTGTTATTTCAGCAACGTACTCTGTGGGCGGCAGGCCTGTAGGATCGATTGGAATAGTCGGCCCTACACGTATGGAATATCCACGTGTGATCGGTATTATTGAGCACCTCTCCAAGGACCTTACACAGGTACTTTCGGACTTGTATAAAAGAGGAGAATGATGGTATTATTTTAAATTGGCTGAGGGAGAGTGACTTTCCTCTCTTTCTTTTGTCATGAAGAAAATTGTGTGATCCAAATTAGACCAGACGAAACGCAGGAGGTGACACACTTGAAAGACGAACGTTTTTCTACAGAAGAAAAGGAAATGGAACAGCAGGAGGAACATTCAGCAGAAGTGCCTGAAAAAGAGGAAAATCCTGAAGAATTAATAGATGCAACTGCTTCTGAACAAGATAATGAAGCTGCAGAGGAAGATGTACTTTCCCCGGAGCAGGAGCAGTTACAGCAATTACAATCTGAGCTTGAAGAATGGAAGAATAAAGCATTACGCACACAGGCTGATCTTGAAAATGTAAGACGCCGCAGCAGAGAAGAAAAAGAGAAAGCGGCTAAATACAGATCCCAGGAACTTGTAGAAGCACTTCTTCCTGTTCTCGACAATTTTGAACGGGCGATAAGTGCAGAACCGGAGGGTGACGAAGCAGCATCTCTTCATCAGGGAGTTCAAATGGTTTATTCACAGTTGAAAGCTGCGGTCGAAAAAGAAGGATTAGAAGCAGTAAAAACAGAAGGTGAATTGTTTGATCCGCATCTGCATCAAGCGGTCATGCAGGTGGAGGAAGAAGGGTTTGAATCAAATCAGATTGTGGAAGAACTGCAAAAGGGATATCTCTTAAAAGATAAAGTAATTAGACCGGCTATGGTGAAAGTTAACGCTTAACTACATAGTTCGATCAGAATAGGAGGATGACAAGGTATGAGTAGAGTAATAGGTATTGACTTAGGAACAACAAATTCATGTGTCGCTGTGATGGAAGGCGGCGAAGCGGAGGTAATTCCAAATCCGGAAGGAAACCGTACGACCCCTTCAGTCGTGGCTTTTAAAGATGGAGAGCGTCAAGTAGGCGAGGTTGCAAAACGACAAGCTATTACCAACCCTAACACTATCCAATCCATAAAAAGACATATGGGTACTGATTTTAAAGAAGAAATTGAAGGTAAAGAATATACTCCACAGGAAGTTTCCGCTATCATCCTGCAAAAACTGAAGGCTGATGCAGAAAGCTATCTTGGAGACACTGTATCTAAGGCTGTTATTACAGTACCTGCCTATTTCAATGACTCGCAGCGTCAGGCCACAAAAGACGCTGGTAAGATTGCCGGGCTGGAAGTGGAAAGAATTGTAAACGAACCGACAGCCGCAGCACTTGCCTATGGATTTGAAAAAGAAGAAGATCAGACCATTCTTGTATTTGACCTCGGCGGCGGTACTTTTGATGTTTCCATTCTTGAGCTTGGAGACGGCTTTTTTGAAGTTAAGTCCACCTCAGGTGACAATAAGCTTGGCGGCGACGATTTTGACCATGTGATAATTGACCATCTCGTTGCTGAATTTAGAAAAGAGAACGGCATTGATCTTTCCCAGGACAAAATGGCAATGCAGCGTTTGAAAGATGCGGCAGAAAAAGCAAAAAAGGATCTGTCAGGCGTATCCCAGACCCAGATATCACTGCCGTTTATTACAGCCGACTCTAGTGGGCCAAAGCACCTTGAACTTACGCTTACGAGGGCTAAGTTCGATGAGCTTACTACAGAGCTTGTAGAGAAAACAATGGGACCGACGCGCCAGGCATTAAAAGATGCAGGATTGAGCGCTTCTGAAGTTGATAAAGTTATTCTTGTCGGCGGCTCTACCAGAATTCCTGCTGTTCAAGAAGCAATTAAAAAACTAACTGGCAAAGATCCTCATAAAGGGGTAAATCCTGATGAAGTAGTAGCACTTGGGGCTGCAGTTCAGGCCGGTGTTCTATCAGGGGACGTAAAAGACGTTGTACTTCTTGACGTAACACCTCTTTCCCTTGGGATTGAAACAATGGGTGGGGTTTTTACAAAGCTTATTGAAAGAAATACCACCATTCCTACGAGTAAGTCTCAAGTCTTCTCAACTGCAGCTGATAATCAGCCTTCTGTGGATATTCATGTTCTGCAGGGTGAGCGAGAAATGGCTGCTGGAAACAAAACGCTTGGCCGTTTCCAACTGACTGATATTCCGCCTGCTCCCCGTGGAGTGCCGCAGATTGAAGTGACATTTGATATTGATGCCAACGGTATTGTTAATGTGCGCGCTAAGGATCTTGGTACGAATAAAGAACAGTCCATCACCATCACATCTTCCTCAGGTCTCGAAGAGGATGAAATTGAACGCATGGTGAAAGAAGCAGAAGAGCATGCAGAGGAAGATAAAAAGCAGAAAGAAGCAGTAGAAACTCGAAATGAAGCTGACCAGCTAGTATTTACGACAGAAAAAACGCTGAAGGATTTAGGCGATAATGTAGACGCATCTGAAAAAGAAAAAGCAGAGACTGCGAAAGATAAAGTGAAAACAGCCCTGGAAGGCGATGATCTTGAAGCCATCAAAACGGCAAAAGATGAGCTGCAGGAGATCGTTCAGCAGCTGTCCACCAAGCTTTATGAGCAGGCAGCTCAGCAGGCACAACAGCAGGACGCGGAAGGCGCTGCTGGTCAGCAGCAGGATGACGACGTTGTTGATGCTGACTATGAAGAAGTTCAGGACGACGACAAAAAAGACGATGAAAAATAAGACAGCTGATCAGCCGTCTCAGTTAAATGAAATGAATAGTTGATCCCATGGCAAGGGGCTGTCCCGGAAGCAGGAAGTGCGGTGCTTTCCAATGGGCCAGTCCCTTTTCATTTGCCAAAAAGCTCTGTAGATTTTATGAAGAAGATGATATGATAAGCGTTATGGATTAGGAACGGGAGTGTGAAAAAATGAGTAAGCGAGATCTGTATGAAGTATTGGGACTCGATCAAAATGCTTCAGTAGATGAGATAAAAAAAGCATACCGTAAGCTCGCGAGACAATATCATCCTGATGTGAATAAAGCGGATGATGCAGAGGAGAAATTTAAAGAAGTAAAGGATGCTTATGATACACTGAGTGATCCGCAAAAGAAAGCACACTATGATCAGTTTGGACACGCGGATCCAAACCAAGGATTTGGCGGTGCCGGAGCTCAGGGAGACTTTGGCGGATTCGGAGATATTTTCGATATGTTCTTTGGCGGAGGGGGTCGGCGTGATCCTAACGCACCAAGGCAGGGCGCTGATCTTCAATTTACTATGTCTCTGCAGTTTAAAGAAGCGGTTTTCGGAAAAGATACAGACATTGAAATTCCTCGGGAAGAAGACTGCCAGACTTGTGGAGGAGACGGGGCAAAACCAGGCACCTCTCCTGAAACATGTACGAAATGTGGTGGCTCCGGACAGCTTAACATTGAGCAAAACACACCGTTTGGAAGAGTGGTCAACCGCCGGGTCTGTGACCGTTGTCAAGGAACTGGGCAGACAGTGGAAGAAAAATGTACAAATTGCGGCGGCAACGGTAAAATACGCAAAAATAAAAAGATTAATATCCGAGTACCTGCAGGCGTGGACCACGGCCAGCAGATCAGAGTAGCTGGACAGGGAGAACCAGGCACCAATGGCGGGCCTCCTGGAGATTTATATGTTGTATTTAATGTGAGACCACATGAATTTTTTGATCGTGATGGCGACGATATATATTGTGAAATGCCTTTAACGTTTAGTCAGGCAGCACTTGGTGATGAAATTGAAGTACCTACTTTAAAAGGAAAAGTAAAGCTTAAGATCCCTGCAGGCACACAAACAGGAACCAACTTCAGGCTGCGCAGTAAAGGGGTGCCGAATGTTCATGGAAGAGGCCAGGGAGATCAGCATGTGAAGGTAAGGCTTGTCACCCCGAAAAACCTTAACGAAAAACAAAAGGATTTAATTCGTGAATTCTCTGAACTGAGTGGGGAAGATCAGATTGACGAGCAGAATACGAACTTCTTTGACAAAGTGAAACGTGCTTTCCGGGGAGACTAATCTAAATGACGGAGTTGGTGAGTTGATGAGGTGGACTGAATTCCGAATTCATACCGAGCAAGAAGCAGTGGAGCCTATTTCTAATATACTGCATGAAGCCGGGGCAAGCGGGGTAGTTATTGAAGATTCGGAGGATTTAATCAGGAACTGGAATGGCGCAGAAGATGAAATATATGATCTTTCAGAAAATGATTATCCAGCTGAGGGAGTTATCGTGAAAGCATACTTTCCTGTGACAAGTTTTGCTGCTGAAACGGCTGGAGAACTAAAGCAGACAATCAGTAATCTGGCAGAGCATAATATTAAATTAGGCAAAAATCAGGTCTCCCTTTCTGAAGTGCATGAAGAAGACTGGGCGGATGCGTGGAAAAAATATTACAAGCCTGTCAAAGTCACAAAAACAATCACGATTGCCCCAAGCTGGGAAAACTATCATCCGGTATCTACAGACGAACATGTCATCGAACTCGACCCCGGCATGGCATTCGGTACAGGAACTCATCCTTCGACGGTATTAGCGCTTCAGGGTATAGAACATGCGGTGGAGAGTGACGACACCGTCATAGATGTCGGCACGGGCTCCGGCGTACTCTCTATTGCCTCAGCTAAACTGGGTGCCGGCAGGGTCCTTGCACTTGACCTGGATGAAACTGCTGTAAAGTCAGCCTCCGAGAACGTGAAATTTAATAAAGTAAATGATAATATAACAGTAAAGCAAAATGATTTATTATTAAAAATAGATAACAAAGCCGATATTATTGTAGCTAATATCCTGGCTGAAATTATTCTAAGAATGATTGATGACGCTGGACGATTATTAAAAACCGGCGGAAAATTTATAACCTCTGGGATAATTTCCAGAAAAAAAGAGGATGTAAAAGAAGCGCTTCTTTCTAAAGGATTTATTATTGAGGAAACCTTGGAAATGGAGGACTGGGCAGCATTTATTGCAATAAAGAAATAATTCAGCTGTGCATGAAGGACGGAGAAGAATATGCAGCGTTATTTTGTAGAGCCTGAATATTGGAATCCCCCTGCCATCCGTCTGAAAGACGATGATGCGAAGCATATCCTAAAGGTGATGAGGATGCAGGAGGGAGACAACATTATCTGCCTCGATAATAAAGGAACTTCTGCTCTTTGCAGGATTGAGGCGATTCAGGAAAATTCTGTAGAAGTTCACATAATCAAAAACATAAATGATAACCCGGAACTTCCAATAACGACGGTTATCGCGCAGGGACTGGCTAAAGGAGATAAACTCGATTTAGTCGTTCAGAAAGGAACAGAACTCGGTGTTTCCCGATTCTGTTTTTTTGCGGCAGAACGATCTGTGGTAAAATGGGAACCGAAAAAAGCAGAGAAAAAAATGGAGCGTCTCCGAAAAATTGCTAAAGAAGCAGCAGAACAGGCCGGCAGGATTTTTATACCCGAGATTACTTACTTTTTCCATTTTAAAGACATTCTACAGGAGTCAAAACAATATGAAGCTAAAATTCTTGTTTTTGAAGAGGAAGCTAAACGTAATCAACACTTGGGATTAAAAGAGATACTCAAACAGCCCCAGGCATCCATATTTGCGATTATTGGGCCGGAGGGAGGCATAAGCCCCCTCGAAGCCGATTTATGCAATCAGGAAGCAATTTTATCCGTCAGTCTTGGCCCCCGGATTCTAAGGACGGAAACAGCTCCACTTTATTTGTTATCAGTCCTGTCCTATCAATATGAATTATTGAGGTGAATTAACATGTCTTCTGTTGCATTTCATACATTAGGCTGTAAAGTAAATCATTACGAAACAGAAGCCATCTGGCAGCTGTTTAAAGAAAAAGGCTATGAAAAAACAGATTTTGATAAAAACTCCGATGTGTATGTGATTAATACATGTACAGTAACAAATACTGGTGATAAAAAAAGCCGGCAGGTTATCAGAAGAGCAGTACGAAAAAATCCGGAAGCAATCGTCTGCGTAACCGGATGCTATGCCCAGACATCTCCTGCAGAGATTATGAATATTCCAGGAGTCGACATTGTCGTAGGAACCCAGGATCGCGAAAAAATGTTGTCCTATATCGAACAATTTAAAAAAGAACGTCAGCCTATTAATGGAGTCGGCAACATTATGAAGACCAGGGTATATGAAGAGCTTGATGTCCCTTCTTTCACGGATCGGACGAGAGCTTCCCTGAAAATTCAGGAAGGCTGTAACAATTTCTGCACCTTCTGTATTATTCCCTGGGCACGTGGACTGCTGCGCTCCAGGGAGCCTGATGCTGTACTTGCACAGGCCGCACAGCTCGTGGAAGCGGGCTATAAAGAAATTGTTCTGACTGGGATCCATACAGGCGGATATGGTGAGGATATGAAAGATTATTCACTGGCGAAGCTATTAGTTGATCTTGAAACAATAGAAGGTTTAAAAAGAATTCGAATCTCCTCTATTGAAGCAAGTCAAATCACAGATGAAGTAATTAATGTCATTCACCAGTCTGAAAAGATAGTCAACCATCTGCACATACCACTTCAGGCTGGGTCAAATACCGTTTTAAAAAGAATGCGGAGAAAATATACAATGGAGTTTTTCGCGGAAAGACTCGAGAAATTAAAAAAAGCACTGCCGGGTCTTGCTGTAACTTCCGATGTAATTGTAGGATTTCCTGGAGAAACAGAAGAGGAATTCGAGGAAACTTTTTCATTTATTGCAGAGCATAAATTTTCTGAGCTGCATGTGTTTCCTTATTCAAAAAGGACAGGCACTCCTGCCGCAAGAATGCAGAATCAGGTCGATGATGAAGTGAAAAACAAAAGAGTCCACCGTTTGATTGAGCTTTCAACTCAGCTTGCAAAAGAATATGCTTCAACCTATGAAGGAGAGGTACTTGATGTTATTCCAGAAGAAAAGGATAAAGAAAATCCGGGGAGCGGGTGCTACATCGGGTATTCATCCAATTATATGAAAGTTCGTTTCCCAGCTTCAGACAATTTAATTGGGAAAATTGTAAAAGTAAAAATCACAAAATCAGGCTACCCTTACAATGAAGGGGATTTTGTGCGGGTGGCCGATGCCCACGAAAAAATGATGAAGGTTTAATGCAATTTAGGAGGAAATAATATGAAATTAGCGCGGATGATCGACCACACTTTATTAAAGCCGGATGCAACGGAAACGCAAGTGAAAAAGCTTGCTGAAGAAGCGAAAAATAATAACTTTGCTTCTGTCTGCGTAAATCCTTCTATGGTTGCTTCTGCTTACAGTGTTTTAAGGGATTCTAATGTTAAGGTCTGTACTGTAATTGGATTTCCGCTTGGAGCTTCCATGCCTGAAGTAAAGGCTTTTGAAACCAAGTCAACGATTGCGAACGGTGCAAAAGAAGTAGATATGGTTATTAATATTGGGGCTTTAAAGAGTGGAAATGAAGCAGCAGTGAAGGCTGACATTGAAGCAGTTATAGCAGCAGCTAAAGCAGAGGATGTACTAGTGAAAGTAATTTTAGAAACAGTGTTATTAAATGACAATGAAAAGAAAACAGCCAGCAGGATTGCCGTGGAAGCAGGAGCAGACTTCATTAAAACCTCGACAGGCTTTGCTGGAGGCGGTGCAACAATTGAAGATGTGAAGTTAATGAAATCAATAGCGGGTAATAATGCAAAAGTAAAAGCAAGCGGTGGAGTCCGTGATAAACAAACAGCTCTTGCAATGGTGGAAGCGGGTGCTGAGAGAATAGGAACAAGCTCAGGAATTGCTATCATTTCTAATGAAATAGGATCAGATGCTTATTAATATTTAGCATAATTCAGCCATTAAAGAAGTATAAACATATATTGCTTTTTTTCGAGCTATGTTTTATAATTTTATAAAATGGCTAATTATTTCAGCATGCATTGTAAATGCTCTGCTGTTGCTATTAGCATAGCATTTATATTAGCCGTATTGGTTGTTCGGAGGGAGGGAATCATATGGCTGAGACCCGTGTTCGCAAGAACGAGTCCATTGATGCCGCTCTTCGCCGTTTCAAGCGTTCGCTTTCTAAAGACGGTACAATGGCGGAAGTTCGTAAACGTAAACATTACGAAAAGCCAAGCATCAAGCGCAAGAAGAAATCTGAAGCTGCTAGAAAACGCAAATTCTAATCAGAAAGATATCTCTGCTGACGAAAGCGTTTAAGTGTAAAACAAAAGGGTGTCTCTGAAGAAGTAATGACTCAGAGCCGCCCTTTTTAACGTTTGAAGCACCTCATGCGCATTTAATAAACTTTTTAGAGAATCTGTGAAACGATTATTTTGCTTTTTCGTACATACTAATAACAGAATATAGAGTATTCCGGAAAGGGGGACCAGAATGAAAAGGATTCGAGCTGTTCCGGGGCTTGTTCTAATTCTCGTCATTCTTAGTCTGTTTCAGCTGTCTGCGTTTTCATCGTCGGATCAGTTGGTTTATGTAGTTCCGGTGGAGCAGACAGTAGAACGTGGTCTTGAAGCTTTTCTAGAGAGATCGGTAGCAGAAGCAGAAGAGGCAGGTGCTGATCACTTAATATTTGAGATTGATACCCCTGGAGGAGCAGTTGATGCGGCTGGGAACATTTCGTCGATCATCGAAGGAGCGTCTGTACCGACCACTGCCTATGTGACTGAAGAAGCAATGTCTGCAGGTGCCTTTATTGCCTTAAGTGCAGATTCAATAGCAATGAAACCAGGCACTGAGATGGGAGCTGCACAGGTAATTGACGGATCAGGAAATGCAGCAGGTACAAAAGCCCAATCCCATTGGACTGCAAATATGGTGAATGCAGCAGAAAGCAATGGAAGAGACCCGATTTACGCTCAAGCGATGGCTGACCCATCAGTTGACCTTCCGGATTACCGTGCAGGAGAAGGGGAGCTGCTTTCATTTACAGCATCGGAAGCATTTGAAACAGGATATGCTGATTATATAGCGGAGGACAGACAAGATCTTCTTAAAGAATTGGATCTTGAAAATGCCGTGGTGATGGAACAGGACGTAAGCATTGCAGAGCATATTGCCAGATTTGTGACAAATCCTGTGATCATTCCAATTCTTTTAAGTGTAGGGAGCCTGGGCATTATATTTGAATTGTATTCTCCTGGCTTTGGCATTCCTGGGATCCTTGGATTAAGCTCGCTGACGTTGTTTTTCTTCGGACATATGCTTGCCGGGTTTGCAGGAATGGAAACGATGATTCTATTTGGAGGAGGGCTGCTTCTACTCTTCATCGAATTACTTCTCCCTGGCTTCGGCATTTTTGGACTGCTTGGAATTTCAGCTGTAGTAGGCAGTCTGGTAATGGCTTCCTTTTCTACAACGAATATTGTGATATCGATTCTGATAGCGCTTGCTCTGGCAGTAATGGCAGCTGTACTGCTTTTCACAGTATTCGGTAAAAGAGGGCCGATGAAGAAGTTTGTGCTGGAAGAATCGTTAAAATCAAGAGATGGCTACGTGTCAAGTACTAACAGAAGCGAGCTTGTCGGGAAAACCGGCATTTCAGTCACGCCCTTGAGACCAGCAGGAACAGCTGTAATTCAAGAAGAGCGTCTTGACGTTGTGACGGAAGGAGGATATATTGAACAGGGAATGACAATTAAAGTAATAAGTGTAAACGGTTCGAGAGTGGTAGTACGGCAGGAAAACACTTAGAAAAATGGAATTATATTTTAGGAGGAATAGGAATGAATGTAGACATAACACTAATTATTGTATTAGCACTGGCCATTATCGCGCTATCCATTCTCTTTACTTTTGTGCCAGTAATGCTTTGGATCTCGGCGTTAGCGGCCGGAGTTAAAGTTGGAATATTTCAGCTGGTAGGAATGCGTTTAAGAAGAGTAATTCCTGCACGTGTTGTAAATCCGATGATTAAAGCGGAGAAAGCTGGGCTTGATATTCAATTGAATAATTTAGAAGGACACTACCTTGCTGGAGGTAATGTGGACCGGGTTGTTAATGCTTTAATCGCGGCGCAGCGTGCCAATATTGAATTGACATTTGAACGTTGTGCCGCTATTGATCTTGCAGGTCGAGACGTATTAGAAGCTGTTCAAATGAGCGTTAATCCGAAGGTGATCGAAACACCTTTTATTGCAGGTGTGGCGATGGATGGGATTGAAGTGAAAGCAAAGGCACGGATTACAGTACGTGCCAATATTGACAGACTTGTCGGTGGTGCTGGTGAAGACACCGTAATCGCACGTGTCGGGGAAGGAATTGTATCGACAATCGGGTCTTCCAAGGACCATAAAGCTGTTCTGGAAAATCCAGATATGATTTCCCAGACTGTCCTGAAAAAAGGGTTGGATTCTGGTACAGCCTTTGAGATCCTGTCAATCGATATCGCTGATATTGATATCGGCAAGAATATCGGAGCTGGTCTTCAAACTGATCAGGCTGAGGCAGATAAAAATATCGCTCAGGCAAAAGCGGAAGAACGACGTGCCATGGCTGTTGCCCATGAACAGGAAATGAAAGCAAAAGTCGAAGAAATGCGGGCGAAGGTTGTAGAAGCAGAAGCAGAGGTTCCGATGGCAATGGCTGAAGCATTGCGCAGCGGTAATCTTGGAGTAATGGATTACATGAATCTGCAAAACGTAGAGGCGGATACTGATATGAGAGAGTCTATCGGAAAGAGCACAGACACCAATCAAAATAAAGGAACCAACTAAAGCTCGTCACACGCCCCTGGTTGTTCATGGAAATTTTTAGAAAAGGTGGTGGCGATGAACGTTGGAAGCTTTCATCATAGCATTGATTATCGGTGGAATTATTTCTGCCATAAATAAAAACAAACAAAAAGAAACCGGACGAAATACAACAAATGCTCCGGAAAATCAGCAGGAGCAGGAGCAGGAGCTGGACTGGAAAAGTATTTTTCGGGAGAATAAAAATCCGGGAGACAATACTTATCCTCAAGATCGGCGCAGGGATCAGCAGAGGCCGACCCGGCCTGTTCCAGAAGCAGAATCAGAATTATACCGCAATGAACCAGAGCAGACAAAATACAGTGAGGCTCACGATCAATATAAGAAAAAATCTGATGAGCTGAAGCGTAAAAAGGAAAAAGCGAAGAAGAAAATCGATAACGTAAAAGGCTACTCCCTTGATAAGGATGAAATTGGAACTGCTGGTACGGGAGCGCCATCCAGTTATTTACAAGAGAGCAGGTACCATAATGTTTCCCGTAATGAAGCCGTAAATGGGATTATCTGGTCTGAAATTCTAGGAGCACCCAGATCAAGAAAATCACTTGCAGCATCTCGAAATCTCCCAGTTTACCGGAGGAAAAGCTGAGCATTTATTTGCTCAGCTTTTTTTTTATGTTTAAAAAGATAGGAAAGGCGTAAGCGTCAAAAGATCCACACCTTGAAAAATTCATAATAGGACTTCTGCTATTTGTACCTGGCGACAAGCTAAGTTTTTATTATTGGTGCTACTCATTATTTTTTTCTCATATTTATATAGATAGAAAAGGGGTGATGTCATGTTAAAACGCTGGAGACAATCCGCAAAAAAATGGATAACCGGCAGCATGGATCTACCCGCAGACGTATTATTGGATGTTCCAAGAATAACGATGGTCGGCCAGCTTCATCTGCATATTGAAAACCACCGTGGCCTGATCCATTTTTCCAACGCTCATGTCCGCCTTAAAATATCAACCGGAGAGCTTGGCATTGAGGGGAGCGGGTTTATTATTAAAACGATTCTGCCTAATGAACTATTGCTGGAAGGAAATATCGAAAAGATTGAATATCTCGGCAGAACCAGTAAAGGAGGGTAACTATGGCCGCTCAATTTCTTCGGGATAAGAAAATTATCGTCTGTGGTGAACAGCTTGAACGTTTGATAAATGAATGTATGAAGGAACATATTATATTAAAGCAGGTAATTCGAAAAAAAGAGACTGAAGTTCATTTAACTATAGATTCGAGGCAGGAGGATAAATTGCATCTGCTGGCAGAAGAATGTTCCTGTGAAGTGATTAATTCACATGCTTCTCCACTTCAGATGTGGAAAACGCTGATAAAAACCAGGACAGGCTTTTTTACAGGGATACTGTTATTCTTTTTGTTTTTAACTGCTCTCTCACAAATGGTGTGGAATATTGAAATAAAGGGGGCAGCACCAGAGCTTGAATATAATTTGAGAGAATATATGGAAGAACATGGACTGAAAACGGGACAGGCACAATTTCTGCTTCCCCCTCCTGAAGAGCTGCAGCGTTTGCTGCTGAAAAAATCAGAAGGAGTAACCTGGATCGGAGTTGAAAAAATCGGAACTACTTACCAAATTGAAGTGGTAGAACAAACATTGCCAGAGGAACAAAACGTTCCAGCAGCAAGGCATTTAGTTGCGAGAAAAACGGCCGTTATTGATAAAATTTTTGCTGAAAAAGGAAAAGTACTTGTCAAAGAAAATGAATTAGTTCATAAAGGTGATGTCCTTATTTCCGGCTTCATTGGAAAAGGTAAATTTGTAGAAGTAGTTCCGGCCACCGGAAGCGTATTAGGAGAGACGTGGTATACGGTGGAAGCTGACCTTCCGCTTACACAAGAATTAGTTACGGCAACCGGGAATAGTGAGACGCGTTACGAATTAGAGGTGTTTGGGTATTCAATACCTATATGGGGTTTTCAAGCAGGTGAATCATATTCTACTTTTCAAGAAGAGACAGACAGAAAAGAATGGTATGTGCTGAGTTATTTACTCCCCTTCCAATTAGAGAAGACAAGATTCATGGAAACCTCACTTTTGGCCTTACAAGAAAATGAAAAATCCGTACTCAAAAAAGCTAAAAAAGCAGCTGATTTGAAAATGAAGCAGCATTTATCAGCAGAAGCTTCAATCACTGCTGAGAAAATTTTGCACGAACAGAATCAGGATGGTAAAGTTAAAATGACTGTACACTACCTGGTAACGGAAGATATTATATCGGAATCACCGATCATCCAAGGAGAATGAGAAGATTGACAGAAAAAAATGTACTTGCCTTACATGTGAGGGACACAGATGAAATTCAGCGATTGTTCGGTCCCAATGATATACATTTAAAAAGAATCGAAGAAAAATTAGATGTTTCCATTGTGACAAGAGGAGAATCTCTGGTCATTGATGGAACAAAAGAACAGGCAAATATTATTAATGCTGTGCTCGATACACTGACAAAGCTGCTGCGAAAAGGTACGAAAATTTCCGAAAGAGATATTATTTACGCGATCCAGCTTGCAAAAGAAGATAAACTGGACCAGCTTGAAGAGCTGTATCAAGAACAAATTGCCGTCAATGTAAAAGGGAAACCAGTTCTAGTTAAGACATTAGGCCAAAAGGAATATATAGATGCGATACGAAAAAAAGATCTGATTTTTGGCATTGGCCCGGCAGGAACGGGAAAAACTTACCTCGCAGTCGTAATGGCAGTGAATGCTTTAAAGGATGGGAGTGTTAAACGAATCGTACTGACCAGGCCGGCTGTAGAAGCTGGTGAAAGTCTGGGATTTCTTCCTGGAGATTTAAAGGAAAAAGTGGACCCTTACCTGCGTCCTTTATACGATGCCCTGCATGATATATTTGGAGTGGAACACACAGCCAGGCTTATGGAGAGAGGAACGATTGAAGTTGCGCCGCTCGCTTATATGAGAGGCAGGACGCTGGATGATGCCTTTGTTATATTAGACGAAGCTCAAAACACTACGAAAGAGCAGATAAAAATGTTTTTGACCCGGCTGGGTTTTGGTTCTAAGATGGTTGTCAATGGAGATTTGACTCAGGTGGACCTCCCGAAAGGTCAGCAGTCCGGTTTACGGGTGGCAATCAATATTCTAAAACATGTCCAATCCATTGGATTTATATATCTGCAATCATCTGATGTTGTCCGGCATACACTCGTTCAGCAGATACTTGATGCCTATGGACATGCCGAGCCTGACCGAAACCCGGACAGTAAAGAGGGGTCCATTCAGGCAAAAGAGTAAAAGCAGAGTAATTACAGACGGTGAAAAGGGGGCAATGGCTATGATAATAGATATCCAGGATGAAACAGAAAAGCTGACAACACAGCAGTACGAACTAATTGAAAATGTAATCCGCAAAGCGGCAGATATGGAAAATGTGAAGGGGAAGGCAGAACTTTCCATTACTATCGTCAGTAAAGAGTCCATCCGGTTAATTAATAAGGATTACAGGGGCAAAGACAGCATCACAGACGTTGTTTCATTTGCTTTAAATGATGGCGAGGATCAACATTTCATTGATGGAATGCCTAATCTTCTTGGAGACATTATTATCAGCTATCCGGTCGCTGAAGAACAGGCGCTGGAATATAACCATAGTTTAGAAAGAGAGCTTAGTTTTTTAGCTGTTCATGGTTTTTTACATCTTCTGGGGTATACTCACGATACGGAAAAAGAAGAAAAAACCATGTTTGAACGGCAGGAAACTATATTGAAAAGCTATGGAATTCAAAGATAAACGAGGTTTAAGGCGGCTTGGAAGTTCATTTGTTTATGCTTTTCGGGGATTGGTTCATGCTGCTGCTGAAGAACAAAATGTGAGGCTTCATCTGTGTGCAGCGTTTCTTGTTATGTGCACCGGCTTTTTTTTGAATATCCCAAAATATCATTGGTTAATTCTTCTATTAACCGTCGGAGCCGTACTTGCTCTTGAAATCATGAACACAGCCATTGAACGGACGGTAGATTTAGTGACAGATCAATATCATCCTTTGGCCAAAGCGGCGAAAGATTTGGCAGCCGCCGCTGTATTTGTTTTTACGATTATTTCTGTCATTATCGGCTTGATTATTTTCTTGCCGCCGATTCTTAAATTATTATGAGTGAAAGACCCGAAGGGAGAAAGTTGTCATGCAGGACAAAGATTTATTGAATAAAGCAGCTGAAGCGAGACTAAAAGCGTATGTTCCCTATTCAAATTTTCAGGTGGGGGCAGCGGTTCTGACTGAGCAGGGTGAAATTTACACGGGAAGCAATATTGAGAATGCTTCCTACGGCTTGACGAATTGTGCTGAACGTACAGCAGTATTTAAGGCAGTCAGCGAAGGTCATAAATCGATACATACAGCGGCTGTCACAGCAGATACTGCAGGCCCGGTTTCGCCCTGCGGGGCATGTCGTCAAGTATTATCAGAGTTTATGGCGGCAGATGGGAAAATAATTCTCGGAAATTTGCAGGGGGAAATAAAAATTATGACAATGGCAGAACTGCTTCCAGGTGCTTTTCAGGCGGAGGATTTTCATGAGTGAACTAAATTTCAAATCAGGATTCGCCGCATTGATAGGTCGGCCGAATGCGGGGAAGTCAACATTATTAAATCATGTTATCGGGCAGAAGATTGCCATTATGAGCGACAAACCGCAGACAACAAGAAATAAAATACAAGGTGTATATACAGATGAGAACAGTCAAATTGTTTTTATTGATACTCCTGGAATCCACAAACCAAAGCATAAACTCGGGGATTTTATGGTACGCACCGCCGTGCAGTCACTCCATGAAGTGGATTTAATATTGTTTCTAATCGATGCTTCTGAAGAATATGGGGCAGGAGAAGAATTTATTTTAAATACACTTAAAAATACAGAAACTCCGGTCTTTCTCATAATTAATAAAATTGATAAGATTCATCCGGATCATCTTCTTGAGAAAATTGCAGTCTATAAAGACAGGTTTAACTTTGCCGAAGTCGTGCCTGTATCTGCCTTACACGGCAGTAACGTTTCGACACTGATGACGCAGGTGAAAGAGTATTTGGAAGAAGGACCGCAATATTACCCTGCTGATCAAATTACTGATCATCCGGAACGGTTTGTAGTCAGTGAATTGATCAGAGAAAAGGTACTCCATTTGACCAGAGACGAGATCCCGCATTCTATAGCGGTTTCTATTGAAGAAATGAAAGAACGTGAAGGCGGCGCCGTTTATATCTCTGCCATCATTACAGTAGAACGATCTTCTCAGAAGGGTATTGTTATCGGCAAACAGGGTTCCATGTTGAAAGAAATAGGCAAGCGTGCCCGTGAAGATATCGAGACACTGCTTGCTTCAAAAGTATTTCTCGATTTATATGTAAAAGTTCAAAAGGATTGGCGTAATAGTGCATACCAGCTTAGTGAACACGGTTACAAGCAGGATGAGTATTAACTGCACGTAAACTTTATAGGCAAATATTACAGGTCATGCTTTGACGCTCTTTAGCCACCCTATAGGTAAGGATTAAACAAGGGGGCTTTTCTATGAATTCTGATTTTTCATGGTCGCTTTTTGAACTTACCGGCAACGTTGATGCTTATTTGTTAGTGAGGGAGTTAGAGGAAAGCGGTTATTTTCAGAAAAATGATTCATTAACAATTATTAAGGAGAGCGGAAGTGAAAGCAGGTCCTCTGACGGGGATGAATAAGAAATGCTGGAAAAAGCAGAAGGAATTGTTCTCCGCACTATTGCGTACGGTGAATCAAATGTGATCGTGACGCTGTTTACCCGTGAAGCTGGGAAAATTGCCGTGATGGCACGCGGTGCGAAAAAGCCGAAAAACAGGCTCTCTTCGTCTGCTCAGCCCTTTGTCTATGGTATGTTTCTTTATTTTAAAGGCACAGGGATGGCAACCTTGAATCAGGGGGATCCGATCGATGCCTTTCGGGTACTGCGTACTGATTTAACTAAAACCGCCTACGCTTCTTATATGACTGAGCTGTTGGACAAATTAACGAATGACAGAGAGAGAAACCCTTTTTTATTTGAATTATTATTGCAGCTGTTCAAGCGTATGAATGAAGACGCCGACCCAGAGGTATTAACCCGTATTTTCGAAACAAAAATGACGAAAGTCGCTGGTATTAAGCCTGAGCTTGACCGCTGCACTAATTGCCGTAATCTGAAAGGAACGTTCTCATTTTCTGTGAAAGAAGCAGGGTTTCTCTGCCACCTCTGTTCAGAAATAGATCCATACCGGTTTGAGGCGGATCAAAAAACAATTCAACTGCTCCGAACCTTTTTTTATATGGATATTATGAGGCTTGGTAAGATTAAACTGTCACAATCGATTAAATTACAATTAAAACAAATTCTTGACTCTTACTATGATGAATATTCCGGCCTTCATTTAAAATCAAAAAGGTTTATTGAACAAATGGAAAAATGGGACTTATCTTAATTTCGCAAAATTTATTAACAGGCTTGACAGTATAGGTTAGATTAAGTATGATGCTATTACATTCTAGATAGTGCGAAGAAGGAAAGTAGTAGTTGTTCTCTTAATATGTAGCGAGCACAGGATAGTGGAAGCTGTGTTATTAATGACAATGAAGGCATTCCTGAGCATACCTTATAAAGTGGTCCGTATGAATCACGGGCAAATAGGGTGGAACCGCGGGATAGAGCCCCGTCCCTATACTGGTTATTCAGTATAGGGACGGGGCTTTTTAATGGAAATATAAAGGAGGAAGCAAATGAACGTTCAAGATATGATCCTCACCTTGCAGAACTTTTGGTCAAAACAAGGGTGCCTGATTATGCAGGCATACGATGTCGAAAAAGGAGCAGGAACGATGAATCCAATGACGTTTCTAAGAAGCATTGGACCAGAACCCTGGAATGTAGCTTACGTAGAGCCGTCACGCCGTCCGGCAGATGGGCGTTATGGAGAGAACCCTAATCGTCTTTATCAGCACCATCAGTTTCAAGTCATTATGAAGCCGTCACCGGACAACATTCAAGAGCTTTATTTAGAGAGTCTAAAAGCACTTGGTATCAAACCGGAAGAGCATGATATCCGCTTTGTGGAAGACAACTGGGAAGCTCCTACACTAAGTGCCTGGGGACTCGGATGGGAAGTATGGCTGGATGGGATGGAGATAACTCAATTTACATACTTTCAGCAGGTAGGCGGCATTGATGCAAACCCTGTAGCGGTGGAAATTACGTATGGAATTGAAAGGCTTGCTTCCTATATTCAAGAAAAAGAAAATGTATTTGATCTCATTTGGGTAAATGATTTTACGTACGGAGACGTGTTTTTACAGCCAGAATACGAACATTCAAAATATGCATTTGAAGTAGCCGATCATGCCATGCTATTTCAGGAATTTACAACATATGAAAAAGAAGCAGAGCATGCTCTCGCTGAAGAGCTGGTATTTCCAGCCTATGATTACGTGCTGAAATGTTCTCATGTATTTAACCTATTAGATGCCGGCGGAGCGATTTCTGTCACTGAACGAACAGGTTATATTGGACGGGTCAGAAGACTCGCTAGAAAATGTGCCTCGGTCTACTATGACAAAAGAGAAAAGCTTTCATTTCCAATGCTTAAGGACAGAGAGGGGGATCACCATGCGTAATAAGGATTACCTATTAGAGATCGGGCTTGAGGAAATGCCGGCTCGTTTTGTATCGGAAGCAATGAACCAGCTTAAGGAAAAAACAGAAACTTGGCTGCATGAGAACCGGCTCGACTTTTCATCGGTAGAGGCTTTCTCTACACCGAGAAGACTTGCAGTGCGGGTGAATGAATTGGCGGAGAAACAAGCAGATAAGATAGAGGAAGCCCGCGGACCGGCGAAAAAAATTGCGCTGGATTCAGATGGAGCCTGGACAAAAGCTGCACTTGGCTTTGCGAAAGGACAGGGAATTTCTACGAAGGATTTATCGTTTAAAAAAGTAAAAGGAACGGAATATCTCTTTGGAGTTAAAGAAGTCAAAGGAAAACGGACTGTAGAAATACTTCCAGGCATTGCTGCTCTTGCAGAGGGACTATCGTTTCCTAAAAATATGAGATGGGGTTCTTACAGCCTCCGATATGTCCGGCCGATTCACTGGATTGTTTCTATCTTTGGAAATGAAATAATACCTTTTCAAATTACTGATGTACGTGCAGGAAACGTATCTGAAGGACACCGGTTTTTAGGAAATCGAATTCAGCTGGAAAACCCTGCTGAATATGAAAAAATGTTACTAGAACAATACGTAATTGCTGACCCTGAAAAAAGAAAATCTGCTATTAGCAGGCAGCTCGAAAATATTGCAGAGGAACAGAACTGGATTGTTCCTGTAAATTCTGAGCTTCTTGAAGAAGTAAATAATCTGCTTGAATATCCAACAGCACTGTTTGGGTCTTTCGAAGAAGAATTTCTTACCATTCCTGATGAAGTCCTCATCACTTCTATGAAAGAGCACCAGCGTTATTTTCCGGTGGAAGGGCAAAATGGGGAATTGCTGCCTTATTTTATCACGGTTCGCAATGGTAATCATGAATATTTAGAGAATGTTCAAAAAGGAAATGAAAAAGTATTGCGGGCAAGACTTTCCGATGCTCGTTTTTTTTACAAAGAAGATCAAAAGCTGCATCCGGATGAAGCTGCAGCTAAACTTGATCAAATAGTTTTTCAAGAAGAGCTGGGGAGTATCGGTGATAAAGTTAGAAGGCTGCAGGCCCTCGCCGGAAAATATGGAACGATGTTCGAGCTTGATCCTAATACTATTAATAAGGCCGAGAGAGCAGCAGCATTATCCAAATTTGATCTTGTCACATTAATGGTGGATGAATTTACGGAACTGCAGGGATTAATGGGGGAAAAATATGCTCGACTGGCAGGAGAATCAGAAGAAGTCGCGATTGCTGTAAAGGAGCATTATATGCCCAGGTTTTCTGGAGATGATTCCCCTGTTTCACCGACGGGAGCTGTAGTGGGACTGGCAGATAAACTTGATACAATCACCGCATGTTTTGGAATTGGATTGATTCCTACTGGTTCACAGGATCCTTATGCACTGCGCAGGCAGGCAGCAGGAGCGGTTAAAATATTATTAGATCATAAAGTTACTGTATCGTTGGAAGTCCTTCTTGAGGAGACAATAAATGTATTAGAAAAAGCAGCGGTACTTCAGCGGAGCCACCAGGAACTAAAAGAAGAAATACTGGCCTTTTTCCGTCTCCGTCTAAAAAATGTCATGCTTGACCGTCATATACGTTATGACATCGCCGATGCTGTTCTTGAAAATACGTCGCAGACTTTGCATGTCATGCTGAAGAAAGCTGAATTTTTGCAGCGGAAAACTACTGATCCGGCTTTTAAAGAGACAGTTGAATCACTCAGCAGAGTAACCAATATCGCCAAAAAAGCTGAAAACCTGGCTGCGGGAAACCATGTCGATCAAAACTTGTTTCAAGCAGCACAGGAAAAAGAGCTGTATGAAGCTTATATAGAAACTAGTGAACACGTGGAGAAAGCACTCCAGGCCGGGAATGCTGAAGAAGCGTATGATCATCTCGCGCGGCTTGGTTCTCTTATCGATGCGTATTTTGATCATACAATGGTGATGACTGATGACCGCAGGTTAAGAGAAAACAGGCTTGCTCAGATGCACAATTTATCTTTGGTTATTCATAAGTATGCGCGTTTTTCAGAAATAGTTTTCTCTTCATAATTAAAGATGTGACTAAAAATTAGTCAACCACCGGTCATTGAGATATAATAAATGAAGAAAAGCATAACACATTCGTTGTTATGAAGGCGGTGATGACAATAGAACTCACAGGAAGGCAAGAGCAAATATTGACAATAGTCAAGGACAGTGGTCCAATTACTGGCGAGCAGATTGCAGACCACCTCTCTTTGACAAGAGCGACTCTGCGGCCTGATCTTGCCATATTAACGATGGCTGGATTTCTTGATGCGCGGCCGAGGGTAGGATATTTTTACACTGGCAAAACAGGCTCTCAGCTTTTAACAGAAAAAGTAAAAAAGCTTACCGTAAAAGAATATCAGTCTATTCCTGTTGTCGTGCATGAGTCGAATTCTGTATATGATGCAATTTGTACAATGTTCCTGGAGGATGTCGGTACACTTTTCGTCACCGATAAAAATTCTGCTCTTATTGGTGTGCTTTCCCGAAAAGACCTGCTGCGTGCAAGTATAGGTAAGCAGGACCTTGAAGCAATGCCAGTCAATATTATTATGACAAGGATGCCGAATATAACAGTGTGCTATAAAGATGATTTAATCATTGAGATAGCAAACAAACTTATTGAGAAACAAATAGACGCCATTCCGGTCGTTAAAGAGCTCCCAGATAACAAATGGGAAGTGATCGGGAGAGTAACAAAGACCAACATGACAAAGGTTCTTGTGGATTTATCGCACGACCAGCTTATCTAGCAGGCAATCCTGCCAGACTAAGAGGAGGATGGGAATGACAATCAGTAACCAGCGCCCAATTGTTTATGTGGTATCTGACTCAGTAGGAGAAACAGCAGAACTAGTCGTTAAAGCGGCTGCTAGTCAATTTGGCGAAAAAGGAATGGAAATCAGAAGAATTCCGTACGTGGAAGATGAAGCGACTATTTCTGAAGTAATAGATTTAGCAAAGGAAGTTCATGCGCTAATCGCATTTACACTAGTGATACCAGAGAAAAAAGACTTTCTGCTCCGTCAGGCAAAAGCTGCCGGTGTGGAGACGGTTGATATTATCGGTCCTATGCTCGAAAAAATGATTTCAGTAACCGGAAAGCAGCCTAAATATGAACCTGGTCTGGTTTATCGGCTTGACGAGGACTATTTCCGAAAAGTAGAAGCCATTGAATTCGCAGTCAAATATGATGACGGCCGGGATCCCCGCGGCATCATCAGAGCAGATATAGTATTGATCGGAGTTTCAAGGACTTCGAAAACGCCTCTTTCTCAATATTTAGCTCATAAACGATTAAAAGTAGCAAACGTTCCTCTTGTACCGGAAGTGGAACCTCCGGAAGAGCTCTTTAAGATAACCCCCAGAAAATGTATCGGGCTCCGCATCAGTCCCGAAAAGCTTAATGATATAAGGACTGAACGTTTGAAAGCATTGGGTCTGAAAGCAGAAGCAAATTATGCCAATCTCAACCGAATAAAAGAAGAGCTGTCTTATTCAGAAAAAATCATGGAAAAAATAGGATGTACAGTTATTGATGTTTCCAATAAAGCAGTTGAAGAAACGGCAAATCTAATTTCAAATATGTTTCAAAAAAGATAACATCAGCCGGGTTTAATCACCTGGCTGATTCCTTTTGTAATAGGCTGAGGCAAAGCATGCGGAAAGCGTTCGCCTGAAGCGAAAGTCGAATGATAAAGAGAAAGTAGATTTTAATATTCGCATTTTTCATTGTGAAATTGACTTATGAAATTTATTCAAAAATGAAATAAAATAATGGATAAAATAAATTAATTAGTATATAATGAAATGTTGTGTGAATTAATACTTACTTCATGATCTGCAGTCCGGCATATTTCTTTTCAAATGAAGGAGGAATTTGTCTACAACTGTCGAATAGAAAGGGACGAATGGATATTACAATCTACACAGATGCCGACGCCTGTCCGGTAAAATCAATCATTGACGGTGTAGCTGAACAGTATGAAATTCCGTCGGTTTTTGTGAGTTCGTATGCACACTTTTCCGCGCAGAATTATTATTCGAAGGTGGTCATGGTAGATGCAGATCCCGAAGCTGTAGATCTTTATATTACAAATCAGGTAAAACCCGGAGACGTAGTTATTACACAGGATAATGGACTGGCCGTGCTCGTCCTTCAAAAGGGAGTAAGTGCAATGTCACCACGAGGCAGCATCTTTTCTGAAAGTGACAGTCAGGCGCTTTTGAATGGAAGATTTGAAGGAATTCAGATGAAACGCCGTAAAATAAGGGGACGGGGGCCGTCGAAGTTCAAAAAATCAGATCAGGAAGCATTCAAAATTGCATTTTTAAAACTTTTAAACAAACCCCACGAGCAATAATTACTAAGAGAGTGAGGGTGATAAAGCAGTGGCAAAACGTATTCCGGATGAGATAATAGCTGAAATTCGTCACTCACTGGATATAACGGATGTTATCGGGGAACATGTCCAATTAAAGAAAAAAGGCAAGCATTATATGGGGCTCTGTCCTTTTCATGGAGAGAAAACTCCCTCCTTCTCGGTTTCTCCTGAACGCCAGCTTTATCACTGCTTTGGCTGTGGAGCCGGCGGCAATTCGATAACGTTTATAATGGAAATGGAAGGCATTCCATTCGTCGAAGCTGTTAATAAATTGGCTGAAAAAGCGAAAATTCAGCTTCCGGAAGAGGTCAAAACAGGACCCTCTGGTTCTGTCTCCACCGGCACCATTCATAAAGCAAAGCTGGAGGGGCTTGAGCTGGCTGCACGTTTTTATCATCATCTATTAATGAATACGGAGCAGGGGAGAGCAGCTTATCATTACCTGCTTGAACGTGGTGTCACACCAGAAATGATGGAAACTTTCCGCATCGGTTATTCACCTGAACAGGCCGGTCTTTTAAAAGGATTATTAGAAAAAAGAGATTTTAACCTCCATGAAATGGAAGAGGCCGGTCTGTTATACAGAGTCGATTCTGATTGGGAGCTTCGGGACAGATTTCGAAGCAGGGTGATGTTTCCGATTCATGATTTACAGGGAAAAGTCATAGGTTTTGGTGGCAGATCTCTGGGCGAAGCTGAGCCAAAATATTTGAACAGCCCCGAATCATCTATTTTTAAAAAGAACGAAATATTATACGGAATGAGCCTGGCCCGCCCAGCAATCCGGAAAAATAACGAAGCCGTTCTATTTGAAGGGTATGCTGATGTAATTTCAGCAGCCGGGGCAGGAGTCTCCAATAGTATTGCCAACATGGGCACTTCATTAACTGAGCGTCAGGCCCAGATCATACGCAGAAACTGTGAGCGGGTCATCGTCTGTTACGACGGGGATAATGCAGGCAGGGAAGCAGCATGGAAGACAGCAGTTCTATTGGAAGAAGAAGGACTTCATGTGCTGGTGGCAATGGTACCGGACCAGACTGACCCGGATGATTATATAAGAGAATACGGGGGAGAGCGATTTAAACAAAGCATTCTCGACAAATCACTCCCTGTTCTTTCCTTTAAAATAAATACTTTGAAGAAAAATAAAAATCTTCAGGATGAAGGAGAACGGCTTCAATATATAGAAGAAGTACTTGGCGAAATATCCAAAGTTTCAAAAGCGACAGAAAGAGACTTTTATCTACGGCAAATAGCAGAAGAATTCTCACTATCGCTCGATGCATTGAAACAAGAGCAATACAGAATATACAGAAAAACAAAAAAATCCTTCACAAAAAATAATAGTCGTTCTGCTGAGATTTCCGGAAGAGGCGGACAGCAGGTCCTTATAAAAAGAAACAAACTGCTTCCTGCATTTCAAAATGCTGAGAGAATGCTTCTGCTGCACATGATGAATGATAAGGAAGCGGCGGAAGAAATCGAGGAAAGACTCGGCGGAGATTTTAATATTGATCAACACATCGCGATTGCTGCTCATCTCTATAGTTATTATGCAAACGGGAATAGCAGCGACCCCGGCACTTTTATTAATTATCTTCAAGAACCAGAGCTTATAAAGACTGCTTCAGAGATCGCAATGCTTGACACAGACAATCAATTAACGGAAAATGAACTGTCTGATTATATAAAACTGGTTAAGAACTATCCAAAATGGGAAGAAATAGAACAAAAAGAACAAAAAATGAAAGAAGCAGAAAGAAATCAGGACATTGAACAAGCTTTGCAGCTGGCAAATGAACTAATCTTAATGAAAAAAGAACTAAAAAATGGCCAGCGTGCATAATTGTTGATTTTACTTCTTTCAGGCTGTTAAGATACCGGGTACGAAATTTAACAGAACGTGCCTTTTTGTTTTGGTGGGAGCCTGGATAATTTGTAGATAAATGTTGTACGTATTGGTGTGAAGAATGGAAGGAGGGGATCGAATGGCGGAAAAACCAATTCGCCCATTGGCGGAAGGTGAAATGTCGATCGATCAGGTAAAAGAACAATTACTGGAATTAGGTAAAAAGCGTGGGGTATTATCCTACGCAGAAATAACTGAGAAACTAGCTCCCTACGATCAAGACTCTGAACAAATGGATGAGTTTTTTGAATTTGTTGGAGAACAGGGTATTGATATACAAAATGAAGGTGAAGAAGTCCCGAGCATGGATCAGGTACAAAAAGAAGAAGAACAGCTTGACTTGAATGACCTCAGTGTACCTCCCGGAATTAAAATAAATGATCCAGTCCGGATGTATTTAAAAGAAATTGGCAGGGTACCGCTGTTGTCGGCAGCTGAAGAAATTTCGCTTGCTAAACAAATAGAAGAAGGCGATGAGGAGGCTAAACGCCGGCTCGCAGAAGCAAACCTCCGTCTGGTTGTTTCTATTGCGAAAAGATATGTAGGACGAGGTATGTTATTTCTTGATTTAATTCAGGAAGGCAATATGGGTCTTATTAAAGCAGTGGAAAAGTTTGATTATGATAAAGGTTTTAAGTTCAGTACGTATGCAACGTGGTGGATTAGACAGGCCATTACAAGAGCAATTGCCGATCAAGCACGGACAATTCGTATTCCAGTGCATATGGTTGAAACGATCAACAAACTTATTCGCGTTCAGCGCCAGCTTTTGCAGGATCTTGGGCGTGAGCCTACACCTGAAGAAGTATCAAAGGAAATGGACCTCACACCAGATAAAGTAAGAGAGATACTAAAGATTGCCCAGGAACCAGTCTCGCTTGAAACACCGATTGGGGAAGAGGATGATTCTCATTTAGGTGATTTCATCGAAGACCAGGAAGCTCTTGCTCCATCTGACGCGGCCGCGTATGAGTTGTTGAAGGAACAGCTGGAAGATGTTCTGGATACGCTGACTGACAGAGAAGAAAATGTTCTGCGGTTACGTTTTGGTCTTGATGATGGAAGGACGCGCACCCTTGAGGAAGTAGGAAAAGTGTTCGGAGTTACTAGAGAACGTATCCGTCAGATTGAAGCAAAAGCCCTCCGCAAGCTTCGTCATCCGAGCCGAAGCAAGCGATTGAAGGATTTTCTTGATTAGACCTGCTGGAATAGTGAAGCTGTCCCTTTCTTCGATGTAAGGGGGCAGCTTTTTCAATTGAAACAGAGGAGCAGTTTCGATATGGACAAATCGCGTAAAGAACTGATCGTTAAAGAAATTAAGTATTGGAAGGATAATCAATTGCTGCCGTCTGAATATTGTGATTTTCTGCTGGTGCTTTATACAGAAGGCGAAGAAGGTAACGATGAAAGTGCCAGTAATAAAAAGAGGAACAAAAGTCTCCCCTTTCCAGTAAAGAAGCTCGCCGCAGTACTGTTTTTGATTATCACATGTTTGTTAACATTTATTGTCATTTATTTTACGCCATTTTCGATTTCTGTGCAAATTATTACCAGTATAATTTTTGCACTTTCCTTATGTATGATGGCCCGGTTCTTGAAAAAGGAAGATCGTATATTAATGCAGCTATTTTTAGCGGCTGCCTTAGTCATTCTACTTTTGATATCCACATATGCAGCCGTTCAACTATTTAATAATAATTTCGCCCTCTGGTTGACGGTTACTTTCAATTGCATGCTGTGGACAGGAATTGGCCGGAAGCTGCACATGAACTATTTAAGCCGCACTGGCATTGTTTGTGTAATTGCAGCTGTTGCCATTTATTTTCTTTTTTACAGATGAATAATTTAACATAGATTTGAACAGATCGTGACAAAATAAACAAAACTCAGTATTATCACTTTTCTAATGGCACATAATAAAGTAAAATAAAATAGGAATGCGGATTTATTAACCGTTATAAAGCAATACATAAGCAATCATTATGAAGGGGGAGCGCGTGTGAAAGCTAAACCGCTGATTCCGTTTTTTTTAATTGCCGTCGCAGGTCTTTTGCTAATGCTTGGTTTATCATTAGTCGGTATAAATCAGCAGGCAAATGACGAAGAAGGCGGAGGGGAGACGGATGATCCAGTAGCGTATGGAGAAGAAGTTGTCACAGAGAACTGTATTTCCTGCCATGGGGAAAACCTTGAAGGTCAGGGAGAGTATCCTGCCATTGATACTGCTGCGGAAGATCACTCCGCGGAGGAAATAGTTGATATTGCCCAAAATGGGGTTGGAGAAATGCCCGGCGGCATTGCAAACGCTGAGGAAGCAGAGGCTATAGCTGCCTATCTGCAGTCTCTTGCTGAGGAATAATAGACCATCGTAAAAGGAGGGGAGCCCCCTCCTTTTTATATTTAATTACGAGCAACAATGCTAAGAATTTAAAAAAACTAAGGAGCAGCTTCTTTATGAACGTGGATCAATTATCGGACAGGCTTACTGCAATCGCAGAGGAAGTGCCGAGAGATACAATACTTGCAGATGTCGGTACTGATCATGGTTATCTTCCTATATTTCTGATTCGAAATAAGAAAATTAAAAGTGCATTGGCGACTGACATAAATTCAGGACCCCTCCGTTCTGCTGAAAGAAAAATAAAAGAACATCATCTAAATGAGGTCATACAAACTCGAACGGGCAGCGGCCTGGCCCCATTGAAAGATCAAGATCAAATAGACACGATTGTAATAGCCGGGATGGGAGGCACTTTGATCACTTCCATCCTTGAAGAAGGGAAGCAGAAACTAGAAAGAGTAAGCCGTCTTATTTTACAGCCGAATGTAGCGGCAGATAATGTGCGCCGCTGGATGATAAAAAATAACTGGCAGTTGATAAACGAAGAGCTTCTTGAAGAAGATGGACATTTCTACGAAATTCTGACAGCTGTCCCTGGGGATGGGGAGGCGCCATATGATGATATTTCTATCGAAAGAGAAGCCAGTATATTATTTGGGCCAATCTTAATTCAAAAACAAAATTCGGCCTTTAAATTAAAATGGGAACGGGAAAAGAAAAAATGGGAGCATGTTCTACAGCAGATGAAGCAGGCAAATGACAAAAATTCAGCGGAGATTGAATCAAAAAAGTGGGCAAAACGCTGTAAATGGTTAGAGGAGGTTTATAAATATGAAACCAGCTAACGGAAATTATATTATTCAACTTTTTGAAGAGTGGTGTCCTAAGGCGTATGCAGTGGAGGGAGACAAAGTTGGTTTAATGATAGGCACATTAAATAAACCTGTTAATAACGTAATGGTTGCGCTGGATGTAGTTGAAGAAGTCGTTGATGAAGCAATCGAAAAAAAAGTTGACCTGATTATTGCTCATCATCCCCTTTTATTCCGCCCATTAAAAAGTATTGACACTGCTTCTGGACAAGGACCTATAATCGAAAAATGCATAAAGCATGACATAGCGGTGTACGCTGCTCACACTAATCTTGACATTGCAGAAGGCGGTGTGAACGATATGCTTGCTGACGCACTTAATTTGCATAATACAGAAGTGCTTGTGCCGCTGTTTACTGTTCCCTTGAAAAAGTTAGTGGCTTTTGTGCCCGAAGATCATGTGAGTGAAGTAAGAAAGGCACTCGGAGGCAGTGGAGCAGGGTTTATCGGAGATTACAGTCATTGTACTTTTTCGACACCTGGGACCGGAACGTTTATTCCTGGAGAAGGTACGAATCCGTATCTTGGAGATCCGGGCAAAATGGAGTTTGCTTCGGAGCAGAGAATAGAAACAGTAGTGCCGGAAAATATATTGAATAAAGTTACAAAAGCATTAATTGACTCCCATCCATATGAAGAACCTGCTTATGATATTTATCCGCTGGAACTTGAGGGGAAAATGCTTGGTCTCGGCAGAATAGGTGAACTTGACAGTTCTATGAGTTTTGAATCGTTCATCACAAAAGTAAAACAAGCCTTTGGCCTGCGAAATGTCAGAGTAAGCGGAAATGTAAACAAAGAAGTAAAAAAAATCGCTGTGCTTGGCGGAGACGGCAATAAATATTGGCAGGCAGCGAAAAGGCTCGGTGCCGATGTATATATTACCGGAGATGTATATTTTCATACCGCTCATGATGCTGCAATGGATGGTTTGACCATGCTTGATCCAGGCCATCACGTAGAACAGATTATGAAAAACGGAGTAAAATCTAAGCTGGATGAAATGCTCGGTAAAAGCAAGTACTCTACAGTAATTACAGCCTCTTCTGTGTCGACAGAGCCGTTTCGTTTTATGTAAAAGAAACAAAGGATGGGACCAGTCAAGTTTTTTCTTTGATAGAAGAGAAAGTATGGATGGTGTTGATTTCATCTCTGCTGGCGGACGCTTTCCGCGGGGCTTGTCTTCAACTAATTCAGCCTCAGCGAAGCTTCGGCAGAATGGATTTTCAGACTTTACTGAATCCCGTCGGAGTCGCCGCCTTCCGTTCTTCAATCTAAGAATAATCACCATAAGGATGCTAAAAATACTTCTCCAAAGATATGTAGACGATGAGCAAAAAGCTTGGATCGCGATGTCCCGGGCGACGCAACGCAAACCAAATTTTTAAGTTCAACTGCCGTCTGATATGCACAATTATAATTCCATTACATGAAGAAATAAATGGTTGATTAGATCGGAGCAAGCGAGGTTGCGCAGAGTTGATCCACCTCTTTATACAACATCCCTTATAAATAAACAGTCTTATTTTCCACATTAATAAATAAAACTGCACTTCAATTATTAGATAATGTCCAATAATTGAGGTGCAGTTCAGTTCATATTGGCAGGTTTTTTCTCCCCACCGTCCCGTTCCGGTCTCGTTTTTCTTATTTTTTTACTTTTACTTTCGGCAGGATTTTAGATCCTTCCACTTTCTTCTCGGTTTTCCATGTTTCCATATCATTTTCGTCATATTGTTTTAAGAAGGTTATAACTTCTCTTGTAATTGGAGTTGGAGTGGATGCTCCAGCTGTAACAGCAATCGTTTCAATACCATGGAGCCATTCGAGCTTTAATTCGGAAATGTCTGCAATACGATGGGCAGGAGTGCCTGCAATTTGTTTGGAAACCTGGGCGAGCCTGTTAGAATTATTGCTTTTTGGGTCCCCAACAACAAGCATTAAATCTGCTTCTTTTGCTTGCTCAGCTACAGCTTCCTGGCGGACCTGAGTAGCCATGCAGATCTCGTTATGAATCTCTGCGTGTGGATATTTTTCCATCGCACGGTTCATAATTTCTGAAACATCCCACTGGCTCATAGTAGTTTGATTTGTAATAATAATTTTCTCAGAATTGATATTAAGCGCATCTACGTCCCCGGTGTTCTCAACTAAATGAACAATATCCGGGGCAACACCGATTGCTCCTTCTGGCTCTGGGTGCCCTTTTTTTCCTACATAGATGACGTGATAGCCTTCTTCTTTTTTATCACGAATCAGATCATGGGTTCTTGTAACATCCGGGCACGTTGCATCTACAGTAGTCAGCCCTTTTTCCTTGGCAAGTTTACGCACTTCCGGAGAAACACCGTGTGCTGTAAAAATAACAGTTCCTTTTTCTACTTCTCTAAGAATCTCAAGACGGTTCGGCCCGTCCAATGAAATGATGCCTTCCTCTTCGAAAGCATCTGTTACGTGCTTGTTATGAACAATCATTCCTAAAATATATATCGGCCTTGGCAGGTCAAGATTACTTGCTGCCTGCCTGGCCAGTACCATTGCATCAACGACCCCATAGCAGTAACCGCGTGGGGATATTTTTATTACTTCCATAACAGCCTCCTCGTAAAACGGGTAATCATTCTCTTGCATCATGCTGTAACTTCATTCTTTCACCATCTTAAGATGAAGAAATCTATCATCATTATACAAGCAGTAAGGATAATTGTAAAAGGAGGAGGGATACGAGAATCTCTTACTGTTAAACGTAAAGCTTAGGAGGAGGTAATTTGCCTGGTGAAAATTCATGGAAGCTCTCTTCAGCATCGAATTCTTTGATGGATTCCTCCGTCCAGCTGCTTTCTTTGACAGCTGGTACCTTAGGCAGGGCGGGAAGGGCACTGCTGGCAGAAAGCAATTTCCATATAGCAGGAAGCTGCCGAACGATCGGGTAATACTGCCGAATCATTGGTGTGACAGTCTGCGCCACGCCTACCATCTTCTGTATTTGAGGCATAAGTCCTGCAATCCCACCGCCGCCGGAAAAGCCGGCTCCCGGAAATGCTCCAGGCATGGAAGGCGGGAATGGACCAAATCGGCTCATTGACATAGGGGACGGGGGCTGGGGAGGAGCATTCATGTAGTTAGGGTGTATCGGAAACACACGTATCATCCTTTCCATCGCTGGATGGCTTTGTTTATGATAAAATATGTTAATGTCCCTGCTGGTGTGCAGATGGCACCACGGAAAAAGGAAGGAAGTATAATGGAAATGAATGGATTTAAACGATTTGAACTGCATGACTTTTTATTAAACGCACTGCAGCAGCAAGATATACACAAACCAACAGATATTCAAGAACGCCTGATTCCGGCAATAATAAATGGAAAAGATGTGATTGGCCAGTCGAGGACAGGGTCAGGAAAGACGCTGGCGTTTCTGCTCCCGGTTCTCCAAAAAATTAATCCAGAGATTCCCCGTGTTCAAGCGGTAATAACAGCGCCAACAAGAGAGCTGGCAGGCCAATTATATGATGTTTTAAAACAACTGATCACAGCTGATCCGTCGTCAGGGATTACTGCTAAAAAGATCACAGGCGGAACAGATCGCACCCGAACGATTGAAAAGCTGCAACAGCAGCCTCATATTGTGGTAGCAACACCTGGCCGGTTAAAGGACATGACATCTGCACAGGCGCTTGATGTGCACCAGTGCGGCATGATGGTAATAGATGAGGCAGATCAAATGCTTGATATGGGATTTCTCGAAGACTTAGATCCAGTAGCTGCACTCATGCCAGACAACCTACAAATGATGGTATTCTCAGCAACCATTCCGGCAAAACTTCAACCTTTTCTTAAAAAATATCTACGAAACCCGCGGCATGTAGAAGTTAAGGCTTCTGAAGAAAATCCTGCGAGGATAAAACATGTATTTATATCATTAAAGCACCGGGATCGTACCGAAGTAACAGTCGAGTTTGCTAAAAGCATTCAGCCCTATCTGGCACTGATTTTTACAAATACGAAAGAAGAAGCAGATGAAGTGCTTGACGCTCTTCTTAAGGAAGGGTTAAATGCTGATGCATTACATGGAGGTCTTACTCCGAGGCAGCGTAAACAAGTAATGAAAAAAATCATGCAGCTCAATGTGCAATATATTGTCGCAACTGATCTTGCTGCACGCGGTATGGATATTAAAGGAATATCTCATGTAATAAATCATGCTGTTCCGCGGGAACTCGAGTATTACATTCATAGAACCGGTAGAACAGCTCGTGCCGGAGAAAGTGGTGAAGCCTATACACTCTACGAAAATGAAGATACAGAGGCTCTGATAAAGCTGCAAAAGCAAGGAGTAGTACCAATATTTGCAGATTGGAAAAAGGGTGCGCTTATTCCTGCAGAAGGACCGTCATTAAAAAGTAATAGAAAATCATCTAGTTCAGCTGACCGCACGATCCGAAAACCAAAACCCAAAAAAGTTAAACCAGGGTATAAGAAAAAAGCACAGGCTGAAGCAATGAATAGACAAAAACGTGCAAGCAGAATAAATAAAAGTAAATAAGAGGAGAGATAGATAATGCTGCTAGGTTCTCATGTTTCTATGAGCGGAAAGAAAATGCTGCTTGCTTCGAGCGAAGAAGCAGCCTCATACGACGCAACGGCAATGATGATTTATACTGGTGCCCCCCAGAACACCCGCCGAAAACCTATTGAGGAATTAAATGTTGAGGAAGGAACAAAACATATGCGTGAGCATGGGATTGAAGAACTGATTGTTCATGCACCGTATATTATTAACATAGGAAATACGACAAAACCTGCAACATTTGAACTGGGTGTTGAATTTCTGCGCTCAGAAATTATTAGGACAGAGGCTCTTGGTGCAAAGCAGATAGTACTTCATCCTGGTGCCCATGTCGGTGAGGGTGCGGAAGCTGGAATTAAAAAAATTATTGAAGGATTAAATGAGGTGCTTGAGCCAGGTCAAAATGTTCAAATTGCACTGGAAACAATGGCGGGAAAAGGTTCTGAGTGCGGAAAAACATTTGAAGAATTAGCAGAAATTATCAATGGAGTAACGCATAACGAGCTTCTTTCTGTATGTTTCGATACATGTCATACGCATGATGCAGGATACAACATAGTAGAGGACTTTGACAGTGTTCTTGATCAATTTGACCGTATTATCGGAACTGATCGGCTAAAGGTACTGCACATAAATGACAGCAAGAATGAAAGGGGAGCTGCGAAGGACCGTCACGAGAATATCGGATTTGGATATATCGGTTTTGATGCACTGAATTACATTGTTCATCATCCTTCGCTTGCTGCGATACCGAAAATTTTAGAAACTCCTTACGTTGGGACTGATAAAAAAAGTAAACTTCCTCCATACAAAAAAGAAATTAAAATGCTGCATGAGCAGGCCTTCCATGAGAAATTAAAAGAAGAGCTCGGCATGCCGGCGCACTAACAAAGAGAGAGCTTCTCCCGAATGGGCAGCTCTCTTTTTAAAATAAATTTCGTCTGATCATTAAAAGGCGTTATTTCGAGAAATGTAATCTTAAGAGAGAATGAAAATGTAAGAAAAGCTGAGACAAATGCCGATATGGCAAGTTATTTTTTAAAAATAATGATGAAAGAGCTGCTGAAGAACGACATATGCATCTGTTGAAACAATCCTCCTGGCTTTCGTTAACAATTGTTCAATTGATGCTTTATCATCTATGCTCCAGAGTTCATTTTTTACAAGCATAAGCAGATCATTTGCTTCCTTTATTGATAAGGATGCCCCGTATTGTTCAGCATACATCATTACATCTTCGGCTTTCATTTCCATTATTTTGGCTTTAATCATGTGATTTAGAAACAATCATGTCACTCCCTTTTCCGCTGTCGCTGATATATCTTATGAAATAGACAAAAAGGAGTGAAAAAGAAAAATAGAAGAAGAAATTATTAGAAAAAAAGTAGGCAATTTTAGAAAATTTTAGTATAATCGATAAGTAGTAAGATTTGACATCGACTAATATATACACTTAATTAATAAAAATAAAATTGTATTGTTTACGGGGGCCGGCTATACGAGGAGGGGTTATATGTACGAATCTCTGCGTACATTAAAAATATCTGATTTTGAATCAGAATTTGATGCTTTAAACGAGGACATAAAATGGGTAATAAGCCGGGATGGCAGAATATTGGCATCCAACAGTATTGCCAAAACGCTTATGGAGGATCACGTTTTTTTTGTTGACTGTTTTGATGGACAGGATAAGACAAAATGCCTTTTTTATCTTAATGGATTGGAAAAGCAGCGGATCAAACAGAATGCAGTCCTTTATCACCCTCACAATGATAAGTTTATTGCCGTCCGATACAGTGGGATTTGGAGTGACGGAGTGTTTTTACTGTCGGGAACGTATCAGTATGAACTTGAGTCCAATACTACAGTTCTAAATGATATATTAACGCAGTTTGAACAGCCATATGCTGTAATTAATCATAGGATGGAAGTAACTGAATGCAACAAGCCCTTTAGAAATTACTGCGATAATGCCGTCAAGGATGCCGAGGGAAGCATTAATATTGAACATGCTGCTGAAAAAACGGTATGTCTCTCTGTACTCCCGCGGTTAATCAAAGATACTTTTTTCAAGAAGCGATCTCTACAGCTTGAAATGAAGAATGATCATTCCAAGGAATATATGGTATATAAAAGTGTGTATTTGAAACCTCATGACCGAGTGTTAATTATGCTGTATGATTATTCTTACGAAAAAAAATATAATCACCTTCTAACCTTTCAAGATCAAATGGAATCTGTATCTTATTTAGCCGCTGGGGTTGCTCATGAGCTTCGTAATCCGCTTTCCGTTATAAAAGGGTTTTTGCAGCTTTCTTCTTTAACCGACAGCTTCGAAAAGTACTCTGATACTATTCTGTCGGAGACAGATAGAATGAACGAAATTATCGATAACTTCTTGTCTGTCGCTCGAAAGAAAATTAAAAAAGAAATTACTACCCCAAAGCGCTTAATGGAAAGTGTTATTGATATCGTAAAATCCGAATGTCTAATGCAGGGCATTCATTTTGATTATAATGTTCAATGCGGTTATGAAAAAATTAAAGTAAATGAATCTTCATTTAAGCAGATTATTCTCAATGCTCTTCGAAATTCAATAGAAGCCTTTCCGAAAGATGCACAAAAAAATACATTTTCTTTAATCAGTGAGATACAAGATAATCATCTCGTTATTACTCTTAAAGACAATGGACTGGGAATTCCTGAGGACGTGTTAAGCAATCTGGGTAAACCATTTTTTACAACGAAAGAGAAAGGAACCGGAGTGGGGATACCCCTCTGCAGAAAAATTATGGAGGATCATGGAGGTTTATTCTCGATACACAGTTTAGAGGACGAAGGAACGACAATTACTCTGCAATTTCCTATACTCAATTAAATTTCCATGCTGTTTGTGCCTGTCAGTCAAAGGAATCGACTGACAGATTTTCACATGCCAATTTTATGTAATTATAAATAATCACCCCCTTATTTCTTGACGGGGTGATTATTTTTTGTTAAAAAGGATAATCGTAGGAAGAAATTCGTAGGCTTATTATCTTTTTCATTTATTCTTCCACGGAAAAAAACATAACACGAAATATTTGGAGGTGTGAATGTTGTCATTATGGCAAATTAAATTGGCGGGATTAATTCTTCCTGCGGTTTTTTTCATCAGTGGATTTGATCGCGAACATATGGATGAACATATAAAAAAACTTGAATCAGACAGCAAAGAATTAGAAGAGATAAAGGACATTGAAGAAGGCTCCGAATTTCTGGAGAAATCAGAGGATGCTTCTCTTGATATGGACTATCGCGACTGGAAGTATGCGAAAGCTAAAGCTGAGACAATGAAAGAGGAAAGTGAAGACCGTTTTAAACTCGAATGGGGCATTTTTCTGACTCATCAAGCCGAAAAGAAAGATATTGATCCAGAACTGGTTTATGAATTATTAAGAGTGGAGACAGGAGATACATTTGATCCGGAGCTGACAGGACCCGAAACTAAATATGGAAAGGCATACGGCATGGCCCAGTTCATGAAAAACACTGGACCGTGGATTGCGAAAAAAGCAGACATGCCGTATAAGGATTCTGATTTATTTAATCCGTACTATGCGATTCAATTATCGATCGAATATCTTGATTATCTGCATGATAAATATGAGAATTGGGATGAAGCATTAACCGCTTATCATCGAGGAGTCGGCGGTCTTGAATCGTACAAAGATAAAAATGGCGATGCAAAAAGCTGGTATGCTGTTGAAATTCAGGATAACGCAGAAGAACAGAAACAACTGCTTGCTGCACAATAAGAAGAAAAAACTTCCTCAAAAGTATCAAATATAAGACGTCATGGGGCTGTATCATAAATGATACTCGCCCCTTTTGCATGGTAAAAAAAGCAGGGGACAAGTCCTACGCTTTCCGTGGGCAGCGCTTCAGCTAACCGGGCGAAACCCGCGCCCGGCGGATCTTCAGCCGCTGCTCTTCCCACTGGAGCATTCCTGTTGGGGGAGATATCCTCCTCTTGAACGAAAAAAGGTCCTCCGTTAAGATGCGGATATAGACAAAACCACACATCGAAGGAGGACCTTACACATGCATGATAAAGTGAATCACAAAATTAATCAAGTGACAGAAAACACGGTGATCATCGGAGTAGACATCGCCAAGCGCGCGCATTACGCCTGTGCGATTGATGATCGCGGGAAGGAGCTTGAGCGCGCCTTTTCCTTCAAGCAGTCGCTCCAGGGCTTCACTGGCTTCGTTCAGGCCATTCGGAAGGTGCAGGCCAGGCATCAGAAAACGAAAGTAATCATTGGCTTTGAAGCCACCGGCCACTACTGGAAAAACCTCGCGGAACACTTACGAAATGAAGATCTGATGTACGTCATGGTAAACCCGATGCACGTCAAGCGTTCCAAAGAGCTCGAGGATAACAACCAGTCCAAAAACGATAAAAAAGACGCTCGGTTAATCGCTCGTCTGTTCGAAAACGGCTACTACACCTTTCATCGCTTTCCGGAAAGCATCGAGGCAGAACTCCGCGAGTGTGCCACTTGGAAAAGGGACCTGATCAATGAACGGGCCCGCTTAAAAAACAAGCTGATCAACTGGGCCGATCAATACTTTCCGGAATTCCTGGAAGTTTTTAAAGACTGGGGTATTCAGGCGCGCACGGTCCTCCGATATACGCCCTTTCCACCAGACGTCCAGACACGTTCACTCGAGGAATGCGTGGCCTTATATCAAGAAGACGAAGGCTCCCGATTCTTATCCCGAAACAAAATCGCCAAGCTGAAAGAAAGGGCTCCATTATCCATTGCCCGCACCCAAGGGAGGGACATGGCCTATTTCAAACTGGTCACTCTCTTAGATCAATACGACCTGGTAGACAAGCAGATCCAGGAGATCGAAGAAAAGCTCTTCTTCTATGCCCGTCAGCTTTCTGATGTCGAATGGATCACGTCCATCCGCGGCGTGAGTAAAACACAGGCAGCCGAGCTTCTTGCCGAAACCGGACCACTCTCGCAGTATGATCATCCACGCCAACTTATCAAATTAGCGGGATTAACGTTGCGGGACAACTCTTCCGGGAACCATGAAGGCGAAAAACGATTGTCCAAACGGGGACGGAAAGCCCTGCGAGCACTGTTGTTTCAAATGATGACGACGATTCTGCCAAATAACGAGACCTTCAAAGACATGTACCAGTATTATACAGACCGGCCCGCCAATCCACTCAAGAAAAAAGAAGCGAAAGTGGCGCTGTGTCGGAAGCTTCTTCAAGTCGTTCACGGCATGAGTAAATACCAGAGAGCCTTTGATCCCGACCGGATGAGACGGGACCTCCCGAGTCATCTGTCGGTGAGACAAGCGGCATAATGCATACCGACCAGGCACTCATCTCTCTTGAATCATGACAACAAAGAGGATCCGGAGAAGCCGCCAAACGGAGACATACGACCTCGAGTCCAAGCTGGAGCATCATGCGGCCTCCGCCTTAGGATGAGACCCAACGAAGGAAAGCATGCGCTCGACGCCAAGAGACGTGGGAGGGTACGTCCTTCTAAGACACGCGGAGATCCAAAAGGGCATCGGAATACTCTTCTCCGTTAACAATGAAAAGTTAGCGACCGCAACGTGTCACTGCATTTACCATTTTTTACTCTTACAAAGCTTTCTGTTGTTCTTTGACAACAAAATATTTTTTTAGAGATATTATCACCTTCTAACCTACTGGTATATCAACCTTTCCGGAGGGAGTCTTCGGACTTGTCCCTGCTCTCTTCTATTTAGGATACTATTTTTCTATGCGATTAAGATTTTTCGAAAAAATAAGAAAGTATGGTTTTGTTGATTTCATCCCTGCAGGCGGCCGCTTTCCGCGGGGCTTGTCTTCAACTAATTCTGTCTCAGCGAAGCTTCGCAAGAATGGATTTTCAGACTTCAAAGTATAATCAGTTTGTCTGATTTTAGGCTGACTGAATAACTTTTGGTTTTGTCCCTAGGTTTATAACATCCTTCCTGAAGAGGGCAGCGTTTACACTTTTCGACATCAAAATAGTGGGTTTCTCTCACCATATCGTATAGTCCTCCGTACTGGCTTACATTCATGGATAATGGACGCTCTACCATCGAATCCCTCCCATTTATGTATTACAAATATATACTGCCATTTTTCTTCTTAATCATCCTGCTCTTCAATAAATCTCGAAGCCCATTCAAAAAATACTAATTGACTTTCGAGAGACTGTTCTTCCTCTGCCCGCTTTTTGTATCGGTATGAGCCGTCGACTAATTGTTCACGCGATTTTACATTATCACGTAATGTTACTTCAAGAATCATTAAGAATCGCTTTTTTAACTTCTCCTCTAATATCGGAAACATAATCTCAATTCTTTTTTCCATATTGCGAGTCATCCAGTCAGCAGATGAAAGAAACATTTTTTTATTTCCATTCAGATGAAAATAAAACATTCTTGTATGTTCAAGAAAACGGCCGACGATGCTTTGCACGCGGATATTATCACTAACTCCAGGCACTCCCGGCCGTAAGCAGCAGATGCCTCTTACGATCAGGTCAATTTTCACACCACTGCGTGAAGCTTCATAGAGCTTTAAGATTAGAGGTTTGTCTGTTAAAGAGTTCATTTTCGCGATAATTCTGCCCCAGCCAAATTTTTTGTGATATTCCATCTCCTCTTCAATATATCGAAGAAGGTCATCTCTTATTTCTATTGGGGAAGTGGAAAGGAGATGCCATACTGGTTTTTTACTGTAGCCACTTAAATGGTTAAAAAAGTTGGTGGCGTCTTCTCCGAATTCTGGCTTTGAGGTAAATAACCCCATATCTGTATACAGCTTGGCAGTGGAATCATTATAATTGCCGGTCCCTAAATGTACAAATCGTTCTATCTTACCGGCAGATTGTCTAACTACAAGCGTAATTTTACTGTGGGTTTTTAAACCGGTTATTCCATAAATGACGTGCACGCCTGCTTTTTCCAGCTTTTTTGCCCATTGTATATTATTTTCTTCATCAAATCTTGCTTTCAGCTCAACTAAAACGGTCACCTGCTTTCCGTTCTCTGCTGCTGTTGCCAAGGCATTTATGATCGGCGAGTCTCCGCTGACTCTATACAAAGTCTGCTTAATAGCAAGTACATCTGGGTCTACTGCGGCAGCGCTCATAAAGTCAATAACTGGCTGAAAAGATTCATACGGATGATGAAGGAGAATATCTTTTTTTAATATTGCTTGGAAAATATCAGATTCATTTATTAAATCTTCAGGCGGCTGCGGTATAAAAGTTTCGTGAACGAGATGTTCCCACTCTGAAGATAGAAGTGAGTATAATTTAAATAAAAAAGTAAGGTCAAGCGGACCGCTCAGGCAATACACATCATTTTCGTGAATTTCTAAAGAGGTTTGAAGATATGTTAAGATCTTTTCATCCATCATTCCTTTTTGGTATTCAAGACGTACTGCTGCTCCCCATTTTCGTTTTTTTAATTCTTTTTCAATTTCCCTTAGAAGATCTCTTGCCCCCTCTTCATGAATAGTTAAATCAGCATTTCGAGTCAGCCGGAAAGGAGAGACAGAGGAGACACTATAGCCTTCAAATAATTCCTCGATAAATTCACTTATTACATGCTCAAGCATAATAAATTGTTTTTTTTGATCATTTGAAGGGAGCTCGACAAACCGATTGATAACAGAGGGAACCTGTACTATTGCGTTGCTCTCATAATATGGGTCGCTTTCATCAGTAAGCCTTACTGCGAGATTGATGGATTTGTTCAGAAGCATAGGAAAAGGCCGGTACGCATCTACGGCCATAGGGGTAAGCACTGGAAAAATGTAATCCTCAAAATATTTCTTCGCGTATTCCTGCTGAGTTTTGTTTAATTCGTCAGGGGTTAAGAATTCTATTCCTTCCTGATGAAGAAGAGGAAGCAGTGTTTCCGAATAAAAATTATCCTGCAGCCTCACAAGAACTTTGTTTTTGTTCGTAATCACCTTCAGCTGCTGCTTCGGAGTCAGTCCTGCTTTATTTTCCGGCTTATTAAACCCTGCTTTTACTTGATCTTTTAGCCCTGCAACACGAACCATGAAAAATTCATCAAGGTTAGAACTAAAAATTGCAAGGAATTTTAGTCGTTCTAATAATGGATTTCTTTCATCCAGTGCTTCTTCGAGTACTCGTTCATTAAAGGCGAGCCAGCTGAGTTCGCGGTTATTATAATAAGATGGGTTGTTCAAATCAGAAGCAGAAAGTTCAATGTCAGTCACTCCCACTACACCTCTTTCAGCCTTTAGTGTCAGAATGCATTTTCTGTTTAATTGTAGCACCCAAATGTAAAGGGAATATTAATTAGTATGTGCTTCATTCGTGAAAATGCAGCTCAATATCTTTGTTAAGGACTTTTTCAATGTGCTTTTTATATTTATCGCTCTTCACTTCTTCAAAGTAGCTTGCAGTATTATCTCTGCAAAATATATGGACATTTAATGCTTTTGAATGATCTGCCACTTCAATGTGCTGCACAATTTTTCGGTGTGTTCTATTCAATGAGTAAGCAAGCTTTAACAGAGAGCCGAGCAGCTCCAGCCGTTTTAATTTATCTTTTGTTAAATAATTATCAAATGGCTGTGCAAATTGCTTAAGCCAGGATTTAGATTTAAAGGAAGCTATAAACGCCATCGCGAGTCGTTCTCTATGGGATATACCATCAATGGAACGGTTGGTTAATAAATAAAACGTGTGCTGGCTGCTCGCTTCCCCGCTTATAAATTCTCCAATGTACAATACTCTTGCACTCATCCGGAGCAAGCGTTCATTTTCCTCATGAAGCAGTTTTTCTGGTAAATGGGGTTCAAACTGTTCATAAAGCTGGCGGGCTATTCTTCCAACCTCCTGCACGTAGTCCTCGTGCATTTCGAATTCCCTCATGAGCTGAAAAAAACTTTCTTCAGCAGCCTCAGGAAAAAATTCTGCCTGATAATCCTTCAGGAGTTCTTCGTACAAAAGTCCATCACGCAGCCCTTTATTGCTCATCATAAAATAAGGAGCGCTGACATGTTCAATTAATAAATGTATGACACGTACAGCAGGGATAATAACATCAGCACGATCTTTTGATAAACCTTCAATATTTTCCCTTTCTGACAACGAATTGCTCTCAAACAGATCAAGGGTCGACATCACACCTTTTGTAGAAATGATATATTGATGTAAACCTGAAAGTGGATACTTTGTCTCAGCCTGATGCACAAGAGCCATATTTCGTGCACTTCCCCCGATTCCAATCACCGGGAGCTTTGATCGATGGAGCCATTCAAGCTTGGAGAATTCATCTTTCACGAAGGAGGCAAGCTTTTTTAATTCTGCCTTATTTCCGTTTGTGTCTTGAAGATATTTTTTCTTTAATGTAAGAGCACCAAATGGAAAGCTGTGGGAATGAATTAGTTTTTTATCTTTAAACATTGTTATTTCTGTACTGCCGCCGCCAATATCAATGGTGATTCCTTCTTTAACGGATGTGGAATTAACTACCGCAAGATACCCGTAATATGCTTCTTCTTCACCAGACAATACTCTCACAGGCAATGAGGTTTCCGTTTGGATATAATCAATAATGCGCTGTTGGTTAGCAGCGTTTCGAATAGCAGCAGTAGCTACTGCCTGGACACTTGCTACCCGGTGGAAGGACATTACTTCTTCGAACTGAATGAGCGCGTTTTTCAGCACCTCAAATCCTTTTATTGTTAATTTTTGCTCTTCATTAATATGATCACTTAAACGGGCGACTTTTTTTAAGTTATGAATTTCACGAAACCCTCGTTTTTCATCTACTTCATGAATTACAAGTCGAATAGAGTTTGAGCCGATATCAATGACTCCGACTTTTTCTTTTATATCCTTCATCGATAAGCCTCCTGGGTATGACTTTATCCTCTTTTATCGTATATGCTTCGTCGCAAAAGGACAAGTTGCATATATTTACAAGCTTAAAAGAGGGCGGTATACTTTAGAAGGTATAAAACGTAATGATTCTGATAATAGTTGGGGAAAGGGGGATCAAGATGACTGAAAATAATAAAACAGCAGCTGAAGCCGTCAAACTAGACAATGTCTCCTTTTACTTTGGCTCTAGACTGGTACTGGAGAACATAAATTTGACTATAAAAAAAGGTACATTTTTAGGTCTGGTCGGCCCGAATGGATCAGGTAAATCTACACTTGTAAAAATAATCTTGAACCTGCTGAAACCTGCTGATGGAAAAGTGATGCTCTTTGACGAAAAGATTGCCCATTTTAATCAATGGGACAAAATTGGTTACGTGTCACAAAAAGCAAATAGTTTTAATACCGGTTTTCCGGTTACCGTTTACGAAGTAGTCTCCATGGGCTTGTTCGGAAAAATTGGGATGTTTCGCTTTTTAAAAAGAAAAGATAAACAGAAAGTATTAGAAGCACTTGAATTAACAGGAATGCTGGATTATAAAAATAGAAATATTGGGGAGCTTTCCGGAGGACAGCAGCAGCGTGTATTTATTTCTAGAGCTCTTGTAAGCGAACCTGAATTGTTAATTCTTGATGAGCCCACAGTAGGTATAGATACTTCATCTGTACAACAGTTTTATCAACTTCTAAGCAGGCTCAATATGGAAAGGAACATAACGCTGATAATGGTCACCCATGACGTAGGGGTAATGACTAGTTACGTTACAGATGTTGCATGCCTTAATAAATCTCTGCACTTTCATGGAACGCCGGATGCATTTAATGATAGTGATTTATCAGCTCTGTACGGTCATGAAGTACAAGTGATTTCACATGATCACGGCAGTGAACATGGAGGAGACATTTAATGATAGATGTTTTTTTACAATATGACTTTTTACAAAACGCACTTTTGGTCGGGTTAATGGTCGGTTTTCTTGGCCCTGTTCTTGGAGTATTTATTTTAGTCCGCAGACTTGCCTTAATCACTGATGCACTATCCCATATTACTCTTACAGGAATTGCATTTCATTTATATTTATCTCAAAGTGCAGGATTGCTTCAAACGATGAATCCCCTTTATATGGGAATGGTTTTTTCTGCAGGGGGAGCAGTATTTATGGAACGTCTCCGCAATGTATATTCCTCCTATAAGGAACTTGCAATACCGATTGCAATGTCTGGAGGCATTGGGCTTGGAGTTGTATTTATTTCGCTTGCAGACGGTTTTAATAACGATTTGTTTAATTACCTGTTTGGAAGTGTCATTGCTGTAACGGAAAATGATTTAATCACAATTGCAGCCGTTACGGTTATTGTTGTATTCGTTTTGATTTTATTATATAAAGAACTGCTTTTCCTCTCTTTTGATGAGGAGCAGGCTAAGGTAAGCGGTCTATCCGCAAGATGGATAAATTTTGTATTTATCATCATGACAGCACTCGTAATTGCTGCATCCATGAGAATTGTCGGAATACTCCTTGTTTCCTCATTAATGACCCTGCCTTCAGCGGCGGCGGTTCAGCTGGCTAAAAGCTTTCGGCAGATGTTTATATATTCCGTTCTGTTTGGAGAAATATCGATATTAGTAGGACTGGTTTCCGCATATCATCTTAACCTTGCTCCCGGGGGAATGATTGTCATGACATCATTGCTGATTTTACTTCTCACGATAGCCGTCCGTAAAGCAGCGGGGAGACCTTTACGTATATATAGACGTAATCTGGAACATTCGGCTTAGTGCAATTTATTGTCTTACTGTAAAGGATTCGTGTAAAATATATTTTTAGAGATTAGAAAATGAGCTGATGCTGTTTTGTTTGATTTAACTTTTATAGAACGAGGTATTATTGCTGCCATTATTGTCGGCTGGATGGCTCCGCTTGTCGGGGTCCTACTCACTGTAAGAAGGTCAACAGTTATTTCAGAATCGTTATCACATGTTACTTTAACAGGAATCTCTGCTGGAGTACTTCTTGCTCAGGCAATTGAATTTATTTCTGTGAATCCACTCTATATGGGGTTTGTTTTTGCATTAGCTGGTTCATTAATTATAGAAAAGCTTAGACAGGTCTTTTTTTCCTTTCAAGAATTGGCAGCTCCCATTATACTATCTGCCGGTGTCGGATTAAGCGCGGTAATTATGAGCGCTTCTCCATCAGGATATGGGGAATGGTACGATTATTTATTCGGAAGCATCGTATCTGTTTCTAACAGTGATTTAACATTTATTATTGTAACAGGTGGATTTGTTCTTCTTTTATATATTCTCTTTTTTAAGGAATTTATTTCAGTTTCCTTTGATCAGGAATTTGCAAAAGTAACCGGTGTATCCATAAAGAAAACAAATTTTTTATTCAGTTTATTAGTGGCGCTTATCATTTCCATGTCGATGAAGGTTGTCGGAATTTTATTGGCAGGGGCGTTGATCTCTCTTCCGGCCGCAGCGTCCTTAAAAGCTGCTAAAAGTTTTAAACAGGTGCTCTTATTCAGTGTTATAGCTGGGGAAATGGCAGTGCTTGCCGGGGTTTATTTTTCTTATCAATACGATATTGCGACCGGAGGAATGATCGTAGTAGCGGCAATGTCAATACTATTGGCAGTAATTGGCTTTAAGAGGCTTACGTTCCGTTCACAATAAGGAGGGTTTAACATGAATGTCGAGAAAGCGCTGGATATATTAAAGCAGGAGGGCTATAAGTACACTGGTAAACGAGAGCATATGCTGCAGATATTTGCAGAGCAAAAACGCTACCTGCCTGCAAAAGAAGTGTTAAATGAACTTCAAAAAGAATATCCTGGATTGAGTTTTGATACTGTCTACCGTAACTTATCTTTGTTTGCCGACTTGGAAATTCTTGAGACCACTGAACTTGATGGAGAGAAGCGATTCCGTTTTAGCTGCTCTACTTCACAGCACCATCATCATTTAATATGCCTTGAATGTGGAAAAACAAAACACATTCCTTCTTGCCCTATGGATATGCTGGAGGATAATGTGAAAGGAAGCTTTGAGGTCACTGGCCATAAGTTTGAAATTTATGGAGTATGTGAGTTGTGTCAGGCTGTTCCTGCTAAAAATTAGTTAAAATTCCATTTCTTAAAATCAAAGGTTTAATCTGTCAGATTGATCCTTCCTCTCTCTGTCCATACTATAAAAAGCTCTTTTCTTTTACTAGATGGAGAGAGCAGGGAGGACCGTAACAATGGATGAAAAAGATTTTGAAAAAGAAAATCACCCTGATGACGGTGAAGAAGAAGTAATTACTCGGGATGGATATGACCGTGAAGAGGAAGATTATAATCTTGAAACAGCGGCAGAAGTTGCTGCTCCAGGATTAAATAGAAACTCAGACGCGGATAATCCCGAACGTGAGGAAGAAGAGCAACGCGCAACAATGGATGCGGATATTAATGATGAATCCCTAGGTACAGGGATTGGTGTAACTGCACTTATCTTAAGTATCTGCTCTTTGTTTTTTCTTCCAGTCATTATGGGTGGAGCTGGAATTGTGCTAGGAATTTTTGCTGCAAGAAAAGGTGCAAAAACACTCGGCTATTCTGCAGCTGGACTCGGAGCGTTCTCCATCATTATGATCGTTCTGTTTGGACCGTTTTTCTAGCATCAACACAAAAGCTGTGCCGGCGATGTGCCGGCACAGCTTGCTTTTTATACATTTATACAGAGCGTGGAAATTTTTAAAAAAAGCAAAGGCTTTCGCCTGATTGACACGGGGGAAAGTCACGTTTTTTTGGCGTTACGTAGCTGAGGCAGCTTTTTCTGCTTCAGCTCTATAATGCTCTTCTGCGATCTTATCTACTTCTTTTTTGAGTTCCTCGACCATTATCTCTTCAGGAACTTTCCGAATAATTTCTCCATGCCGGAACAAAAGACCTTCACCACGTGCACCAGCAATACCGATATCAGCCTCGCGCGCTTCACCAGGACCATTTACGGCGCAACCGAGCACTGCTACTTTAATTGGGGCCTTAATGGTGGAAATATATTCTTCCACTTCATTGGCAATGCTGATTAAATCAATTTCAATTCTCCCACAGGTAGGGCAGGAAATTAACGTTGCTGCATTTGATGCCAGGCCGAAAGTTTTTAGAAGCTCCCGTCCAACTTTTATTTCTTCCACAGGATCTGCGCTTAGAGAAATTCTCAATGTATTTCCTATGCCTTTGTTTAGAATTGCCCCAAGACCGGCGGCGCTCTTAACTGTACCGGCAAAGAGTGTACCTGATTCTGTAATTCCGAGGTGCAGCGGATAAGAAAATGCTTTTGCAGCTTTTTCATACGCCTCAATTGCAAGATGTACATCTGATGCCTTCATGGACACGATAATATCATGGAAGTCTAATTCCTCTAATATTTTAATGTGGTGAAGAGCACTTTCGACCATGCCGTCTGCTGTAGGGTATCCATATTTCTCGAGAATTTTCCTCTCTAATGAACCAGCATTTACACCGATTCGTATCGGTATATTCTTTTCCTTAGCAGCATTTACGACAGCTTCAACTTTCTCACGGGAGCCGATATTGCCGGGATTTATCCGGATTTTATCTGCTCCTCCCTCGATAGCTTTCAGTGCGAGACGATAATCAAAATGAATGTCAACCACAAGAGGAATATTTATACTTTTTTTTATTTCAGGAATAGCTTCCGCGTCCCTCATTTCTGGGCAGGCCACCCGGACTATCTGACAGCCGGATTCTTCAAGCCTCAAAATCTCTGCTACTGTTGCTTTAACGTCATATGTTTTAGTTGTCGTCATACTTTGAACAACAACTTCTTCATTGCCTCCGATGGTAAGATTTCCGACTTTTACTGGTCTAGTGTCTTTTCGGTGGGTGATTTGGCTCATGAATCCATTCGCCCCTTTTCAAATTAGAAAATCCTTAAACAGAAAGTGGTACGAAGTCATTGTATCAGCGTACTGAACGTTTTGGCAAGCATTCAGGGCAGTTATAAATTAATTATATAAAGGAAACAGATAACTTTCATCTACTTTAATTTTTTCAGGTGCAGTGCCGCCATTTAAAGTTTTAAAATCTTCACTTACTTGTTCAATCGGAACAGGTACGGGACCGTCATGCAGCCTTTCTACAATGGTTAGCACAGTTTGTCCATGTTCAATTGTAACCTCAGCTGTGTCCGTGTCGTCTAATAATTCAGCCGGTTCAGCAGGAGGGGGAGGTGCCGAATTTGATTCAGCAGGCAGCGTGCCTGTGTTGAAATCATAGTAAATTGAAAATCCTACAGCTAACACGATAATAAGTATACCTAATTTTTTCATTTTTTACCTCCAACACAAATAAGTATATAATTACTTGTACGCATCGATATAAATATTAGAACGTTTTCATAATAAAAGGAGAGATCATCAAAATGAATAAATGGAAAAAACTGATTACTGCTATTTCAGGAACAGCAGTATTATTGGCAGTTCCTGTCAGTGCGCTTGCCGATTCTGCAGAAGGAGATATCATAGTGACACTCGGGGAAGATCTCAGCGAGGAGGAACGCTCTAATCTGCTCTCAGAAATGGATGTTCCTGAGGACGTAGAAGAAGTCACAGTAACAAATGAAGAAGAACATGAGTATTTAGGTAACTATATTGATGCCGGCACTATCGGCTCCAGAGCATTATCTTCAGCAAAAATCACGACAGCCTCCAGTGGGGATGGAATCAATGTCGAGACAAACAATATCAGTGTAATAACTGAAGGTATGTACGCTAATGCACTTGTTACAGCTGGAGTGGAGGATGCGGACGTATATGTTACAGCTCCTTCAGAGGTTTCTGGAACAGGTGCTCTCACTGGATTGATTAAAGCGTACGAAATTCAAAATGATGTAAATATTTCTGAAGAACAAAAGCAGGTAGCGAATGAAGAGATGGTAAAAACCTCTGAACTTGGAGAAAGCATCGGCATGGAAGAAGCTACTGAACTGGTTACCCGTGTAAAAGAAGAAATTGCTGAAAATCCTGTAGAATCAGAAGAGGATTTACGGGATTTAATCCAGCGGGTGGCAGATGAGCTGGGAGTTGAACTCACAGAAGAGGAACTCAATGGGCTTGTATCACTGTTTGAGAGAATGCAGAATTTAGATATTGATTGGAACCAAGTACAGGATCAAATATCTCACGTCAGAGATAACCTGGATGAATTTTTGAATAGAGAAGATACTCAGTCCTTCATTGCAAGCTTTCTTGATTTTATTAACGAATTAATTGATTCACTGAGTGGCTGGTTTGGAAATGAAGAGGAATCAGCATAAAATAAAAAAGATAATTAGACCGTCCATACGGAAGCTTCAGGCTGTCGAGAATGTCTCGGCAGCTGTTTTTTGAAATATAAGAGATTTTGTTGAGTTCATCCCTGCAGGAGGACGTTTTCCGCGTGGCTTGTCTTCAACTAATTCTGCCTCAGCGAAGCTTCGCGAGAATGGATTTTCAGACGGCGCTGGTCCCGACGGAGTCGCCGCCCTGCGTTCTTCCATCTACGTAAAATCACCATATATTGAATATCGCATAGAGGATATGCTCTAGCAAAAAAAGACCTGGCTGATTTTAACCGTTTTTTCTTATCAGGATAATTATTTCTAGCTAAGCATTTATCTATACAAAAAAATGGGAATAAAAGCAATAAAGAAGTTTTTTCTTTTTTAATGAAATCCCTCTGAAAAAAAGATAAAATAAAAGTGAAACATATATTAATGAATGAACGTAAATAGATAAAATATAAAACTTACACTTGCTCAAAGGAGCTGGTAAATATGGAATGGCTGGAAGCTGCCAGTATTGGATTCTTAGTCGTATTTTTTGGGTCTTTGTTTTTAATCGGGGAACTGCTGGTTAAATCAAAAGCATTGTTTGCCGTTCTTGGAGTCGCTTTCTTTGGATTGTTTTTTTCTTATCATATCCCTGATGCCGGCTCTGTCTGGATCGTACTGCTTTTTGTAGCGGGTCTGGCTCTTATTATCATTGATGGGAAACTACTTAGTGACGGAACCTTTGCACTAATTGGGATTCTATTAATGAGCTTTGGGCTTGCAGTACCAACTCCGAGCATTTTATACGGCACGCTCGTTGTGTTTGGTTTTCTCGCAGGTCTTTGCTGCGCACCGCTATTTATGAAAGTCTTTCCAAGAAGAGATTTATGGAACAAAATTACGCTCCGTGAACGGTTAAGCACAGATCGTGGCTATAATTCGATGAATGAAGGCTACAAAGCACTGCAAGGAAAGAATGGGAGAGCATTGACTGCTTTTCGTCCTACCGGAACAGTTGAAATTGAGGGGGAGCATTACAGTGCCACCAGTGGAGACCAATGGATTGATGCAGATTCAGATGTCGAGGTGGTATCTGTAGATGGTACGAGAATTTTAATCCGCAAAAGCGAGAACCAGCAAAATAATGCATAAAAAAGCGCAGACAAATGACTGCGTCCAGGCTGTTGAGGAACCCATGCTTTACTGAAGCGTGGGTTCCTGTATGTTTTGGAGATTGGCGGCTTTCCAGCCATTTTCTTAGCTCTGAAAAGGAAAAGTCAATTGAGGCATCAATTTACCGGAGTAAGTGATCATCAGGTACCAGCTGATTCCGAGGAGGCTGAGGCTTTTCCCGCGGAAAGAGTCGGTCTGTAGCGGATTCATATTTAATATAATACTATAAATATCTGAATAATCGGATTATTAATCAAAAAAAGGGGGCTGTATCATAAATGATACTCGCCCCTTTTTGCATGGTAAAAAAAGCAATTTTGACGTCATCCCAAAAAAATAATCCCGTATCACTTTAAGTGTGGTAAGGGATAACTTGTTTTTGTGTAATTTTAACCACCAAAGTGGGGACTAAAATTTTTTAAAAAGTTTTTTGCTACAGCCCCCAAGAGGCTGTAGCAAAAGCCCCTTTTTATAGAAAAAGTAGTATCCTAAATAGAAGATAGCAGGGGACATGTCCGAAGACTCCAGTGGGAAGAGCAGCGGCTGAAGATCCGCCGGGCGCGGGTTTCGCCCGGTTAGCTGAAGCGCTGCCCACTTATAACCTTTTGATACAGTCCCTTTTTTTATGTGATGCGCTCTTTTGGTTTCGGCAGGTGTTTGAAAACCTGATACAGCATAAAAAAAGCAATAATCCAATAAATGGTAAAGCTCAATGGTATAACGAAAGGAAGCAAGTCAATTAAGGCAATAATTATTGTAGGAAGTGTAACGGTATATGCAGAAATCATCCAGATCTGCCGGTAAGACAAAAGTTGGGGTGCCGTTTTTCGAATCATCAGCCCAAATAAAGATAAAAAGAAAATACCGATAAACTTTAACGCCACTGATATTAAGTATAATCCGATAACGCCTACAGGTATTAAAATAGGAAGCATTCCTTCAATCGTTTCCATTATCGAGGAAGCGTCTGACTCCGGCAGGTTTACATTTTCCAACTGCATATTAATAAACTGCTGGCGTGAATCAGGATCTAAAAACGTTGAGGTGAAAATAATACTGGAGGGTATGCTTGCAATAAACATAAGAAAAAATACATAAAGAATTGTTTTGCCGATCCCTTGAAAGCGAAAGGAACCAATAGTGCGGAAGGAATATAAGCTTTTAAAGAACTTTTTAAAAATATTCAAGTCTGCTGCTCCTTTCGGGATAAGCTGTCGAGACAATTCTAACGAAAAACAAGAAGTTCAACAAGATTTTTTTATTCTATTGAATTTACAAACTCTTCAAAAAAGATTTTATTTTCTATTGGAAAGAGGTATGAATCTTATTAGATAGATGTGATGATTATTATAAATCTTAATAAAATCTTTACAAAACATAAATAATTCCTCAATAATAGACAAGTATGCTGTAAGAGGTTTGTCGATAAAGGGAAAAACTTAACGAAGGGATGAGAGTTGTGGATGTTCAAACGATATTATTTACGTTCTTTGGCGGTCTAGGTGTGTTTTTATTCGGCATTAAATTTATGGGGGATGGACTTCAAAAAATCGCCGGTGATCGTCTTAGAGAAATTTTAGATAAATTTACAAGTAATCCGCTCATGGGTGTAGTAGCCGGTATTATAGTTACAGTACTCCTTCAAACGAGCACTGGAACTACTGTATTGACTGTCGGTCTCGTAAATGCTGGATTTATGACACTTCACCAGGCAATAGGTGTCATCATGGGGGCAAACATTGGAACAACTGTAACGGCATTTATCATCGGTATTAAGATTGAAGAGTATGCACTGCCGATTATTTTCATAGGAACTGTTCTCATATTCTTCTTTAAAAATAAAAAAATTAATAATGTCGGCCAGTCTGTTTTTGGATTTGGGGCATTATTTTTTGGGCTTACTTTAATGGGTGATGGAGTAGAACCGCTTGAAGGACTTCAGGCTTTTGAGGATTTGACAATTAGCATGAGTGACAATCCAATACTCGGGGTTGTTATCGGTATGATATTCACGTTTGCGGTACAAAGCTCGTCAGCTTCTATAGGGCTGCTGCAGGAATTGTATTTCCAGGGCACGTTGACACTTGATGCAGCTCTTCCGGTTTTATTTGGAGATAATATTGGTACCACCATTACAGCTGTACTTGCTGCCCTCGGCGCATCAATTGCTGCCAAAAGAGCAGCGCTGACACATGTTATTTTCAACTTAGTTGGTACAACCATTGTATTGCTTTTACTCATTCCTTATACACATTTAATTGAGAATCTGCAGGGCATTTTAAACTTAAACCGGCCTATGACAATTGCCTTTGCTCATGGTATTTTTAATGTGTCAAATACGATTATTCAACTGCCATTTGTAGGACTGTTGGCTGTAATCGTAACTAAATTAATTCCCGGTCAGGATACTGAGATAGAATACAAAGCAAAACATTTAGATCCTGCATTCGTTCAGCGATCACCTTCTATTGCACTTGGTCAGGCTAAGGAAGAAACATTGCGTATGGCTGATTTTGCAGAGAAAGGTTTGATAGAATCTCAGCAGTACTTGAAAACAAATCATAAACGTCATGCAGAATTAACGGTTCAATTCGAAGAAGCAATTAACAACCTTGATAGAAAAATTACCGATTATTTAATTCTCATATCTGAAAGATCATTGTCAGATGAAAATTCAAGAATGCACTCGATGCTGATGGATACGGTTCGAGATATAGAACGAGTCGGTGATCATATGGAAAATGTGATGGAGCTTGTAGACTATCAGCTGACCAATAAGGTTAAGCTTTCGAAGGATGCTTATAATGATCTTGATGAAATGTTTTCTTTAACCGTAAACACTCTTCATAATGCGATAAAAGCACTTGAGAACGACAGCTTTGAAGAAGCACGCGGAGTTGTAAAGCAGGAAGAGGAAATCGACAAGATGGAAAGAAAGCTCCGTAAGAAACACATTCTGAGATTAAATGAAGGAAAGTGCTCAGGTTCAGCCGGAATTGTATTTGTGGATATTATCAGCAACCTTGAAAGAATCGGTGACCATTCAGTGAATATTGCTGAAGCTGTCCTCGAGGAAGAATAAAAATGTCCTCTCTTTCCTTTACTAGGATAAAGGGAAGAGAGTTTTTATTTCTCAAACGATATGGAAATTATAAAAATGTTCACGTAAGATATATAATAGCGTCAAGCTGCAAGTAACCGGGGGAAGATATTATGCTTGATACGATATTATTAATTATAGCTGTAATTAGTTACGCTGCTGCACTTATCGGAGTTGTTTATCCAGTTATTCCTGGTGGGATTTTTTATGGAGCAGCTATTCTTCTTGTCGGCTTTGCTGTTGGCTTTTCCACATTTAGTTTCTGGTTCTGGTTTTTTCAGGCAGTACTTGCTCTCCTCCTTTTTGTGATAGATTATGCCGCAAATTATTTCGGAATACAAAAAAGTGGTGGCTCTAAAGGTGCCATCTGGGGTAGTCTGATCGGTATTATTATCGGCCCCTTTATTATTCCCGTCGTTGGTATTCTCGCAGGAGCAGTTATAGGAGCCGTGGCAGGGCAGCTATTGTCTGGAAAATCAGATTGGAAGACACTTGGGAAAGTCGGGTTCGGTTCTGCTGCCGGCTTTGTTGTAAGTGTAATATTAAAAGGTGGAATTATGATCGGCAACGCAATTTATATCATTTTTATCCTCCTGTAAATTATTTTTAAGGAAAAATAATTTCATTCATTGACTGCCTTAACATAACGTGATAATATCATTTATGTCGTTGCGAAATTATTTAACGAATTCATATATTCCACAGTAGCTCAGTGGTAGAGCTATCGGCTGTTAACCGATCGGTCGCAGGTTCGAATCCTGCCTGTGGAGCCATGGCGGTGTAGCTCAGCTGGCTAGAGCGTACGGTTCATACCCGTGAGGTCGGGGGTTCGATTCCCTCCGCCGCTACCATTTACTTTATGTGGCGGTTGTGGCGAAGTGGTTAACGCACCGGATTGTGGTTCCGGCATTCGTGGGTTCGATTCTCATCAGCCGCCCCATTCCTAAATATAATATTTAACCATGGAGACAAAGCGCACTAATTATAAAATGGACCCTTAGCTCAGTTGGTTAGAGCAAACGGCTCATAACCGTTCGGTCGTAGGTTCGAGTCCTACAGGGTCCACCATTTTAATTCCACCAGGAGTGCATTCTGTACTCTTTTTTTGTTTCATTTTTTCACGGAGGAATACCCAAGCCCGGCTGAAGGGGACGGTCTCGAAAACCGTTAGGAGCTTTACGGCTCGCGAGGGTTCGAATCCCTCTTCCTCCGCCATTCATATAATTCCTTTCATTTTTTTTCACTTAGTTGTAAATCTCATGTTTTATAAATTTTAATTAGGGAAGATATACTAATGTCGTTCCATTATGGAACGGTTTTCGTATGTATTGAAAACATTTAAATAATTTGGTAACGTAAAAATTGGCAGACTTGTGAAAACAAATCACAATAATGCTGCGTTATCATTTAGGGATGCATCAAGACAGTAGAACAATACCTAACCTTTTAAGGAGGAGATTTATTATGGCAAATCATCAACTACCTGAACTCCCTTACGCACCAAATGCACTTGAACCACACATTGACGAAGAAACAATGAAAATTCATCACGGAAAACACCACAACACTTATGTGACGAAATTGAATGGTGCCCTGGAAGGTCATGACGACCTCGCAGGAAAAGATGTAGAGGAACTAATCAGTGACCTGAACGCAATTCCTGATAAAATTCGTACAGCCGTTCGAAACAATGGCGGCGGACATGCGAACCATACCTTGTTCTGGAAGCTCCTCAGCCCTGAAGGCGGCGGAGAGCCTGGAGGAGCACTTGGAGATGCGATTACAAGCAAGTGGGGAAGCTTCGACAGCTTCAAAGATGAATTTAAAAATACAGCATTGGGTCGTTTTGGTTCCGGCTGGTCCTGGCTGGTTCTGAATAATGGCGAACTCGAGATTCAAGATACGCTGAATCAAGATTCTCCAATTATGGAAGGCAAGACCCCTCTGCTTGGTCTTGATGTTTGGGAGCATGCTTATTATCTCAAATACCAAAACCGCCGTCCAGATTATGTTGATGCATTTTGGAATGTTGTTAACTGGAATGAAGTTGAAAAACGCTACGATGCAGCTAAATAAATAATTTAAAAACTGCCGCTTATATTGCGGCGGTTTTTTTATGTTCAGAAGAATTTTTCAGATGAATAGACTGCCTTGTCTGCGGCACAATACAGACAAGGCGGTGGAATTCGAATGGCAGAAAAACTACTTAAAATGGTGTTAGGGGATGTCGAGGTTACAAAGGATTTAAACCTGCTGCTTGTTATTGGTGGTTTATACGCTATAGCAGTGGCTCTCTCCAATACTTTTGTAAACATTTATTTTTGGAAACAATCTGGCGAGATTACTACTATCGCTTATTATCAGCTTGCTTCCGTTATTTCCCAGCCGCTGGCCTTTTTAGCAGGGGGATATATTGCCAAGAAAGCAGATCGAATTGTGGCGCTGCGCATTGGGGTATTTGTTCTTACGTTTTTTTATATTGCAGTATTACTCTTCGGAAGTGCAGCCCATTCATATATCATTATACTCGGAATACTGCTTGGACTTGGATTTGGCTTCTACTGGCTAGGTTATAATGTGTTAACTTTTGAAATAACTGAACCGGAAACTCGAGATTTTTTTAATGGATTTTCAGGCCTTCTCACATCTTTTGCAGGGATGATTGGACCTTTAAGTGCCGGACTTTTTATTACATGGTTTCCTGAAACGACTGGATATCAGTTTATTTTTTTTGTTTCATTTGCTTTATTTATGCTGGCTGTATTTTTAACCTTCAAAATGAAACATCGACCAGCCAGAGGTCCATTAAATATGGCCTATTCTCTATCAGAAATAAAATTTAACGTAAACTGGAGAAATATATTATTTGCTCATTTTTCTCAAGGAATAAGAGAGGGTATCTTTGTATTTATTATTGTGCTGTGGGTTTATTTATCGACAAACAGCGAACTTGCACTCGGCACTTACGGTTTTATCACTTCAGCAGTTTCCTTTGCTGGTTATTATGTAGTAAGCCGATTTTTAAAAATAACGTATCGTAAGAAAGCTATTTTATATGGAGGAGTGGCTCTTACCCTGGCAGTATTTTTAATTGTATTTGAATTAAAGTTTAAATGGCTCATGCTTTATGGAGTAATTATCTCTATCGCTTATCCACTTTTGCTCGTTCCGTATATTTCCATGACTTTTGATGTTTTAGGAAAAGCGAGAAGAGCTGCTTCCCGGAGGATCGAGTATCTTATTATCAGAGAATGGTTTTTGAATGCCGGTAGAATTACTTCGATAGTGCTTCTTTTACTATCTCTGAGCATATTTGAAGAAAAAATAATAATTCCTGTAATGATGAGCGTCTGTGGGGCAGGACATTTATTTATTAGTTTTTTTATCCGGCGCATCAGCTTTGAAAAAGAGTGATAAGTGAGATGATGCTCTCTTTTATGATTTATGTGAACAGTCAGGTATGCTAAAATAAAGAAGCTGAAGTGTTTACATAAAGAGCAGGGAGAGGAACTTATTGAGTAAAATGAAGCAGGGGAAAAATTATCTTCCTATTCGCTTGAACCTTTTGTTTTTTGCTGTATTTATTTTATTTTCTGCTTTAATCTTAAGGCTTGGATTTATACAAATTGTCCAGGGAGATGATTTTGAAAGGGATTTGGAAGAGAGCAGTACGGAAGCTCCGCGTATTGATGCCCCACGTGGCTTAATGTATGACCGAAATGGAGAATTAGTAGTAGACAACGCTCTCGTATTATCCCTTACATATACAAATGAACCTGGTGTTTCCGAAGAGGAACGGATTGAAATTGCTCAGGAGCTGAGCAATTATGTTGAAATAGGGGAAGATGAAATTGAAGATATTACAGAAAGAGATCTTCAGGATTACTGGCTTACAACCAGAGAAGAGCAGGCAGAAGAACTTACTGATCAAGAGGATCTTGAGCGTGCTGAGGAACATGAAATTGAACTATACGATATTCAATTAGAACGTATTACAGAAGAAATGCTTGAGGATATCTCAGATGAGGAGCTTACGACGGTAGCCATCTGGCGAGAGATGATAAGCGGATATAACCACTCTCCCCAGAGAATAAAAAAAGGAATTACGCGTGAAGAAGCTCATCGTATCAGTGAACGTCTCGATAACCTGCCCGGGGTGGACATCTTGCGGGATGCTCAGCGCCAATACTTATACGAGGACGCTTTTCCAAGCTTTTTTGGCCGGACAAACTCCATTCCAAGAGAAAATCTGGATGAATATCTGGCGGAAGGCTATGATCGTTCAGATGAAGTAGGCACCAGCTTCTTAGAGGAACAATACGAATCCGCACTGCGTGGTCAAAAAGGTGAAGTGACCTCAGACAGCTCTGGAAACGAAACTAACGGAAGCAGAGGCAATGACATTGTACTCTCCATAGACATGGCTCTGCAGCAGGATATAGAAGCGATTATTGATGAAGAGATAGGAGCTTCCTCTGGTTCATTCATTGAAGAAGAGGAGGCGTATGTTGTAATGATGGAGCCTCATACAGGAGAAGTACTGACTGTTTCCGGGTACGATGACCACCTGGGGACTGTTTCAAGTTCATTTGAAATGGGCTCTACCGTTAAAGGGGCAACGGTTATGGTTGGTATGCAGACAGGTGTTGTGACCCCTGAGACATTTATATATGACTCGCCGCTTGATCTTGGGTCTCAAACACCTACTATCAGTTCTGTGTCAAATCTGGGCAGTGTAAATTATTTAACCGCGTTGGAACGTTCTTCGAACATCTATATGGCCAGAATTGCCATGAGAATGGCAGGATATGACGAGTCGAACAGATCCTGGGGGGACTGGCGTGGAGCTTATGACAAATTGAGATATTATTTCGAGCAATTCGGACTCGGCTCACCAACAGGAGTCGACCTTCCGTCCGAAGCCACCGGTCTTAACGGAGGCTACGGAAACCCAGGGAACTTATTGTACTTAAGCTTCGGACAATTTGATACCTACACTCCAATGCAGCTGGCACAGTACGTGTCAACTATTGCTAATAACGGGTACCGGGTCGAACCGAATTTTGTTAAATCGATTCATGAAGCTAACAAGGATAAAAATTCTCTTGGACCAGTCCGTCATCAATTTGAGTCAGATATATTAAACAAAATAGATATTGATGATAACTACATTCAATTGGTCAAGGATGGATTTTATCAAGTGGTCAATGGAAGCAGGGGGACAGCGAGGTCCTATTTTCAAAATACTGATTACACAGCTTCCGGAAAAACCGGAACAGCAGAAATTACTAGAAATGGAGTAGAGGGTAATAACCAGGCGTTTGTTGGGTTCGCCCCTTATGACGATCCTGAAGTAGCGATTTCAGTAATTGTGCCTGGAGTATATAAGGATTCGGATGGTGGAAGACAGGGAATTGCCAACACAATTGCACGCCGCTCACTGGATGCTTATTTTGATCTCCGGGAAGGCAGGCCGGAAATGGAACCGGAGACCGACACAGATGTTGGCGAGAATGTAAATTGAATGAAAAAAACAGGCCTTTCCAGGGGGAGGGCCTGTTTTATTATTGAGATGTAATGGTATCGACTATCTCCTCACCTGACATTTCACTGGATAATTCATAGTAGCCTGCCTGTATTCCTGTTTCTGCTTTCTGCCCGGCAAGCACCTCAGAGAAATGGTCTTTGTCGTTAATAATTTGGAGACGCTGGAGTGAATCGGCAACTTCACTGCTGGTCATTCCCTCTTCCACATGTAGGATGGAATGAATCGTTTTTCCGTTTTCCGATGATTGACTTTCTTCATCCTCTCCATTCTCATTCGAAGTGACAGTATAATTCATTTTTTCAAGTTCGTTGATCATTTCTTCTTCGGTAATAGCTGTTTCCTGTGACTGCAGCCTGCTTTCCGGGACAGATGAAGTCTGTGTGCTCTCAGTAGCTCCGGTTGGACCGGAGGCAAAATAAAACAGTGCCATACAGCAGGTGGCAGAGAACCACCCGGCTGCGAGCTTTCGTATCGTTTTTTTCTTCATTTCAGCACCTCAATCATTGCAGCTTCGTCAGCAGATATTTAATTTCGTCTTCTTTCATATTCATTTTTTGGGAAATGCTTTTCACGTCGTGTCCCTGCTCGAATAAAATATAAGCTTCCTTCATTAAGTCCTGCCTTGATTCGGAGGGGCCGTTATTTACGCTGGTGGGGGAAGCAGAGAGCAGCTCCTCTTCAAGCCGGCTGAGCCTCTGTTTAATATGATATGTTTCGCCCATAAATGAGAGCGACACCTGTTCTATTTCATCTTTCGTTTGTTTGTTATCATCTTCTCTGCCGAGAAAGGAAAGAAGAAACAACAAAGCACTACCTGCAAACATCAATCCAATAAACCATCCCATCTTTTCACCCCCCAAACAATTTCAATCGCTCCATTCATTATACATTGAGTTAAACAGAAGAAAAAAGGGGGCATTTCCATGATTGTATAAGAAAATGTTTAGACAGATTTTGCACTTGATACGAGGGGATGAATTTGCTATTATTGAAAAGTATGAAAGAAGTTGAATGACTGGAGGGAATACAGCATGCGTGTACAAGTAACTATGGCCTGCACGGAAACAGGCGACCGTAACTATATTACGTCTAAAAATAAACGCACAAATCCGGAACGTATCGAATTAAAAAAATACAGCCCGCGTTTGAAAAAACACACATTGCATCGTGAGACTAAATAAGCAGTTGGAGAGTATCTCCTCTGCTTATTTTTTTCACCTTAAAATCTAATTACAGATCCTGAGCTTTTCTTCGAAGTCCATACCCTGAATGCAGCAGGAGTTTATTAATTAATTTTAGTTTGTATTGGGAGTCAATAATGATGAACAACGAAAAGAAGAAATTACGAGAACAAATAAAAAGGTCATTTGCTGCACACAGCGCTGCAGAAATTACAAATAAAAGTGCCCGCCTTTATGATTATCTATTTGAATGGCCATGCTGGAAGGACGCTGAAACCGTAGCTGTTACAATGTCAACACAAAATGAAGTAAACACAAAGCCAATAATTGAAAAGGGCTGGCTGCTTAACAAAAAGATGCTTATTCCACGCGCGGATCTGCCAAATCGGCAGCTCCACTTTTATGAAATTACGAGTTTTGACCAAACACAGGAAGAATTTGCTGGTATTTTCGAACCGGATCCTGATAAAACAATATTCCGGCAAGGAACTGAAGCAGACTTAATTATTGTGCCCGGTCTGGCTTTTAATCAAGAAAAATACAGGCTGGGGTTTGGAGGAGGCTACTATGATCGGTTTCTCCCAGAAACAAACGCTGTCACCTGCGGACTTGCATTACACTTTCAAATATGCCGACTTCCGCTGGAAGCGCACGATGTTCCACTAAATGCGATTATTACGGAGTCTGGAATTATATAGGAATTACTATAATCTGCCGCGTATGATTTTGCTGACTTTGCAGACTATAACGTAAAAAGGGTGAAGGCATTGATGCGGTGGAGATCGTTTATAGTTATCCTCATTTTTCTTTTCATCATTTGGCTCGTTAAAGGTTCACTTTTTTCAGTTATCATGAACAATCGGCCACTGAGGAGAACGCTTGTTATGATAGGATTAAGAATACCGTTGGTAAGAAATCAATTACTTGCTCCTTTAACAGGGACTGGAAAAAGTACCGTGTAACTGCGGTACTTTTTTCAATGGAACTTTAAAGAAATTTAATCATAGTAAAGAATTATGGTATCTGAACAGTCAAGGCTACCGCGTTTTTAAATTGGCAACAAGCCAGGTTTTTCTTTATATAATTGCAATGGTAAATAGTCGTAATGAGCCTGAAGCCTTGTTATAATTGGGAAACTGGAGGGTTTCTATGAAGTGGTCAACCATCTGTTTCGACCTTGATAACACACTTTACAGTCATGAAAAAGCTTTTGAAAAAGCAGTGAAACAAACGTTCTACTCGATATACAGGGAAAAATGCAGCAGCGATAACGTAGATATCTCCACATGGTTCTCCTCCTTTAAACATTATTGTGATTCTCTTTGGAAAGAATTTGAAAATGACCAGCTGACTCATCGTGAATATAGAAGAAAAAGATTTGAAAAATCAATGGAAGATATGGAACTCCCATATAGTGATGAGGATGCTGATCGTTTTCATCAACATTATGAAAGCATAGTTCCAGCATATATAGAACCATTTGAAGGGTTATATGATTTATTGGACCTATTGTATAGTAATCAGGTGAATCTAGGAATTATTACAAATGGAAACACCAGCACACAGTATGAAAAAATAAAGCGGCTGCAGCTGTATGAATATATACCTTCAGAGCATATATTTATCTCCGAGGAATGCTCCGCTAAAAAACCAGAGAAAGAAATGTTTGAGTATGCAATTAAGAAGATGCACACCAAAAGCAAGCGTGCTCTTTATATTGGAGACGCTTGGGATCTCGATATTGAAGGGGCGCATAAAGCAGGCTGGGGGGCTATTTATGTAAACACAAGAGGAGAAAAAATACTTGAAACCCCGGTGAGAGAACCAATCTTGAGCTGTCATTCGCTTGAGGAGGTCTGTACCTTTTTTAAGGCTGCTTTAGGGAAGGATGAGGATTAGGGAATGATGATGGCCAATCATCTTTACTGGAAAATAGTATTCCACCTCGTAATAAATGAAGATTTTCGTATACTTGAGAGAAGTACAGATAAAAAACAAATATGGCTGTTAAAAGATAACGGAGGGCAGCGTTCTGTTGTTCGTGTTGCCCGGATGGAACATATCTGGCTGAGGGATGCATTGAAGGATAAAGAGCAGGCAGAATTGTCATTTCGGTCATTAAAGCAGCGGCTTGCTCTCAGAAAAGCGCCCTTTTACAATATATATGTTACATCATATCCGCCTGTTAATATGGATGAAACATTTAAACAAACATCTGACAAAAAAAATAAAAATATTGTGTATACGTTTCTTACTTCCATAAAAGGTGCTACAGAGGCAGTAAACACCCCTCAGGAAATTTTTCAAGCTTTAGGTATTAGAATTAATTGGTTTCCAATTGCAGAAATGGAGGAAGAGCAGCATCAAGAAAAAATTAATGAATATAGAACAGCTGTAAAAAGGCGTCAAGAAGCTTCTGAGCAGCAGGATCGTTCCCATTTTATGAATGGGAAGCCAATTCTCACTACTATATTACTTGCTTCCATATTGTTTGTGTTTTTACTGGTCGAACAGTCAGGTTCAAGCACTAATATAATTACACTAATTGAATTTGGTGCCAAATATAACCCTGCCATCTTAGAAGGGGAATGGTGGCGCCTCTTTTCAGCGATGTTTTTACACATTGGTATGCTTCATTTAGTCATGAACTCACTTGCTTTGTTCTATCTAGGCGGTGCCGTAGAAAGAATGTATGGAACAGCAAGGTTTTTATTTATATATGCCGCTGCCGGATTATTTGGCTCGCTTGCCAGCTTTGCTTTCAATGATCAAGTTTCCGCAGGCGCCTCTGGGGCCATTTTCGGTTGTTTTGGAGCTCTTCTGTATTTCGGAGTCATTCATAAAGATTTATTTTTCCGTACTATGGGAATGAATGTACTCTTTATATTAGGTTTAAACTTAGCCTTTGGATTTACGATACCTGCAATAGATAATGGTGCCCATATTGGAGGGCTGGCAGGAGGATTTCTTGCTTCAAGCTTTGTCCACCTCCCGAAGCATGGCTTTTCAAAGCTTCAAATCCCGACACTGCTGGTGCTTATCGGCTGTGCTGGGGGACTTACCTGGTTTGGATTTGAAAATGAAAATAAAGCTTCTTCTCCATTAATGGATGCTCAGATAGCACAGGAATGGCTTGAAAGAGGAGAAGATGAACGTGCTGATGAATTAATTACAGCGGCTCTGGAGGACAATCCTGATCAGCCGCAGCTTCATTTTCTCAAAGGATACATTAGTACAAATGAAAATGATTACGAAGCTGCTGCTGTTTCCTTTGAACGGGCCGTCGAACTAAATGAGGATTTTGCCGAAGCTCATTATAATCTGGCACTGGTATATATAGAACTTGGAAAAATTGAAGAGGCTGAGGCCTCTCTTGAACAGTCAAAAGAAACCGGAAAGGAAAACGAGGAGCTTGATTTTAACCACATTGAAGAGTTATTAGAAGATGCAGGGACATAAGTGTCTTTGAAGAATAACAAACCTCAAGCATTAAAAAACTAGGCTTTTCGCCATTTCACCTGGCGAGAAGTCTAGTTTTTCTTTGCTGGTTTTGCGACAGCCTCTTTATTTATACCTGCTGTAATGTACATAACAGAGTATAGAGCGAGTGGAAGGGTCCCAGGAAAGAAAAGGCATGCCGAGCTTATGGTCGTGCTGTTGAGCATCAAGAAGTCGGTGATATAAATTAATGGTAATGCTGTTCCATTCTTCAGCACTGTAGTCATTCTGCGAATTCTGAAGAAATTGGTGCCACTCACTGATATCATTTAAAGCAAATAAATACGGAGAATCAGGTCGTTTTTCATTAATAATTCTGTAAATATGAGACTGTTGTTGAAAAGTAACTGCGTCGAGTATTTTCTTTGCTTTTTTTTCTACATCGTTTTTAGGATTCTTAAAGGAAACCATATCTGAACGGGGAGTATCCAGCACATATAAAGAAACTGCATCAGCTCCAACCGTGAATTTATCTTTCTCACGGGAAAAATTTAGGGTCACTACTTCGTATTTACTACTTTCCTGTGCTTTCGTCTGCTTCTGCAAAACCAACTTTTCACTTTTTCTTTGATCTTTAGAGAAAACCTCTTTCATATAACCATCTTCAAAAAGGATGGAAACCATCCGTTCCGAGGCATTTATCTCTTGTCCTGAAGATTGAGCGCCCCATTCAAGAATGTATTCATCATCGTCTTCAATGTGCAAAATATCAAGGGTACTGATGACATTGGCGTGTAATGTTTCTGGGAACACCAGAAACATAAAAAAGAAAGTAAATGTGCAAATCCATTTCATTAACATAACCCCTGTCCCTGTTCTTCCTTACCATATGTATGAGCCGGCTTGAATAACATGACGTTCAATTGCATGAGAATGATATAAGAATGGAATCCTAAGCAGCAAGTGAGGTGAAATGTATGAACAAGGTTTCGTCCAATCTGTTTAAAAATCGTAAATATATATCAGATGAGTTAGCTGCAGAAGAAAATTTCGATGTTATAGAATTACCGCTTACCCACGGGGATATAAATATGATTTTATTTACGGTAGACGGGCTTTCCAAAGATACAGCCATTATTCACATACAAAAGGAGCTTGCAGATCATGCCGATAAAATTAAAAATGGCAGCAGAGTAGACAAGCTGCTTCAATCTGTTTTACCTTATCTTGAGCTTTCAACTACAAATGATCTCGATGAGACAATTGACCAGGTGCTTGCCGGGCCTGCAGCCTTGCTAATAGATGGCGCAGAAAAAGTTATACTTATCGATACACGAGAATATCCAGTTCGAAGTATAGCTGAACCAGAAACAGAGCAGATTGTCAGGGGAGCAAAAGATGGGTTTGTCGAGACAATTGTTTTTAATACAGCTTTGACACGGCGAAGAATACGGGATCGCAGGCTTCGGATGGAGCATCTTACAGTCGGTCAGCGTTCCAAAACAGACATTTGTATTAGTTATATGAAGGATATTGCAAATCCACATCTTGTCCAGGAAATGAAAAAGGCAATTGAAAATATAAACATAGATGGTCTTCCAATGGCTGACAAAACGTTGGAAGAATATATTTTCGGCCACTACATGAACCCCTATCCACTTGTCCGCTATACAGAAAGGCCGGATGTCGCTGCAGCTCACCTTCTAGAAGGTCATATTCTTCTTTTCGTAGATGGCTCCCCGACTGTTATGATTACCCCTGTCACGTTTTGGCATCATCTACAGCATGCAGAAGAATATCGGCAAAAGCCAATTATTGGTACAATGCACAGATTTGTCCGGTTTACCGCAGTATGGGCATCGTTGTTCCTGCTTCCTCTCTGGTTTTTATATGCAGAAGGCCTGATTGATACTCCTGATGTAATTCATTACATCGGGGAAGAAAAAGAAGGCTCTGTTCCATTGCTTATTCAGTTCTTAGTGGCTGAAACCGGCATTGAAATGCTTCGTATGGCAGCGATCCACACACCAACTGCACTTGCTACTGCTTTAGGATTAGTTGCAGCCATATTAATCGGTCAAATTGCAATTGATGTTGGACTGTTTTCGCCTGAAGTAGTTCTGTATCTCGCTGTTGCTGCCATAGGTAGTTTTGCCACTCCAAGCTATGAATTAAGTCTTGCGAATCGATTATGGAGGATTATATTTTTACTTTGTGCCGCCGCCGCAGGTCTTTCCGGGTTTATAGCAGCTGTTACTTTCTGGTGTATTTTACTTATTCGTTTAAAGCCTGTACACATTCCTTATTTTTGGCCGCTAATTCCTTTTTCCTTTCATTCGCTTGGAGATATATTTAAAAGAAAACCTATCCCTCTAAAAAGTAGACGGCCGCAAATTACGACTAGAGTAAATGAAAAAAAATAATTACATTTTTGGCCGGGGACAAGAATGGGAATCATTACGTCTCATATAGTAGAAGAAAACTGTTCAAGTGGGGAGGTGCAAAAAATTTTTGCATCTATTTCGGGAATAGTGTTATTTTCTATGAGCATCGGGGCGTCTGTTATGTATACGAAGCGGAAGCAGATGAGAATATCGCTCGGTCTGCTTTTACTGTGTGCATGCCTTTGCTATGCGGGGTTCTTTTTATCTTCTTTTGCTATTTTCAGGATCGAGGAGAGTTTTTGGATTGTCACTTTACTCCGGACTTTAGCAGCTCTGAGTATCACAGCTGCAGCCTTATTCTGTTTTTCACCTGTTCACGGTTTTTATCATTCAGAAAGTTCTCCACTTTGGATAGCAGTAGCCATCTTCAGCCTTTTTATCGGTTGGGAAGCAGGTATCTGGTTTTCTTCTTTTTATATGCTTATTTTTTACTATGTGTGTCTTGTGGTCTTTTTCTTTGGAGGGAGCATCCTGCAGTCCTTCTTACAGCAAAAATGGAGGAGGTCTGCGGCTGTAGTTTTCGTTCCCTTTGGAATGCTGCTTTTCTTTGCCTGCATACTGCTGATATAATAGACGTGGTGATTAAATGGAAACGATGACAGATGTTCGTCTCTGGCTGAAGCAGATGGGTACCTTTATTTATACGAAAAACAGGCAGACAGATCTTGAATTAATGGAAGAAGAATTAAAGGAAGCCTATAAGCTTGGAATCATGGACAGTGACACATTCAGAAAAGCCACACTCATTATCAGAAAAGAAATGAAAGCGGGCAGGTAAGGAAAGGAAGAAAACAGAATGCAGGCAGCTTATGTATTAGGAATTGATGTAGGAGGAACAGCTGTTAAAATGGCTGTCTTTACAGAGGATGCTGAAATGAAACAGAAGTGGTCAATTCCCACAAATAAAACGAATAATGGCGAATCTATTTTAGATGACATTTCAGCTTCCTTTCATGAAATGGTTGAAAGAGAAGGTTACACAAAGGATCAATTTATCGGAGCAGGTGTCGGAGTGCCGGGGTTTATCGATATGGAAGAGGGCGTTATTGAATTCGCGGTTAATATAGGATGGAGAAATTATCCAATCACAGCTCTCCTTTCAGAGAAATTAGGTGTGCCGGTAAGAGTCGATAACGATGCAAACTTAGCAGCTGCTGGTGAGTTTTGGAAAGGTGCGGGTTCCGACGTTGAGGATTTGATATTATTTACGCTCGGAACTGGTGTCGGAGGGGGTCTCATCGTAAAAGGTGATATCATTCATGGTGTAGGGGGAATGGGTGGTGAAATCGGGCATGTTACGGTTATTCCTGAAGGCGGCGCGCCTTGTAATTGCGGAAAAACCGGCTGCCTGGAAACCGTATCCTCTGCCACTGGGATGGTAAGACTCGCACATGAAGCTGCAAAAGAATTCCCCACTTCCAAACTCACTAAGCATTACCAGGATACAGGGGAGATGACTACAAAAGAAATTTTTGCTTTTTCGGCAGACGGGGATGAAGCGGCCCGAAAAGTTGTAGACATATCTATGTACTACCTGGGGCTTTCGGCAGCCAATATAGCCAATGTCCTCAATCCGGCGAAAATAGTTATAGGAGGAGGAGTCTCAGCTGCTGGTGACGATCTGCTGAAGCCGTTAACACATTATTATAATAAATATGCCCTCGAGAAAGTTAAATCTGATTCTACGTTTGTTCTCGCAGAGCTTGGTAATGATGCTGGAGTGGCTGGGGCTGCATGGCTGGCAAAGCAATATGTAACGAAATAATGAAAAAAGCTGTCGCAGACTTCGACAGCTTTTCATACTGAAATGGCACTTTTCTTGCATACATAATATAAAAGAAAGGAGCTAGTACAGATGAATAAAAAAATGACGGTGCTCGGGGTGCCTATGGATCATGGTCAAAATAGACGAGGCGTTGATATGGGGCCAAGTGCAATGAGGTATGCAGATTTGACGACAAGACTAGAAGCACTGGGTTATGAAATTAAGGATGCCGGAGATATTGAAGTTGAGAAAAGAAGCAGTGAAAGTAATATCCACCATAAGCTGAGTAATCTTTGGGAGGTTGCAGAAACTAATAAGCGACTTGCTTCCAAGGTGTCTGCTATATTGGAGGAACAACGGTTCCCTCTTATTCTAGGCGGCGATCACAGTATTGCAATCGGCACTATTGCCGGCATTTCTGCCAGCTTTAATAAATTAGGAGTGATCTGGTATGATGCTCACGGAGACCTGAATACTGCGGATACCTCTCCATCCGGAAATATTCACGGCATGCCTTTAGCTGTATCTTTGGGTGATGGACATGATTCACTGACAAATATTGGTGGTTTTTCTCCAAAAATAAAACCTGAAAATGTTGTTATTATTGGCGCCCGCGAGCTCGATGACGGTGAAAAAGCGTACATCCGCCGAACTAATATGCAGGTCTACACGATGCATGAAATAGACCGTTTAGGCATGCCGGAGGTAATGAGACAAGCGGTTACATATTTAGAAGAATGCGATGGAATTCATCTAAGTCTTGATCTGGACGGACTGGATCCGCACGACGCCCCAGGCGTTGGAACACCTGTGCTTGGAGGACTGAATTACAGGGAAAGTCATTTGGCGATGGAGATGCTTGCTGAATCAGACAAGATAACCTCGGCTGAATTTGTAGAGGTGAATCCGATCCTCGATGAGAAGAATAAAACTGCTGAAGTAGCAGTCGCATTAATGGGTTCATTGTTTGGGGAAAAATTAAAGTAGAAATAATAAAGGAGTTTATTGGGAATGAGTGAGTTTCGGACGGAAAGAGATTTTCTTGGAGAAAAGAACGTTCCTGTAGATGCTTACTACGGAATTCAGACGATTCGTGCCAAAGAAAATTTCCCTATTACGGGCTACCACCCTCATCCTGAATTAATCAAAGCGTTTGGGTATGTTAAGAAAGCTGCGGCATTAGCCAACAGAGATGTTGGAGGGCTGACAAAAAATATAGCCGGCGCTATTATTCAGGCAGCAGAAGAAGTGATAGAGGGAAGGTTTAACGATCAGTTTATTGTGGATGCTATTCAAGGCGGGGCCGGCACCTCTTTTAATATGAATGCCAATGAAGTTATTGCAAACAGAGCGATTGAACTTCTTGGAGGTCAAAAAGGCCATTATTTGATGGTCAGCCCAAATACTCATGTGAATATGGCACAATCTACGAATGATTCTTTTCCAACTGCCATTCACATAGCCTCGTTAAATCTGGCAAAAGGACTGACCCACTCGATCGATGAACTGATAAAAGTCATAGAAACCAAAGAAAATGAATTTGACACTGTTATCAAAATGGGCAGGACACACCTTCAGGATGCAGTGCCAATCCGACTGGGCCAGGAGTTTGGGGCGTACAAACGAGTGCTCGGAAGAGATCTTGCCCGCATTAAACGCTCTGTTGAACATCTGTACGCTATAAATATGGGAGCCACTGCGGTAGGGACCGGCTTAAACGCAAAGCCTGCATATATTCAAAAAGTATCAGTGTATCTTGCGGAATTGACAAATATGCCGTTTTTCAGTGCGGAGGATCTGGTCGATGCTACCCAAAATACAGATGCGTATACAGAGCTTTCAGGGGCACTTAAGGTGCATGCAATTAACTTATCGAAAATGGCAAATGACCTCCGCCTGATGAGTTCTGGCCCCCGTACCGGATTAAATGAAATAAACCTGCCGTCCAGGCAGCCAGGCTCTTCTATTATGCCGGGAAAAGTAAATCCGGTAATGTGTGAGGTCGTGAATCAGATTTCATTTCAGGTGATCGGCAATGATCATACAATCAGCCTTGCTTCTGAAGCGGGCCAGCTCGAATTGAACGTGATGGAGCCTGTACTGGTTTTTAATCTGCTTCAATCATTATCTATTCTTCAAAATGGATTGAATGTATTTCGGGATTATGCGGTGGATGGTTTGACTGCAAACGTGGAGCGCTGCAGAGAGATGGTCGAACAGAGCGTCGGGGTGATAACGGCAATTAATCCGCATGTTGGCTATGAAACGGCTTCCCGTATTGCTAAAGAAGCAATTGAAACAAACCGAAGTGTAAGAGAAATATGTCTCGAGAGAGGTATATTATCTAAAGAAGAATTAGACGAAATTCTTGATGTGAAGGAAATGACAAACCCAGGAATTGCCGGGTCTAAATTTATGCACAACGATTAAACAATAAACAGCGGCCTGTTTCAGGACAGAACCGCTGTTTTACTTATCACTTAAGAAATTAATTTAACTCAAGGTTGAAAACTTTTTCTATTTGCGCAAAAGCCCATTCAAGTTCTCGCTTTTCAATTACGAGCGGAGGAGCAAGACGAATAACATGTTCATGTGTTTCTTTGCAGAGGAGTCCGTGATTTTTCAAAGCCTCGCAGAAAGGACGGGCAGGGACCGTTAATTCTATGCCGATAAAGAGACCTCTTCCTCGGACTTCTTTTATTGTTTTGTGATCAATAGAAGCGAGTTTTTCCTTAAACCAGCTGCCAAGCTCATTTGAGCGGTCCCATAACTTCTCACGTTCAAGAACTTCAAGCGATGCACTGCCTACTGCAGCAGCGAGCGGATTTCCACCGAAAGTAGAACCGTGCGAGCCTGGTTCAAATACACTTAATATTTCATCGCTTGAACATACTGCGGAAATAGGAAATACTCCTCCTCCTAATGCTTTGCCTAGAATATACATATCTGGTGTTACATCTTCCCAGTCGCAGGCAAATGGTCTTCCGCTGCGGCCCAGGCCGGATTGTATTTCATCAGCAATAAACAAAACATTGTTCTCACTGCAAATATTGCGCACCTCCTGCAAATACCCCTCCGGTGGAATGATGATTCCTGCTTCGCCTTGAATTGGTTCGACAATAAAAGCAGCAGTTTCCGGGGTCACTGCTTTTCTCAGTGCTTCTGAGTCTCCGTATGTTATGACTTTGATTCCTGGAAGCATCGGTCCAAAATCCTTTTTATATTCTTCATTTGAAGACAGCGAGACTGCTGTCATCGTTCTGCCGTGAAAATTATCAGTACATACGATAATTTCAGCTTGATTTTCTTTAACTCCTTTGTATCGGTAAGCCCAGCGTCTTGCTGCCTTTACCGCTGTTTCTACAGCTTCTGCACCCGTATTCATTGGAAGAATTTTTGACATGCCTGTAAGGTTTGCAAGCATTTCATAAAAAGGCGCGAGCTGATCGTTATGAAATGCTCTTGAGGTAAGGGTAATTTTATCTGCTTGATTTTTTAATGCCTCTATTATTCTAGGGTGGCGGTGTCCCTGGTTTAAAGCAGAGTACGCACTAAGCATATCAAGATAACGGTTTCCTTCCACATCCTTCACCCAGACCCCTTCTCCTTCTTCAAGCACGACCGGTAATGGATTATAATTGTTGGCTCCATATTTATTATGAAGGTCTATTAAATTTGATGCAGCATTCATAGCATCTACTCCTTTGCTCTAATATGATATTCATAATATGCAAAATTCATGCCATCAGGACAAAAATGCTTTAGTCAGAATGAAATGAAAAATAAATTTGCACAAAAATACTGAAAGAAGTGGCAGGAGCAAAAAAAATTTGCACTAAAACTGAATACTATATAAAATAATGTCAGGTGGTGAGTTGCTTGGAATCTAGAAAATTTGAGAAGAAAGATGCAGCTTCGTTATTAAATCAGCTTGCTGAGAAGCTCGATACCGGGGTTCATATTATTGATGAACAAGGGAGAACTATCTTATATAATAAAAAAATGTCCGAAATAGAAGGGATGAAGCAGGAACAAGTGATGCAGCAATCACTCCATGAAATTTTTCGTTTTCATGAAAAGGATCGCAGCACTCTTCTTGAAGCTTTAAATAACAGAACTTCATCACATGGAGTACAACAAACGTATTTTAATAAACACGGAGCAGAAATAAATACATTAAATGATACATTTCCTGTTATTACTGAAAATGGAATCATTGCAGCGGTCGAATTATCACGAGATATTACAAAGATAGAAAAGCTTATACGAAGCAATATAAAAAAATCGTATCAGGCAAGGTTTACCTTTGACCAAATTGTTGGAGAAACTGATTTAATAAAGAATGTAGTTGAAGCATCCAAAAAAGCTACCAGAACCTCATCTTCTGTACTCATTATTGGAGAAACAGGAACTGGAAAAGAACTGTTTGCCCAAAGTATTCATACTGGAAGCAAAAGGTCAGCGAAACCATTTATTTCGCAGAATTGTGCAGCTATACCTGAGCATCTTGTCGAAAGTATTCTTTTTGGCACGAAGAGTGGAGCATTTACAGGGTCGAAAGAAAGAGAAGGATTATTTGAAGAAGCAGAAGGAGGAACTCTTCTGCTTGACGAAATAAATTCTTTAAGTATATCTCTTCAGGCGAAGCTGCTGCGCGTGCTCCAAGAAAGAAAAATCAGAAGGATTGGAGATACGAAAGAGAAAAAGGTGAATGTCCGGATAATTGCGACAATGAATGAAGATCCTCAAACTGCCATAGCAGAAAACCGGCTTCGCAGTGATTTATTTTACCGTCTCAGTGTGGTCACTGTAATTGTGCCTCCGCTTCGCGACAGAAAAGATGATATAGATAAACTGGCTTCGGTATTTTTAGGCAAGTTAAATAAATTATTCAGTATGGAAGTAAATGATATTTCAGCCGATGTAATGAATATATTTACTTCTTATCACTGGCCCGGTAATGTAAGAGAACTTGAGCACGTCATTGAAGGCGCTATGAATATTATGGACGGAAGCGAAAAAAAGCTTGAATTAAAACATCTTCCTGCACACTTCCGACCTGTCCGATCTATTGAACCGGAGCCTGCTGAAAAAGGCAGCGCACATGAAATGGAAAAGCCGATACAGCCGCTTCATGATGTATTATTTCAACAGGAGAAAAAATATGTAAAGTATGCCTTAGATCAATACAGTGGAAATATTTCAAAAACAGCTGAAGCGTTAGGTCTAAGCAGACAGTCCCTTCAATACAGGCTGAAAAAACTAGGATTTTCTACTTACGAAAAAAATAAAATGAAACAAAATTAGATGATAAACGTCTTATCTTATACTTCAAAAGAAGCTTTCCTTAGGGAGAGGAAGGGAGTGTGACCTTTGTTTAATGGTAATAAATTAGTTGTGATATTGCCGACACTATTAATGATATTATTGTTTGCCGGCGGAGGTTTCTACATAACGCAGGCGGAAATCGTAACGAATGATGAGCTCGATGAACATGTGAAATGGGACACCTCATTTGAAGAAAATCAAAAATCAGCTATATTAGATGCCTCCTGGTCCTGGGAAGTCAGCCCGGAAGACGGATTTGCCGGAAACGACTATATTGGTGTGACGATTCTTGATGATAATGGGGAGATTATAAACAGTGATTCTATTCAGCACTATGATATACAAATTGGGGAAAATGAGTCAGTGGAAGCGGAAGCAGAAACCGTAGAAAATGGTGTGCTTTTTACATTTCCTAATACGATGTTAGAAAATAAAACCGTTGGAAACGAAGGCAGCATCGCAGTGGAAATTAACGGGGAAGCTGAACCGGAAAGAGCGATTATCAGCTATCTGCACACCTGGGAGGAACATAATGGCCTGGACTCAAAAGATGCAAGGTTTTTCGAAAGGGATTTTTCGGGTAAAGGAAATGATGATGAATCCTTTTTCTGGGTTATGGAGCGCTTTGTAAATGTAGAAGGGCAGAACAGAGGTGCAGGATGATACGCGGTCTTTCTTATCAAAACGGCGTTCTGTTTATTGGAAGAACACATATAGGATGGGCCTGTTTAGATAATAATCGTGTAAAAGCAACAGTAAAAGCATTGTCTATGAGAACGATGCTGGCTGTTTGCTGGTATGTATTCCAGGCTATGCCTTATTGGTACAAAGCGGTGTTTGCCTTATGGACTGCGGCTGCAATGCTGCCGTTGTTTTTTCCATTTGTGCAGACTGGTCTGCCTATATATTCACTTTTTTACCTGATGTATGGAACGCATTTTATTTTTCCAAAGCAATTGAGAAAATTTCATGGAGCAGAGCATAAAGTATTCAGTTATAAGGGAATAATTAAGCGGTCGAAAATTTACAGAATTAAAAGAGCTTCTATCACCAACAGATATTGTTCCACAAACACGGTGGTAATCTTCTTTTTATTCGTGCCGATTACTACACTCTTGTTGGTACTGGCTGACATTCGACCTGCTGCATCTTTTGCTGCCGCTTCCTATATATCGGCTGCAGCAGCACCTCTGCTGCACCGAGTCATTCAAGTGCGCCGTTTAAAATGGATAAGAAAACGATTGTTGGTCATTTCCTATGCAGTGCAAAGAAAAGCAGCCTGCTCCCTCCCGGACCGGATTCATCTCTTAACTGCTGTAGAAGCATACCGAGCTCTCGCTAAAGAGGAATTTCCTGAAAAGCTGGAGGCAAATCGATCAGTATTTAAAAATGAAAAGGAGGAGAAACGAATGGCAATCATCGACATTACAATTGTTCCTGTCGGCACAGGTTCAACAAGCATGAGCGGAGATGTAGCTAGAATTCAGGACACACTGGAGCAGTACAGTGGAAAAATTAAATATCAGCTGACACCAATGAGCACGATCGTAGAAGGCGAGCTGCCTGTTTTATTTGAAGTGATCCAGTCACTTCATAATATTCCTTTCAATGAAGGGGCAGAGCGTGTAACCACTAATATACGGATTGATGACAGAAGGGACGGAAGCCAAGAACGCATGGAAGGAAAAATTGAATCGGTTAGAGAAAAACAAAACAAGTAAATAAAAAGGGGCTGTAGCAAAAGCCCCTTTTTATAGAAAAAGTAGTATCCTAAATAGAAGATAGCAGAGGAAAAGTCCGAAGACTCCAGTGGGAAGAGCAGCGGCTGAAGATCCGCCGGGCGTGGGTTTCGCCCGATTAGCTGAAGCGCTGCCCACGGAAAGCGAAGGACTTGTCCCCTGCTTTTTTTATCATGCAAAAAGGGGCGAGTATCATTTATGATACAGCCCCTTTTTATGTTTTTAAAGCATATGTAATGGCTGGGATGGCAGGATTCGAACCTACGCATCACGGAGTCAAAGTCCGATGCCTTACCGCTTGGCTACATCCCATTGACATCTAATAGTATAGGCAAACGAGCTCAGCTTATTCAAAAAATATTTATTTTTTTTGAAGGAATTGCAGATAGCGACGAAGAATAAGTAAAAGGCACTAAAAAATTACCAATAAAGCAGGTGATGTATTATTGTACAATGTTGAAAGAGAAAGCAGGCTGCTATTGCAGAGAGCATTCAATCTTCACACTTCAGATATCCATCTGCAGCCAGGAACCCAGCATTATGCTGTATGGTTTCGAATTCATGGATCGCTGTATAAAATGAACGAAATAAACAAAAAAGCTGCTGAACGCCTGATTGCCCATTTCAAATTCAGAGCAGGAATGGACATAGGCGAGCAGAGACGCCCGCAGAGCGGTGCATTTCTGTTAAATCACTCATCTCCTCCCGTGCATTTACGCTTTTCTACAATGCCCACTCCTTTTAAGGAAAGTCTCTCCATTAGAATTCTTCCACAGGAACAGCATCTCTCCCTATCCTCATTATCATTTGACCAGCAGGTCTCAGACTTCCTCCGACGTATTGTACTCTATAAAGATGGATTAATTACATTAACTGGAGCTACAGGAACTGGGAAAACAACCACTCTCTATACGATTGTAAATGAATTAGCAGAGGTCTATTCATTAAGAATTTTAAGTGCGGAAGATCCGGTAGAAATGCGAAATCCCTCTTTGATCCAAACAGAAATTAATCCCAAAGCCGGTATTACCTATCAAGAGGCGTTAAAGGCATCGCTGCGCCACGATCCTGATGTATTGCTAGTAGGAGAAATTAGAGATGCTGAAACAGCCAGACTAGCAGTCAGAGCATCTTTAAGCGGTCATTTAGTGCTTACGACAATGCATGCCCGCACTCCTTTCGGTGCGTTAGAAAGATTTTATGATTTTGGAATCTCCAAAGCAGAATTAAAGGAATCTCTCCTAATGATTACTTCCCAACAGTTAATTTCCCGCTTATGCCCATTTTGCGGCCCCCAATGTTCCCCTTATTGTAAAAGATTCGGCAGAAATTCCCGTTTGGCTTTATATGACATCCTGGCGGGCCGTGAGCTGGCAGAAGCTATTACCCATCCTGATCTCTCCGAGCAGACACTCACTTACACATCACTACAACAGCGTTGTAAAGGAATGGCATTAGGCTGGATTCCTTACCGTAGCTGCGAGAAAGCATCTAAGTATGCATAAGCCCTGGAAGAAAGAAGAGAAAGCGGAGTTTTTGAAAAAAACAGGGCTGCTGCTTGAAGAAGGATACTCGCTTGATCAAACGATAGAATTATTATCCTGGGAGCAGACTGATAGTGTGAAACAGCAATTACAAGAAATGCTTGCTGATTTAAGAAACGGTTATTCTTTTCATGATGTATTGAATTATTTGTTTTTTCCGGCAGATGTTACTGCATATATCTTCTTTGCTGAAGAAAGCGGATTTCTTTCAAAAGGGCTGATTGGCGCTGGTGAGCTTTATAAAAAAAGAATAGAAGCTTCTAGAAAAGTAAAGCAGCTATTAAGATATCCTCTGCTTCTGCTTTGGCTTTTGTTTTGTCTGGGGATTATTTTATTTCAGTACATGTTTCCGTCATTTAAACAATTATTCGACTCAATGGACATGGAGCTTCCTTTATACACAAGAATAGTCATGGGAGCTATTTCCTTTTCCCCAATTTATGTAGTTGCTGTTTTTACGGGAGCTGCGCTCCTCCTCGTTTATTACTTTAAAATATTTCGCCACATTACCCCGCACCGGCAAATGGAGCAAATCTACAGAATTCCATTCCTATCTTCCTCAGCAAGGCTGTTCCTGTCTCATTATTTAGCATTGCAGCTCAGTATAATGATGAAAGGTGGTTTGTCTATCTATCAATCATGCGACGTTCTTGAACGACAGAATCACTTTATGTTTTTACACGAGGAAGGAAAGAAATTAAAACAGCATTTAAAGGAAGGTACTGCTTTATATGAAGCAGTCGGGATGGCGCCGTGGTATAGAAAGGAACTGAAGTTCGTAATAAAACACGGTCAGGAAACAGGATTTACCGAAGAGCATTTATATCAATACAGCATACGGGCTGCGGACCTTTTAGAAGAGAAAGTAAACAAAAGCGTCGCTCTTGTCCAGCCAATAATGTTTACTTTTGTAGGATTTATAGTTCTGTCTCTGTTTTTGTCAGTATTTCTGCCTATGTTTTCACTGATGACATCACTTTGAATATAAGAGGAGGAATTGTATTGGAGTTTCTTAAGAAAAGCACTTACGAAATGAATACACAAAATGAATTGAATAGTCTCAAGCAGAAGATTGAAAAATTAGAAAGGGAACGAGAAGACGACATTTTAGCGATTTTAACATTATTAAGAAAAGGAGATGGAAATAAATGTTCAATAAATTAAAAAAGGACGATGGGTTTACAATGATTGAAATGATGATTGTATTGTTAATTATTACCTTGCTGCTGCTTATTGCCGTACCGAATATGACCAAAAACAACAATATGGCACAGTCAAAAAGCTGTGACGCTACAGTGAAGCTGCTGGAATCACAGGCTGGTGCCTATGAAATCGAAACAGGGGACACGCTTTCCTCACTCGAAGAACTTGCTGATGCCGGCTATGTTGATAGAGTTACCTGCGCTGATGGTGAAAAATTAAATTATCAAAACGGTAAAGTTGTCCGAGTTTCCGAATGACCCTCTTAAACAATAAAGGTTTCACAATGATAGAAATGATCATTGTTATAGCGGTACTTGCAGCTATGATTACTATTTCCATTCCTCAATTCCAAAAACTTGAGCGTCCGCAGTCTATTTCGTATTTTATTCGGCTTTTAGAGGATGATTTCTTATATGCACAGCAGCTTGCATTCTCTAAAGGACAAACTGTCTTATTTAAAGTAAAAGACAATGAATATAGAATTATTTTATCGGATGAAATCGTCCGAAGCCGTGAATTGCCAGAAGGTGTTTTCTTTATGCGGGCTACTCTGACCCCAGCAAATATTAAATTCATGGAAAATGGAAATATACACCAGCCTGGAACTTTTTTTATTGAGACGCCTGAAGGCAGATATAAATTTGTCTATTTACTCGGCAAGGGGAGATTTTATGTTGAGGCAGGATGAGCATGGCCTTACATTAATAGAGGTAATTACAGCTCTTTCGATATTAAGTATTTTATTTATGGCGATGCTGCCTATATATACATTCCTGATTTCTGAACAACATGATATGGAAATAGAAAAGCGTGCCTTGGCCCTTTTGGATCGTGAATCGATTAAATATGCCACCGGAGAAGACGTATCCATTGGAGGAAGCTTTACTGGGATAAGAAAAGATATACCGTATGAGATCAACAGCCGGGAGAAACAAGAAGGAGCGATGGTATGTATTGATTGGAAACAGCCAAGCGGGGATAAGGAGGAAAAGTGTCTTTATGTCGAGATGGAATGACAAAGGCATGACGCTGTTTGAAACCATCGTATCATTGAATATTTTGATTGTTTGTGCAGCTTTACTTTTATCATTTATTCCGGTTTTTGACAAAGATGTTATCAGGCCTGACCGTGATGCATCTATGGCGGCCCAACAGATAAAGTATGATGCCAGGACAGCCTATAATATAGAAGCCGAGGGGAATATTCTTTATATGGAAGAAGAGAATGCTGAACTCTCCTTCGAAAAAACCGGCACAAATCTCGTGCGGAAAAGAAATGGGCAGGGCTATGAAATTGTGATGCAGGAAGTTGACGTTTTTCAGGTCACTCATCAACCTTATGGTGCTGATATCCTCATAAAAAGAAAGAATTTAAAGCCGTTTTCGTTTTCGGTCAGCCTAAGCCCTTCTTTTAAAAAAGGGGGAGAGAATTATTGGATCAAAAAGGAACCATAATGCCTATAACATTAATACTCTGTCTATTGTTCACATCTTTTTTATTATTACAAATAAAATTATTTGTTAATGAGAAAGAAAATTTGGTGCTTCAGGAGGAATCTCTTGAAATGGACTGGCTTATCAGAAATGCTGAGGTGAATTGGAGAGATGAAAATAACTGGGAAGAGCAAAGCAGTAAATTTATTTATCCAACTGGTACAGTTTATATCACTCAGACATTGATTGATAACAATAATAAGATTAGAACTTCCTTTAAAGCGGTCACCATCGAGAGCAGGGAAAAAGAACTCGTCATCTTCGCAGAGAAAGGGGGAGAATAGAATACTAAAAACAGGGAATAATTGAGGATGAAGCAGGTGAATAATTGTGAAACCATACCCATTCATTCAATTTATAACAGCTCGTTTACTCGAGAGCATTGAAAGAAAAATAGAAAATCAAAAAATTACACAGCGGACTTCACGCTATAATCGAAGTAAACGGGTGGCGAACACTCTCTTTGGCATGGTTCCATTTGCTATTCATGTAGAATGGAAAAAAAGACATCAGAAATTGAAGCGCAGAAAAAGAATTCGTTCGTAATTCAAGGATTCACATATTGGATGGTAAGAAAGCATTTACAAACTGCGGCACTCTCATATATAATATCTTTAGTTATGCAGATGCCCGGCACATGCAATGTCCGGCCATCCGCGCTTCTATATTGGCAGCAGAGGGGGGAAGGGCAATGGATCGCATGTTTCGCATGATTGCCTTCTGGACAGCAGTCTTCGCTATTTTATTTTTCGTAGGCGATATGTTTAATATGGCAATATTATTTTTCGCACAAACAGCAGGCTTTTTAGCCCTGGGATTTATGAAGCTGTCAGAGCGCATGTATATTTATCTTTTTGGTGCGTATTTAACTGTATTTTTTGTCAGCTTCACGTATTATACAACGTTTTTGATGGAGCCAGGCTTCGGCCATTAAAAAGCACGTACATAACGTTGAACAGGAAGGCCCGGATTCTGAAATCCGGGCCTTCCTGCATAGCAGTCTCTTTAATAATAAAATGTGTACAATGACTTAATAAGTTTTTTAAAAACCATTAAGAAACGGGTTGCTGTTCATTTCATCTTCTATTGTAGTGACAGGACCGTGCCCGCATGCGACGGCTGTATCTTCAGGGAGACTTAATAGTTTATCGTGAATAGAACGGATCAGCTGCTCGTGATTGCCTCCAGGCAAATCCGTGCGACCGATGCCCCCGTAAAATAATACATCTCCCGAAAAAATGGTGGACGTTCCTTTATGATAAAAAGACACACTCCCCGGAGAATGTCCAGGTGTTTCATAAATTTTAAATTCAAACGGTCCAATGTGCAGCATCTCTTCACCAGTTATCCATTCATCTGCTTCAGCAGCTGTAATGGCTTCGTTGCCAAGAAAAAGAGCTGAGCCGTTTTTTGAGGGATCTGTCAGCCAGCCTTTTTCATTTTCATGTAAAAACACGCTGATGCCCCATTTTTCTCTAAGCTCCTGAACAGCACCGATGTGATCAAAATGAGCATGTGTCAGAACAATAGCGATCGGCTTCAACTGCTTTTCTGCGAGCCAGCGTTCTAGAATATGGGCGTCTCCACCCGGGTCAAATACTACTGCTTTGTCTACATCGTATAAAATATAACAATTTGTCTGTAATGGACCTAATGGGAGTTGTTTCCAATCCATAAATATACTCCTTTCCATGAACATTCATCTCGTTCAGCTTAACACAACACAAAAAAGTGAACTATTAGAAAGTGAACAGAAATGAATTTTGATGATGCATGTTGATCGGAAAAAGGGTATAATAGTAAAAGGAATTTTCCTTCATAATTCAAGTGAAAACGGAATCATACATAAAGGGGGGATCGTCTTGGCTCTTGGAATTACCATGCTAATTGTAGCTATCCTATGCGGGTTCGCTACGATTCGGGAAATTAAAAACAGAAACTTTTTTGCAGTTGGTTTCGCAGGGATTTCGTTCCTTGTATTCGGCTGGTTTGCTATCATGACGATATTTGTAAGCGGAGCTCCAAGTGTTTAACTGAATACAAAAAGGCTGGGACAAATCAAAAAAAGCCTCTTTTTAATTTCTTTGAATGAGAAATCAGGTCATTTGCGCAGTCAAAATGCGTAGACTCCTGGTCGATGAAAACCGGCCACGTCCTGTCACCGACATCGACACTAGCACGTCCTGTGCGTCGCGGGAACAGCACGAGTCTTATGACTCCTCCACAGGCAGTGTTCTTTCTGCCGTGGAGGCTTGAGCCGTGCCCGCGGAAAGCGAAGCGTTTTGACGGAGCATATTTTGTAAACTCATAATTAACAAACAATCCAGACAGATTCAGTAGAATCGTCTGGATTTTTGCAATGAATAATTTACTTTTGTTCAGCCACTTTATTTAGAAGAATTTTTTAAATAGAAAATGCCGCTGTTTATTGTTTCTACTATTATTTTTGGGGAATAGCGGCTGATGATCGCTTGTTTCTCTCTTGCGTACTCCTCATCAGAAAGGAAATCTCCTGTTTCATAATAATCATCCAGCAGCTTACACTCCTCTTTCATTCTTTTGTTTGCCTCAGACACCCAGTCTTTGTTTTCTTTCTCAAGGTACTCTCTAATATAATTCTTTAACCTTACAGTACCACTAGTGACTTGAATGAGTGATTTCATCGGAAAGCTGTGAGGGGAAACGGTCGTTATCAACTGAAGATTTTTGGTCCAGTCCATTGCATTATTCACTATCTGGCCATGAATAAGCTGCAGGCCTAACGACAGCAATATGTCCTTGCGCTGGTGCGATTGACAGGAAATTTTTACATTCATTATTAACCACGGATAAAGAGCAGCGGGCTGTCTTTGAGGCTGTACCTCTTCATATAATACCGTCCATTTTCCCTGGTCCCGTGCTGATTGAAAAATTTGATGAAGCCGTGGAGACCCAAAATGTATATGTGAAGACTCTTTTTCCTTTTCCTGAGGAGATCCCGTTTGATAAGTTACTGTCATTGTCTCAGGATTTCCCCCTGTTTTTTTTACATAATGCCAGTAAAAAGGACGATTCATCAGTTCTTCATCAAGCTTTTCCGTAAGTTTTATTTTCAGCCTTTCCCCTGTATTTTCGATTATCGTAGCATTATTCTCTGTAAAATAATCTAATAAGAAATTATGAAGCTCCTCTTCTCCAGTCACTGGCTGTTCACCTGCTTTCCTTGTTTTGCAAGTTCATACAAATGATTTAGCTTGATTTCTGTTTCCTGTAGAGAATCTGAATGAAGCACAGCATCAGCCATATACCCCTCAAAATCGACAAAGGAAGTTTTCGAGAGAATAGCTTCCATTTCTCCGATGACATTTTCAAACATTTCGATTTTTTCGTATAAAAGCGTCAAGATTTGTTCATCAACTGTATTTTTCACAGCAAAATGAAAAATATTTACATCATTTTTCTGGCCTAGGCGGTGCAGACGTCCAATTCTCTGTTCAAGACGCATTGGGTTCCAAGGCAGGTCAAAATTAATTATTGTTGAACTGAACTGGAGATTAATCCCTTCTCCTCCTGCTTCCGTAGCAATCAGAACTTTTGCACGGTCCCGGAACAGCTGCTGCATCCATTCCTTTTTTCCGCGTTTAAATCCGCCACGAAATGGAACAGAAATAATTCCATGCTGTTTAAAATACCATTGCAGATAAAGCTGAGTCGCTCGATATTCTGTAAATAAAACCACTTTATCTTCAGTAGACTGAATGATTTCAAGTGCCCGGTCTGCTTTACTGTTTTTCTCAATATTCTGCATTAAGGCAAGCAGATTCTGAAACGATTCATCCGAAATATCTCCCCGCTCATGCAGTCGTTTCACCGTCATAAATACAGCTTCTTTACTGCTGCAGGCTTCCCTCAGCAAGGTTGTTTTTAAAAACCCCCCACTGGCACTGTTGTTTATTAAAAAAAGTGATTGAAGCGTATCATAAAATGACCTTTCTTCTGGTGTGAAGGGTATAAAATTGGAGTGTATTTTTCGTTTTGTCCATTTAATGCCGGTTTCTTCCCGGCGATTGCGTACCATCACTTTTTTCACAATGTGACGGACTGATTCATGGTCCTCTTTATCAAAAAGAGCTTTAAATTGAGCGGGACTGCCGAACATCCCGGGCTTCAATAAATTTATGAGATGATACAGCTCTGCAGGATGATTTTGTACTGGAGTTGCTGTCAGCATTAAGCAGAATTTCTTTTTCAATTCTTTTACGAATGCATAGTTTTTTGTGTTGGCATTTTTTAGCCGGTGGGCTTCATCAATAATGATCATGTCATACTCTTGATTTAAAACGATCTCCCTGTGGGGCGCGCGTTTAGCGGTATCGATGGATCCGACAACAATATCTGCTTTCTCCCACACATAGGATTTTCTCTGGGTCACAGCAGGTATGTAAAATTTTTGATTAAGTTCCGCCGCCCACTGCCCGGTCAAGGAGGCAGGTACAAGTATTAGTGCTTTTTTTACAAGCCCTCTGATCATATATTCTTTTAGAATTAATCCTGCTTCAATTGTTTTTCCAAGACCAACTTCATCAGCAAGGATAGCTTTGCCATCCATTTCTTCCAGTACTTGTTTAACTGCTTTTTTTTGATGATCAAATAACTCAAGCTGAGGAAGATACCGCTGGCAGGCCAGCCCGTCAAATGAGGGAGTGGTGGTCCATTGTTCGGTTTTAAATGCAAGCTTAAACTGCTTCCACGAGCATATAGACGAAAAAGTTCGTCCTGTCTCGTTAGAATCCGACTCCCAATCCGAAAGAAATTCGATAGTAGGTTCCATATCGTTCGTCTCCCTGTCCAGAAAAATATTGTCACTGCATCGAGCTAATGATAAAATGAACAACAGTACATTATCACTAGTATGCACGAATTTACTGGAAAAATATTCAGTCAGACACATTTAAATATATACTCGCGGATGAAGACAAGGGGAGAGACTGCAGCAGATGCAGCGCCGAAGGAGCAAACTATAATAAGTGAATCTCTCAGGCAAAAAGACTTTTGTTCGACGCATCTCTGGAGAGCGTCCTAAGAGGACCACCCACGAAGACATTCCTTTAATAAGGAAGAAACTTTCTGGTAATAGGACAGAGAACCCTTCTAAACGGGGGTTCTCTGTTTTTTATTAACTCTGGAAAAATTCTGGTTTCTTCCCGGACGAGACACAAACTATCTTTCTAATATATTAGAAAAACAGAAAGGATGAGAAGGATGGACCACTTAAAACAGACACCGATCATGCCATGGTATAAAGAAGAGCGAGTGAAAACTATTGACTTTGGCGGTTGGGAAATGCCAGTTCAGTTCACTTCAATCAAGCAGGAACACTTTGCGGTAAGAAATCAGGCTGGTCTTTTTGATGTTTCCCACATGGGAGAAGCATTCATAACTGGGACTGGAAGCCGGGATTTCCTGCAGCGAATAATAACGAATGATATTGAAAAGCTTGAGCCCAACAAGGCTCTCTATACATTAATGTGCAATGAACACGGCGGAACGATTGATGATTTGCTTATCTATCAGCTGGACGCAGATAAATACATGCTTGTTTTAAATGCAGCGAATACAGAAAAGGATATACTGTGGCTCCAAAACAACGCCGATGATACCGTTCAGGTAAAAGACGTTTCCAGTGAATTTTCCCTTCTGGCATTGCAGGGCCCAAAGTCACAGAAAATTCTTCAAAAATTAACGAATACAGATTTATCAGAGATTTCATTCTTCCGCTTCAGACAAAATGTAGAAATTGGCGGTGCTGCTGCTTTAGTTTCCAGGACAGGATATACAGGAGAAGATGGATTTGAAATATATTGTCCTTCCGGTGAAGCGCTCGGTCTATGGAAGAATATTTTAGATGTAGGAAGAGCAGATGGGCTCCTTCCATGTGGACTTGGAGCGCGGGATACTCTAAGATTTGAAGCCAAGCTTCCACTTTACGGGCAGGAAATAGATGAAACGATCAGCCCGATAGAAGCAGGTTTAGGCTTTGCTGTTAAACTAAAAAAGCGTTCAGACTTTATCGGAAAAGACGCACTCCTGCAGGAAAAAGAATCTGGAGTCAAAAGGAAGCTTGCAGGAATAGAAATGATAGAAAAAGGGATTCCCCGCAGCGGTTATGCCGTTCTTGATAAAAGCGGTTCAGTAGTCGGCCATATTACTTCCGGCACGCAGTCGCCTACACTCGGAAAAAATATCGGGCTTGCATTGGTGAAAGCAGAACTTGCTGAGCTGGAAAATGAATTAATTGTACAAGTTCGTAAAAAGCTGTTAACTGCAAAAGTAATAACTACCCCATTTTATAAAAGAGAGTCGTAAACAATTGGGAAGTCTGAGGAGGAGGAGAACGTATGAATTTTAGATATCTGCCAATGACTAAACAGGATAAAAAAGAGATGCTTAAAACAATAGGAGTAGAGTCAGCGGAGGAACTGTTTTCTGATATACCAGCTAAAATACGTTATAAAGGGGAATTACAGCTTCCGCTCCCTGCTGATGAGACGTCACTTTTAAAAGAAATGCAGACGCTCAGCAGCAATAATGTAAATGTGAAAGAGCTTCCGTCTTTTCTCGGTGCTGGTGTATATGAACATTATACTCCTGCAATCGTAGATCACGTAATTCGAAGATCAGAGTTTTATACTGCTTATACACCATACCAGCCGGAAATCAGCCAGGGCGAGCTCCAGGCCATCTTTGAATTTCAGACTATGATATGTGAGCTGACAGGAATGGATATTGCAAATTCTTCTATGTATGACGGTCCTACTGCACTGGCCGAATCTGCCCTGCTGGCGGCCGGTCAAAGTAAAATGAAACGGAAAAAGATTGTCGTATCAGAAGCAGTCCATCCAGAATCACTCCATGTACTTGAAACGTATGTAAGCGGGCCGGGCTTAACAGTGGAGAGAGTGCCGGTACAAAAAGGAAAAACCGATCTATCAGCTCTTGAAAAGGCTGTCGATGAGAACACAGCAGGAGTTATCGTTCAATATCCAAACTTTTTAGGATCCCTGGAAGACTTAAAAACTATAGCTGAAAAAACACACGATAACAATGCTTTATTTATCGTATCAAGCAATCCGCTTTCTCTTGGGGCCCTCACTCCTCCAGGGGAGTTTGGAGCCGATATTGTTGTTGGGGATGCACAGCCATTCGGTATCCCAATTCAGATGGGGGGGCCACACTGCGGTTATTTCGCCACAACCAGAAAATTTATGAGAAAGGTGCCGGGAAGACTTGTCGGCCAGACTCAGGATGAAGATGGTAAGCGCGGCTTTGTGCTCACACTTCAGGCCAGAGAACAGCATATCCGAAGGGACAAAGCCACTTCAAACATCTGCTCGAATCAGGCCTTAAATGCGTTGGCAGCAGCAGTAGCAATGAGCGCACTTGGAAAAAAAGGCGTGAGGAAAATGGCAATGCAAAATCTGCAGAACGCCCATTACCTAAAAATGTCTTTAAAACGAGCTGGAATCACTATCATTGATGATCAGCCTGTATTTAACGAGTTCGTGATAAAGCTGCCTGGAGCAGTCAGGGAATACAACAAAAAGCTTTTTGAAAAAGATATCATAGGAGGATTTGACCTTTCTGAAGTATATGAAAATCGGGAAGGGCAGATGCTCGTGTGTGTTACCGAACTTCGGACAAAAAAAGAAATGGACCATCTTGTGAAAGAATTGGAGGTGCTCGTGTAATGCAGCAGGAAATGGCATTGATTTTTGAATTAAGCAGAGATGGACGCACAGGGTACTCCCTTCCTGAACAGGATGTACCGGAAGTCAATTTAGATGAAATTCTGCCTTCTGATTGTGTAAGAAAAAATGAACCTGAACTTCCGGAAGTGTCAGAACTGCAGATCATGAGACATTACACTGCGTTATCTGTAAGAAATCACGGAGTGGATTCCGGCTTTTATCCACTCGGCTCCTGCACCATGAAATACAATCCAAAAATGAATGAAGACACAGCGAGATTGGCAGGTTTTGCCCATATCCACCCTTATCAGCCGGAAGAGCAGGTTCAGGGAGCTATGGAGCTTATGTATAATCTTCAGTCTCACCTTTCAGAAATAACCGGAATGGACGAGGTGACCCTGCAGCCAGCTGCAGGTGCTCAGGGGGAATGGACGGGACTTATGATGATACGAGCTTTTCACGAAGCCAATAACCAGCCTCAGCGCAATAAAGTCATTGTTCCTGATTCAGCTCACGGGACTAACCCGGCATCCGCTGCTGTAGCAGGTTTTGAATCAATTACAGTAAAAACTGATAAGAGGGGTCTTGTTGATCTTGCACATTTAAAAGAAGTAGCCGGAGAGGATACAGCAGCATTAATGCTGACCAACCCAAACACTCTCGGCTTGTTTGAAGAAGACATTGTAGAAATGGCTGAGGTTATTCACGAAGCCGGCGGCAAGCTTTACTATGACGGAGCAAATTCAAATGCCATTCTTGGAATTACCAGGCCGGGCGATATGGGTTTTGACGTCGTTCACTTAAATCTTCACAAAACATTTACCGGTCCGCATGGGGGAGGCGGTCCTGGAAGCGGTCCGGTCGGCGTAAAAAAGGAACTTGCCCCTTACCTTCCCAAGCCGGTGCTTCAAAAAGCAGGTAACCAATTTACTTGGAATTATGACTGCCCCGCTTCCATCGGTAGAGTAAAGCCATATTACGGGAATTTCGGAATCAATGTACGTGCCTATACGTATATTCGGACGATGGGAGCAGAAGGTCTGCGAAAAGTTTCTGAATACGCGGTTATCAATGCGAATTATTTAATGAGACGACTTGAGCCGTACTTTGAACTTCCTTATAATAAACATTGCATGCATGAGTTTGTTATTTCAGGAAAAAGGCAGAAAAAGCTGGGAGTGCGAACTCTTGATATGGCGAAACGTCTCCTTGATTTTGGCTATCATCCTCCGACAATATATTTTCCAATCAATGTGGAAGAGTGCATGATGATTGAGCCGACCGAGACAGAATCCAAAGAAACTCTTGATGAATTCGCTGATTCACTCATTCAAATTTCGAAGGAAGCAGAATCAGAACCGGAAAAAGTTCAGGAAGCGCCTCATACTACGGTAGTAAAACGGCTAGATGAGACATTGGCTGCGAGAAAACCAGTTTTAAAATATGAACGGGCAGCATCGACTTCTCCTGTTAATGTATAATAAAAAGCTGGGGACGGATAAGGGGAATTGTGCTTTGCCTCAGCCACCAAGGGAGCCCATACACTCCCTTTGATGACTTCAGCTGTTACTTTGTGAGCGTAAGGAAGCTGAAAAAGTTTAATTATCGAATGATAAGTGCATTTAATTGTTCGTATTTTCTATTTCGCAATCGACTTAGGAAATTATTTCGCATCAAATGAATAAACGCTTCCGACTATCATTTCTGATAATCGGAAGCGTATTTTTACTCTTCAGAGACGAAAACTATATTCAGGAAGAAAAATTTACTATCCAGCAGCCCATATTTTCTTCATGTGACCCTTTATGAGACTAAGAACCGTCAATATATTAACCTTTTTTTATTTTTCCGGTCCATTTTTTGAAGCCTTTTTTCAAATTATACAAATCTGTCGCACCACGTTTCTTCTTCAGCATCCGGGCTGCCTGAATACTTCTGCTCCCGGTATGGTCGTATAAATACACAGGTTTATCCGGACGAATTTCATTCATTCTCTGCTTCATCTGCGACAAAGGTATATTTCTCGCACCGAGAATATGACCGCCGTTATATTCCTTTGGTTCTCTCACATCTATTAATTGCGCTTTCCGGTAGCCTTTAATGAATTCTTCCTGGCTCAGCTCCGTTAAAAAACCAGGGGTTTTCAAGCGCCGCACCGCCAATACCGCCAGCAGACCAATTAATATCCCCCATAAAATCCAAGTAACCATGTTTTTCCACTCCTTTATATGATGACACCTGTCCCATGAAGTATTATAATAATCTTTTGGGTCAGAAGCAAAATAAATATTTGTGTTAATTCTATTATAACGTGTCCCTTTCTGGCTGTATAAAGAAATCCGTCACTTGTCGCAGACACTTTTTATTAGTGCAGTGGAAGCGATTATAAAAGATATAAGAGAGTTCATCATTCTTTTTTTTAGACAGATTCTTTGGTAGACTTTTTTCTGCACATGTTTTTATATTCGAAGGATTGGTGAAGCAGATGGATAAGGAAACATGGTACTTTATAAATTCGGGGACACGCTCTCCAGCTTATAACATGGCTATGGATGAAATGCTTCTGAGTTGGAATAGTGAAGGAAGTATGCCTCCGGTCGTCCGATTTTACGGGTGGGATCCGCCGACGCTTTCTGTCGGGTATTTTCAAAAAGTACTTAAAGAAATAAATATGGAAGCTGTAAAAAAGCACAATCTTGGTTTTGTAAGAAGACCGACAGGCGGACGGGGCGTATTGCATGACAAAGAATTGACCTATAGTGTGATTGTTCCAGAGGACCATCCTTTAATGCCGGCGTCAGTAACAGAAGCATATCGTGTAATCTCAGAGGGAATCCTGCAGGGATTCCGTCATTTAGGACTCCAGGCAGACTTTTCTGTGCCGAAAACAAAGGAAGAAGAAGCAGCCCTGAAAAATCCTAGATCTTCTGTTTGTTTTGATGCTTCTTCATGGTATGAGCTTGTCGTGGAAGGAAGAAAAATAGCTGGGAGCGCCCAGACAAGACAGAAAGGTGTGATTTTGCAGCACGGATCTATCATTCTTGATATTAATGAAGATCAGCTGTTTGATTTGTTTAATTACCCAAGCGAAAAGGTGAGAGAGAGAATGCAGCGGGCGTTCAAAAATAAAGCTGTTGCTATTAATGAGATTGCAGAACAACCTATCTCTATGGACGAATTAACTGCCGCTTTTCACAAAGGCTTTGCAGAAGGATTAAATGTTAAATGGAAGAAATATACTGTTTCTGAGGAAGAAGAAAAGCAGATACTGGAACTAGCCAATAAAAGATATAATTCGGCAGAGTGGAATTTTAAAAGGTAATAAGCGATTCCGGCACTTTAGGAATCGCTTTCTTTATACGAATTCGCGTCTCTCATAGTCCTTACGCTTTTCCTGCTATTAGAAGCATTCGTGTCTGATATTTTCCTGAAATGCCTGTTGAAGTTTTCGAGTTACAGTACCGATAGAATAATCAGCGCTGAATGTCCCTTCAACTTTAGTGACAGGAGTAATTTCCATTGTAGTGCTTGATACAAACATCTCATCTGCAAGCGCAGCTTCATGCATGGTAAACGCTTCTTCTTTCCATGGGATGGCATGCTCCTCAGCCAAGGAAAGTATCAGTTCTCTTGTAATCCCGTGCAAAATTAAATTAGTGGCAGGGTGGGTGTACAATATACCTTGTTGGACAATAAATACATTTGTAGAGGATCCTTCGGTAATAATATTTCCACGGTGCTGGATAGCTTCATGGGCCTGATTATCTTCCGCTTTTCGTTTGGCCATGACATTCCCTAATAAATTAATCGTTTTAATATCGCAGCGCAGCCAGCGTATATCCTCCACCGCATATAAGGTTATACCTTTTTTCTGCTTTTCCAGCGGTACGGGAGCTTCCTTTGTAAACCCTGTAACTACAGGAGCCAACGACCTTTCGTATAAATGATTTCTCTCCTGCTCGCCGCGGGTGGCCTGAATATAAATATATCCATCTTTTACGTTATTTTTTGAGATTAATGCTGCTGCATGCTTTTCTATTTCATCCTGGGTAAAAGGAAGAGAAAAATCGAGTTCAGCGGCACTCCGTTGTAATCTTTTCATATGTTTGTTCATTAAAAAAAAGCGCCCGTTGTATATACGGATAACTTCATATACACCATCACCGAAATAATACCCCCGGTCGTTAAATGGGATAACTGCTTCATTTTTTGGGATCATTTTATTATTTATCCACACATGTTCCATAGAATAATGCCTCCTTCATTCATTTTACGTATTTACCTTATCATGAAATAACAGTGAACTGCGAGTGAGAATAAACAGATCTCTTCTACATTTAGCAACCCAGAAAATTGATTGATAATAAGTATTACTCCGGCTTTTTCATTAGCATAAGTCATTTATCTCATGGATGCGCATTTTTCTAAAGTTGACAAAAAGTGTCGAATTCTATCTATTATCAATATATGGTGTATTTTATAAAATATCGAGCACTATATATTGATTTGTTGCTCCTTCTTTGATAAACTGAAACAAATCATACTAAGGGAATAGTTATACAAACTGTTCTTTGGGGAGGACGATTACTTGAGCACAACAATGCAGCAGGTGATGAAAATTAATAAAGAAAGCTTAAATGATGACATTGCGTATTTCCCTCAGGTGCACCCGATCACCGAGGATATGGAAATTACAAAAAAAGGTGTCTCCCGTCTCGTGATGCTTGATAGATACACTTTTAAAGATACTGAAAAGAAAACATTAAAGGCAGGGGATTTTGTCGTTCTGACCGTCAAGGAGGATCCTAAATTCCCTGCAAGAGGCTATGGATATGTAACCGCCCTTAACTGGGAAGCGGGCAGAGCAGATATTTATGTCGATGAAGATTTTCATCATGTGATTGATGACCCCCAGGAGGCAGCTGACGGAGTTGTCACCCGCTCGCTTGATGTCATTGAAAAGCCGCTTGAAATTTATTATGAGCAGATAGCTAAAAGAAATGCAACGGGACTAGCTTCAGTGGAAACGACTGAAGAGAGAAGAAGCAGTTCCTTTACAAAGTTTTATAAGCAATTGGTGAACATGAACTTTATTCCAGCAGGGCGTGTCCTATACGGAGCAGGCGCCCAGACGGATGTGACCTACTTTAACTGCTATGTGATGCCGTTTATGGAAGATTCAAGAGAAGGCATCTCTGAGCACCGCAAACAAGTCATGGAAATTATGAGCAGAGGCGGAGGAGTCGGAACGAACGGATCCACACTAAGACCGAGAAACACGCTTGCCAGGGGAGTAAACGGAAAATCTTCAGGCTCTGTATCATGGCTTGATGACATTGCCAAGCTGACGCATCTTGTAGAACAAGGCGGATCCAGGCGCGGAGCTCAGATGATAATGCTCGCAGACTGGCATCCAGATATTCTGGAATTCATTATTTCCAAAATGCAGAACCCGCGCATTCTTCGTTTTCTGCTTGAAAAAACGGAAGATGAGCAAATCCGACGGCTTGTAAAAGAAAAGCTGAAGTTCACTCCGCTTTCCGAAACAGAGGAATCAATGTATCAAGGTGTGCTGAATTATAAATCCATTCCAGGCCAGGGCGGCTTCAACGAAAAAGTCATAAGGGAAGCGGAAGAAAAACTGCAGACCGGGGGAACGTTTACTGTTAACTCTCCTGAGTTTCTAACCGGCGCGAATATATCCGTCTGTCTGACAGATGAATTTATGAAAGCAGTCGAAAATAATGAAGATTACGCACTTCGTTTTCCAGATGTTGAAAATTATTCACAGGAAGAAATGGCTGTTTACAATAAAGAGTGGCAGGAGAGCGGTGATGTCCGAGAATGGGAAGAACGAGGCTGCGGCATTCGGACGTATCGCACGATAAAAGCAAAAGAATTGTGGAAGCTTATCAATATTTGTGCTACCTACTCTGCAGAACCTGGTATTTTCTTTATTGATAATGCCAATGAGCAGACAAATGCACAAAGCTACGGACAAAAAGTGGTGGCGACGAACCCTTGCGGCGAGCAGCCCCTTGCTCCTTATTCCGTCTGCAACCTGGCTGCGGTAAATCTTGCAGAAATGGCTGATAAAGAAGAATGCCGAGTAGATTTTGATAAATTAAAAGACACGGTTAAGACCGGTGTAAGAATGCAGGACAACGTAATTGATGCCACACCGTATTTTCTCGAGGATAATACGAAGCAGGCGAAAGGTGAGCGCCGCATCGGACTTGGCGTTATGGGGCTTCATGACCTGCTTATTTATGCAGAAACAGTATACGGTTCAGAAGAAGGCAATGTATTAATAGACCAGATTTTTGAAACAATTGCAACAACTGCATACCGGACAAGTATTGAACTGGCAAAAGAAAAAGGAAGCTTTCCATTTTTAATTGGAAAGACAGAAGAAGAGACAGTACAGCTTCGTGAACAGTTCATTAATTCAGGCTATATGAAGAAAATGCCGGAAGATATCCGGCAGGGCGTGCTCGACCACGGAATAAGAAACTCCCATCTCCTTACAGTTGCTCCGACTGGCAGTACCGGTACGATGGTAGGAGTAAGTACAGGGCTCGAGCCGTACTTCTCATTTAAGTATTTCCGCAGCGGCCGTCTGGGTAAATTCATTGAAGTTAACGCTGAGATTGTACAAGAGTATCTCAGCCGTCATCCTGGAGAAGCCGGAGAAGAGCTTCCAGAATTTTTTATCTCAGCGATGGATCTGTCTCCAGAAGCACATGCAGATGTTCAGTGTGTTATCCAAAAATGGGTGGACAGTTCACTTTCAAAGACCGTTAACGCACCACGCGGATATACAGTGGAGCAGGTGCAGAAGGTGTATGAACGGCTCTATAATGGCGGGGCAAAAGGCGGAACCGTCTATGTTGATGGAAGCCGCGAAGCCCAGGTGCTTTCCTTAACAGCTGAAGATAACAGCTTTGAAGAAGAGCACGAAATGAAAGAACGTCCCGACCAAAAAGTGGTACTTGTTGATACAATAAAAGACATTCGTTCTACCACCGTAAATTTCGGAAATGAAATCGGGGACACTTGTCCAGTCTGTCGCGAAGGAACGATTGAAGATATTGGCGGCTGTAATACGTGCACGAATTGTAACGCCCAGTTAAAATGCGGACTTTAAATGTATAGATAGAGAAAAAGGGGCAGCCTGAACGGAGTCCACTGAAAAACTGAATGGCTATGAAAAGTAGTTTTCTTAAAAAGCGGTCTGCGTGGAATTTAGCTTCCATACAGACCGCTTTTCAACTAATTTTAAGAGGTTTGTGCCCTCTATTTCAATTTGGAAATGAGTTTGATTTCACTTTCTTTCGGGTAGTTGATATTTTCCTTTGCCTAATAAGCTGAATCTCCAATGATTTCCTTCACTTCTAATCCAGCCTCTTGACTTTTCTTCGTTAACTCAGGTAAATGCTTCTTTCTTTCCTTATAGGATCGATTTGAGCGTGGTCAACTTTTCATGTAAACTAAAGCAAGTGCAACAATTTTTCATTAAATAAACTATATTGTTATAGACATTGGGGGGAGTTCGTATGCCAACTCCAAGCATGGAGGATTATTTAGAACGAATCTATCAGTTAATAGAAGAGAAAGGTTATGCACGTGTTTCCGATATAGCCGAGGCACTGGATGTGCACCCTTCCTCTGTTACCAAAATGGTTCAGAAACTTGATAAAAAAGAATATCTTATTTACGAAAAGTACCGGGGGTTAATTTTAACAGCAAAAGGGAAAAAAGTTGGAAAAAGGCTCGTCTACCGCCATGAATTACTTGAAGACTTTTTGAAATTAATTGGAGTAGAAGGAAAGTATATATTTGAAGATGTAGAAGGAATTGAACATCATCTAAGCTGGGATGCGATTGATCGAATAGGCGACGTAGTTCAGTATTTTCAGGAAAATGAATCCAGAGTGAAGGAATTAAGAAACATTCAGCAGCAAAATGAAATAGATTCAGAATAATTCTGCGATAACGTTTTGGTGATCCATTCCCTCATTCACAGACTCGACTGAACAAACCGGCTGGACTGTTGAGGAGCAAAGACAGTTAAGCAGTGCGGCATAAAAGGAGGCTGCTATTGACTCAATAACAGGGAAGCTGGCTCTTCTTCCGGCCGCCGGACCCACGTTCGGAGACCGGTATAGTTTTATGTACAAAAATCCGTCTGCAGGAATAGTAAGAATAAACACCTATCCTTTTTCCAATTCATACGATGGAAAAAGGGAGGAGTGGTATGATGAAGGTCGATGCTGTATTTGCCGGAGGAGGGGTAAAGGCTTTTACTTTTATTGGAGCAATGAAAGCACTTGAGGAAAACAATTATTCGATAGAACGAGTAGCTGGCACCAGTGCAGGGGCCATTACAGCAGCTCTCATTAAAGCCGGGTATACAGCAGAGGAACTAACCTCAATCCTTCTGCCGGTTGAATCAAAGGACATTCTTGATGAAACATTGGTGACCGAGTATCTACCCTGGCTTGCCTGGCTGCTAGTGTACCGGAAGCTCGGCCTCTATAAAGGGGAGAAACTCGAAAATTGGATTCAGGAGCTGCTGAGAAGAAAAGGAGTGCATTCTTTTCGGGATCTGCCGGAGGGCAGTCTTAAAATAATAGCATCGGATGTAACAGCCGGAAGAATGATTGTATTTCCGGATGATATCCCCAGCTACGGCAAGAATATATCCACTTTTCCACTTTCACGTGCAATTAGAATGAGCTGTAGTCTGCCTTATTTTTTTCAGCCGGTTAAATGGAAAATGACGAAAAAGAAAAACCACCTTATTTTAGATGGTGGCCTGTTAAGTAACTTTCCAATGTGGATATTTCAAGATGATATAGAAGGAAAGCTGCAGCGCCCGGTAATCGGGTTTCAGCTTTCTCCAGCAATGGAGGAAGGCGAAGTAAAAAAAATAAAAAATGCTGTCATTTTGTATCAGTCCCTCTTTGATACAATGAGAAAAGCGCACGATTTACGTTATATATCAAAGAATGATGCTAAAAACATCGTATTTTTAACAGTGGATGATGTGAAAACCACCCAATTTACCTTATCGCTGGAACAAAAACAGCAGTTAATTGATATGGGACAACAGCAAACCCTGTCTTATTTAAAAACGTGGACAGGGTAATTAATGAGTTGTCTTCAAATTGCCCTGGTGCTGATAAATACCTGCTTTTGTAAACAATGCAGGGGCAATATATGTGATCCAAAGGGTAACTAGTACAGCATGTAAAAACATCGTCACCGGCACAGGAGTCAGAAATTCTCTGATTGACAGCAGGATAAGCAGCCCGGCTGATCCCAGCAGTGCGGCTGAAAGCTTTTTCTTTACATCTCTCGATATACTCATCCGATTCTTTAACTGCTCAAAGCTGAAACCAGCCCCACTTCCAAGTAAAAGCCCAGCATATGAAGCGGCTTCCGGATGAAGGAGCAGCAATGAAGAAGGAAGTACGAGAGAAAAAGAGAAAACGTATGCATCGGGAACGCCTCCCATCCAGTCCATCGAACGATATACAATATAAACGGTAAAGCCGCCAATAACAATAGCCATAAAAATATCTTCAAATAAATAAGCTGGGCTTATTAGCCGAAATAAAGATATAAAACTTATAGCCATAAATGCGAGAAAAGTAAAGCGCCGGTCGGCAACTTCCCATATCAAATAACCTAAGAAAGCAGTAGATAGCTGTACTTCCAACGGCAGAGACAGTGAAAATGAGACGGGATCGTCTGAAAAAGCTGACCGGCCTTCAAATATTGCAGTTAACAAGGAATGAAAGTAAAGAGTGAGACCAAATACGAGCAGTAGTTTAAAGCCGGTATACTTATCAATGAGCCAATATACTAATGGGATAATTAAAAAGTAAAACCATTCATGATAAATAATAGTAACTGTATTGTCTATCATGGCGCCCATTCCTTTCCCTCCCTGATAAAACATTTTGAAAGTCTGTGGGCCCGGGAATCTTTAATGGATTTGTTACTGCATAGAAAAAAGAAAAACCGGGCTCAGGTTAAAAAAGAGCCCGGTTTTTCTTCCGGTTCTTTTTCCCCTCTATGACCGTTAAATTGTGATCAGAGCGCTTTTTTGTAATGGCGCGGGAGGGGTGTTTTTTTGGCTGGACTGTATTTTTCGACAGTTTCGCAGATTTCGCGGGTGGCTGTTGACGAGGGGAAGTCTTAGGTCTCGCTGCCGTTCTATATTGATTCATCATGGTGCGTTTTAAAATGACACGGGTAAACAAGAAGTATATACCCACTGCCACCGCTGCACCAACCAGCAGGTAAGTGAGAAGACCAAGAGGATCAGTTGTAAGCTGGTAACCTAAACCCAGTACTGCAAGGCCAAACAATATGAGAGTAAAAGGGTTAGCCGGTAAACGGGACATATTATCACCTCCGCATTTGGTAAACCTTTAATATTACACGACTTTTTCACCTATCGCTTCTTCCTTGGCATAATGTTCTTCTCGGTCCACAAGTTTCTCAAAGGATTTAATTGCGACTTCCACCTGGTCAGCTTTTGGTTCTTTTGTAGTGAGAAGCTGAAGCCACAGACCTGGAAGACCAAGCCACTTTAGAACCGGAATCTTTCGAAGTTTATTGGTGGCTTGCAGGACTTCGTAAGATACCCCCAGCACCACAGGGAGCAATGCTATTCTTTGAACAATTCTCTCTGTCATAGAGTCAAAAGGAACGAGCAGGTAAATGAAAACCCCGACGATAACCGTAAATAGTATAAAGCTGCTTCCACAGCGGTAATGGAGTCTTGAATGACGTTGAACCTCATCTACTGTTAATGGTTTTCCTGCCTCAAAAGTATTGATCACTTTGTGTTCTGCACCATGATATTGAAAGACCCTTTTAATAAGGGGGGTCAAGGATATAAGGTAAATATAGGCAAGCAGTAGAATTAGTTTAATGACCCCTTCTATCAAATTCTGAGCTACATGCCCAGGATACGCAAAGCGAAGTGTCTCTGCTAATAGTGCCGGCACTATTGTGAAAACAAATTTGCCGAACAGAAAGGATAAAATTCCAACCGCCGCAGCTCCAAATATCATGGACATTTTTGATGATTTTTCCTGCGGTACGATCTGGTCATCTTCCTTAGGATCTACATCATAACGATCCGTAGAGTAATTTAGATGTTTGGTTCCAATACCGCTTGCTTCAATAATTCCAGCAATTCCTCTTAAAAATGGTACTTTTTTGATTTTTGCGAGCACAGGCCGGTTCGGTTTCTTCTCTTCATAATAATGAATAGAACTATCGTTTCGGCGAATAGCACTGACGGTAGTATTTTTTCCGCCGAACATAACACCTTCCACAATTGCCTGGCCGCCGTATGAGAATTGTTTGGACTTGCTCATTTATGCCACCAACCTACAAATTTATTCACTAACTATTTTCATGCTTGGTATATATACCTTATATTCTACACGAAAACGTTCCATTCCTCTATGATTACATAAATGAGAAAAATTGATTATATCAGTTTTCAGGGGCTGGTGTATATATATTTTATTTATTCCCTAAATATCGAAATTTTACACTCCTGCCTTCTTCCATTACTTGTTATATGTAATGAATGAAGGCTTATAAGCAGGATCATACTGTTTACATGGAGGTGTTAAAATGAGTAATGATAAATCATACACACAAAAGGTTGCTGGAATTGGATTTTTTGGGGGGCTGTTTGTAAGTATTCTAAGTTATGTGGCACATTTTTTTCATTTTACTAAGGTAGGACCTGCTATTGCTATGGATCCTTGGGCACTTGCTGAATGGAAAAGCACTTACTTGGGGCACATAGCTGGGATACTATTTATCTCGATTATTTCTTTAGGACTTACCCTGCTCGTAAGAGCCGCACTCCAGGAAATAGAATCTATCTGGCCTGGGTTGTGCTTTGGACTGATATTATGGCTTATCGTTTTTTATCTGCTCCATCCCGTCTTTCCAAATCTTCCTCCTGTGGAAAGGCTTGGTTCAGCAACCATCACTACTACAATTTGTTTATTTGTTCTTTACGGGATTTTCATCGGTTATTCAATTTCATATGAATATAATGAAATTAAGAGAGAGCGGGACCATTCTACCCAAAAATAAAGGGATATGCTAAAATATTACAGGGACTAATCTGTTTTTGCAGAGGAGGAAGTTTTATGAAAGCTCGGTTGAGAAAATTAAGAGAAATTCTTACTGAAAATGAATGCGGTGGAATTTTTATTAACAGCCCGGTGAACAGAAGATACATAACCGGCTTTACAGGATCAGCTGGAGCAGCTTTAATTACTAAAGACAAAGCCATGTTCATCACAGATTTTAGATACATTGAACAGGCAAAAAATCAATGTCCTGATTTTGAGATGGTGGAACAGAAACAATCCATATTTCACACTGCTGCAGAATTGACAGATGATTTTCAAGTGAAAACACTTGCATTTGAAAAGGATCATGTAACTTTTGCAGTATATGAATTATTAAAATCACGTATGTCCTGTGAGCTGAAAGCGACATCCTCTCTCGTAGAGGATATCCGTCTTTATAAAGATAAGGATGAGCTTTCTGTTCTGCAGAAAGCAGCCGTTATAGCAGATGAAGCCTTTGATCACATCACAAATTATATTAAGCCGGGAATGCGTGAGATTGATGTAAGTAACGAATTAGAGTTTTTCATGAGAAAGAAAGGAGCTGCTTCCTCTTCTTTTGACATCATTGTCGCTTCAGGTAAAAGGAGTGCCTTTCCACATGGAGTAGCCAGTGATAAGAAAATTGAAAGCGGAGAACTGGTGACACTTGACTTTGGGGCTTATTATCAAGGGTATTGCTCGGATATTACGAGAACACTTGCTGTCGGAGAACCATCTGCTGAATTAAAAAAGATCTACCAAACTGTTTACGAAGCACAAATGAAAGCGCTGGAAGAAATTAAACCAGGCATGAGCGGTGCGGATGCGGATGCTGTAGCAAGGGACTATATTAAAAAACAGGGCTATGGAGAGGCATTCGGACACGGATTGGGCCATGGGCTTGGAATGGAAGTACATGAAAACCCGCGTTTGTCACCAAAGGGCGATACTCTCCTGAGGCCTGGCATGATCGTAACAGTAGAACCTGGAATATATGTCCCGGGTACAGGGGGAACCCGTATTGAAGATGATATTGTAATAACGGAAAATGGAAATTCCCGCCTTACTCTTTCGGAAAAGGAATTAATGATCATTGGAGATTCATAGTCGCTGCTGAGCAGCTGTGTTATAGTTTTAATAGTGCTTGAACTATTGGCAGATATGGAGGAAACGCAATGATTTCAGTTAATGATTTTAAGACCGGCCTGACGATTGAAGTGGACAACGACATTTGGCAGGTGATGGATTTTCAGCACGTAAAGCCAGGAAAAGGAGCAGCCTTCGTAAGAACAAAGCTTCGCAGCCTGCGCTCTGGCTCTATTCAGGAAAAGACTTTTCGAGCCGGAGAAAAAGTAGGGAAAGCTCATATTGAAAGAAGAAAAATGCAGTATCTTTATGCAAGTGGAGATGTTCATACCTTTATGGATAATGAGACGTTTGATCAGATTGAGCTGAATGGTGATCAAATCCAATACGAGCTGAAATTCTTAAAGGAAAACATGGAAGTTCAAATCATTGCCTACGGAGATGAAACGCTTGGTTTAGAACTGCCTAACACTGTAGAGCTGAAAGTAACAGAAACAGAACCCGGCATAAAAGGAGATACAGCTTCCGGCGGAACAAAGCCTGCCACTCTTGAAACAGGTCATTCCGTGCAGGTTCCATTTTTCATCAATGAAGGAGACGTTCTTATAATTGACACAAGAAAAGGGGACTATGTTTCAAGAGCGTAAACATATGCAGTAAAGCCTTCCTGCGTGGAGGCCACTGAAAAACTGAAGGACTTTGAAAAGTAGAATTTTAATAAAGTGGTCTGTGTGGAATTTAATTTCCATACGGACCGCTTTTCGTCTAATATCAAGTGGTTTGTGCCCTCTCCTGATGGAGGGCTTTTTTGCTTTCTCCAGTTTGAAATCGTATTGTAAGCGTCAAAACAAACACACCTTCTTTATGTTCGTTTAAGGTGCCATACTTTACTTATCTTCAATAGATACTCTGTTATCTTTTATTATTGATTTAGAAAAATAACCGTTCGCTTTCCATGGGCGCCGCCTCAACTCCTCGGGAAATAATAACGTCTAACAGAGACGCCGGAGGCGTCACATGATTTCCTGCCTTGAACCGATCATCTGCCCGAGTACTGCAGAGTAAATGATGTTTCGGATAGTTAGTATAAGAGATAAGAGGTCCACATCTTCAATCAAAGATGTGGATCTTTTGACGCTTACTCGTATCTGTTCAAGGATTTTGTTCTACTGAATTTGAACGCGAATAAACATAGACTAGCCAGCAAAAAGGGAGGTTCATTAATGGAAGAGGTATATTCCATTCTCTCTGAACCTGTTCGCAGCCTTGTGACTGAAAGCCCGGAATCCGGAAAAATAGAAGAAATCAGACTCCGTATACATGCTCCGTTAGAACTGATTACAAGCGGAGGTGTTGTTTACCCACTGGACAGAGCCGGCCGGATGCATGAAGTCTCTGAAAAAGATATTGAATACACTTTTTATCAGCTGAGTGAATTTTCGTTATACGCCATTCAGGATAAGCTGAGAGAGGGCTATGTCACCACAAAAGGCGGTCACAGGGTTGGAGTATCAGGACAAGTAGTCAAGGACGGCAGCGGTGTGCTAACTGTTAAACATATCAGTTCATTGAATATTAGAGTAGCAAAAGATACCTCAGTAGTACCGCTCTCTTTTCTCCGCCGTCTGTTTATCAATGAGTATTGCTCCGTTCTTGTAATCGGTCCACCACAGTCTGGGAAAACAACTTTTATCCGTGAGCTGGCAAAGCATATCAGCAGCGGCACTATTTCTGAATTTCTCCCTTCCAAAAAAGTAGGAGTTATTGATGAACGTTCTGAAATTGCAGCCAGCTATAGAGGCATCCCTTCCTTTAACGTCGGTCCAAGAACAGATGTACTCGATAATTGCCCGAAAGCTGAGGGAATCATGATGTCTATTCGTTCGATGAGTCCAGAATTTATTATCGTGGATGAGATTGGACGCGCTGAAGATGCTAAAGCAATTATGGATGCCGTACTTGCCGGAGTACATGTAATCTGCACTGCTCATGGAAGAACGTTAGAAGTGGTAAGAAAGAGACCTGCTTTGCAGGAATTATTTCTTCAGGACATTTTTCAGAAATTTATCATCCTGGATGATAATAAAGCTGGCCGGCTTTTAGGAAAAGAAAAAAACGGGGGCTGACAGGCTATGAGCTGGATTGGAGCCATTTTTATATTGTGCGGGTGCACCTGGGCAGGCTTTGAAGTAGCAAGGAAAATAACAGAACGCCCTAAACAGCTTCGTCAATTGAAGGTGGCTCTGCAGAGTTTTGAGGCAGAAATCATGTATGGAATGAGTCCTCTTACTGAAGCAAGCTATAAAATCGGCTCTCAGCTGCCTAAGCCTATTAGCTATTTATTCCATAACTTCTCAGATTATTTGAAAAAAGGGGAAGCGGATGCTAGCACAGCGTGGAATAGGAGTTTAGAAGATATTTGGGATTGGACCGCATTAAAAGAACAGGAAAAAGAAATCTTGCAGCAATTCGGGGAAACTCTTGGAAAACATGAACGCCTTCAGCAGCAAAAGCATATTCGGCTGGCAATGATTCATCTTGAGAAGGAAGAAATAGAAGCAAGAGACCATCAGAAGAAATATGAAGCAATGGCAAAATCACTTGGTTTTTTATGTGGTCTGCTGTTTGTCATTCTGTTCATATAACCGTAAGGCGCAGTACGAGGAGGAGACCTATGGCATATGATGTTAACGTCATCTTTCAAATTGCAGGAATCGGTATTATTGTCGCAATGATACACACCGTGTTGAAACAGATGGATAAGGAAGACTGGGCCCACTGGGTGACGTTAATCGGTTTTGTTGTGGTGCTTTATATGGTGGCATCTATCATTGATGACCTTTTCCAAAAAATGAAAAGCGTGTTTTTGTTCCAGGGGTAAGGAGGCGGTTCCCATCGATATCATGCAAGTGGTCGGATTTGCATTAGTGGCCACTTTTTTGATTTTAATAATTAAAGACCAAAATCCTGCTATAGCCATGCTTATCGTATTATCAGTCGGTGCCGTTATATTTATTGTACTGCTTTCCCCGTTACAATCAGCTATTGAACTCATGCAGAAGTTATCTGACCGTGCTGGAATTGAGCATGTATATATTCAGACTCTGCTGAAGATAATTGGAGTCGCCTATATCGCAGAATTTGGGGCACAGATCGCAAAAGATGCAGGTCAGCAGGCAATTGCTTCCAAAATTGAGCTTGCAGGAAAATTGTTTATCATAATGCTTGCCATTCCTATTTTCGAGGTGCTTATTGAAACGATACTGCAGCTCGTGCCTGGACAAGCCTTGTAGAAGGAGGAGACAAATGAAAACAGCGATTAGTATTTTATTCTGTCTTTTGCTGTTTGCTCCTTCAATTGTGGCCGCAGAAGAGGAAAAGGCGACTTTGACAGCTGAGGATTACAAAAACCAGCAGCTTGACGAATTAGATTTACAGGAAATTTCTCAGTTTTGGGAAGAAATTTCCACTGAATATGGACATTTTCTACCTGAATCACAAAAAGGATCTCTGCTGGATTTTATGAGTGGTGAAAACAAATTTTCCCTGCAGGAATGGGGCTACGCATTTTTGCGCTTTATTTTCCATGAAATCACCGCCAACGGTAAATTAATGGGGACACTGCTTTTGCTGGCGCTGTTCAGCGCAATATTGAAGGCTGTGCAGAATGCATTTGAGAATGAAACAGTAAGTAAAACGGCTTATGCGATTGTTTTTATTGTTCTGTTAATCATTGCATTAAACAGTTTTTATATAGCTATGAATTACGTGCAGGACACAGCAGCTGCAATGGTCCATTTTATGATGGCACTGCTGCCGCTGCTGCTGGCACTTCTCGCTACGAGTGGAGCATTTGTTTCCGCAGGTTTATTCCACCCACTGGTCGTTATGCTCGTGCAAATGAGTGGATTATTAATCGAATTTGTTATTTTGCCGCTATTGTTTTTTGCGGCTTTGCTCCATATTACCAGCAGCTTAAACAGCCATGTGAAGGTTACAAGGCTTGCGAATCTAATGCGGACGGCAGCTATGGGCACACTCGCTGTATTTTTCACCGTCTTTTTAGGAGTGATTTCGGTCCAGGGAGCAACTGCAGCAGTAACTGATGGATTTGCAGTGCGGACTGCAAAATTTATTGCAGGTAACTTCATCCCGGTTGTCGGAAGAATGTTTACCGATGCAGCCGACACAGCGCTTGGAGCTTCTGTGCTTCTTAAAAACACCGTAGGACTCGCAGGAGCAGGCATTTTATTTCTAATTTGTGCATTTCCTGCCTTTAAAGTGCTTGTGATTGCTTTTATATTTCAATTTACTGCAGCTCTCGTTCAGCCTCTTGGGGAAGGAGCTCTGCTCGAGGCATTATCAGTGCTCGGGAAAACTGTATTTTCTATGTTTGCGGCACTTGCTGCATTATCCTTTATGTTTTTTTTGGCGTTGACGCTGATGGTGGCATCTGGAAATATTTCGATGATGGTGAGGTGAGACACTAGTGGACTGGCTTCAAGCATGGGTTATCAACATTATTATATTTTTATTAACGGCCTTTCTTCTAGAACTATTGCTCCCTTCTACTTCCTATCAAAAATATATTCGTCTGCTATTGTCTTTTATATTAATTCTCTTAATTCTAGATCCGCTTCTATCAATCGTCCGAGGGGATGCAAATCAAGCGTGGAGAGCTATTGAAGAAAGTGAAGAAGTCACTCAGACAGCAATAGGAACTACAAAAAATTTGATGGAACAAAAGAAAATCGAAATAGAATCTGGACAAGATGCATATATTTTAGAAAAAGTTTCAGATCAGCTGAAAGATCAGGTCAACAAGCAGGTGAAAGAAAAATGGGGATGGTCGATTTCGAGCATCGATGCAAATTGGAGGACAGATAATAAGCGTCAGCAGGATCTTGAAGTAACGGTCGCGTTAACTCCATCCTCCGAGGAGAAAGAGGAAGATGCTCCAGGACCTATTGATATAGATGTCAACGTAGGAGAAAACGCGGACACAGAAAATAATGATGATACAGAAGCATCCATCCGCTCTTTCTTAAGTAAACAGTGGGGTATATCAGAAAAGCAAATTCACATTATCGCTGAGGAGGGAGGTGCGCGTGAGTGATGATAATAAGAAAACGAAGCTCCCCGACATAAAAAAAATTTGGAATCAAGCGATCGGATTAAAAAGCCGTGCACCAATATCCTTTTACGTTTTATTTTTATTATTAGCCGGCATTCTATTCATGATTGTCGGGAACCCGGATTCCTCTGAAACAAATTCAGAAGAATTGCAATTAATGGATGAAGAAGAGCGGGAGGCAGCGCCGGTAAATGCTGAACCAGAAGAGGAAGCAGGAATTTCCTCAATTGAAACGGTGTTGCAGGGACGCATGAAAGAAATGCTTGAAAATATTACCGGAGTGGGTGGCGTTGCCGTTATGGTAAAAGTTGCCGGCACCGAAAAAAACATATATGAAAAAAATTCAACAATCAGTCAGCAGACTACGACGGAAAAGGATAGAGAGGGGGGCGAAAGAAAACTCGATGATGGAACAAAAGAAGACCAAATTGTCATTATCCGAAATGGTGATAAAGAAGAGCCTCTCATACAGCAGACAATTGAACCAGACGTGGAAGGGGTTCTTGTAGTCGCAGAAGGTGCAGGAAGTTTACAAGTAAAGGAAATGATTGTAGAGGCTGTTTCAAGAGCGCTTGATATCGCGCCTCATAAAGTATCCGTAATGCCAAGAAATGATGAGGGAGGAAATGAATAATGGTATTAAAAAAACAGACAGTCTGGTTGTTAACAATGATAAGTCTCACAATTGTACTTGCAGTATATTATATAACGGCACCTACTGAAACAGCTGAAGAACCAGTAGAAGAGGAGCCGATGACTGCAGAAATGAGTGAAGAGGAATGGATTGAGTGGCTCGCTGAAGAAGATATAGAAGAGGAGCCGGATGCTGAAAAATCGAAGGGTGAAAACAAGGAAAAGAATGACAAGGCTGAGGATGCAGCGTCCGAAGAACTTGAAGTGAATTTAAATGATACCGGCTCTGCCGACTTCTTCAGTGAAATGAGGATCCAAAGAGAAGAAGCAAGAAGCAGAATGGCGGAAGAGTACACAAATGTTATTGCTTCGGATGAAGTGTCAGCAGAAGAAAAAAGCAGTGCCTTCGCCAAAAAAGAAGAAATTCAACAGCTTCAACAATCAGAGGAAATGCTTGAATCTCTAATTCAGTCGGAAGGATATGAAGAAGCCGTAGTATTAACAGAAGATAACAACGCAAAAATTATAGTTCAGGCTGAAGAGATGAGTAAAGAAGATGCAGTTACGCTGAATCGTCTGGCTGGCGAGCAGCTTGGAATCAAAGATATTGTTATCGGTTATCAAAATCAAAACCGGTAGCATGATAAAAAACGGGGCCGCTTTTATAATAAGCTGTCCCGTTTTTATACATTCTTGAAAAGGCATTGCAATTCGATATTTCACAGCTGCAGACCTGTTGAAAAATCAGACTGTATTTCTCAGCAATGAAACAGGCTTGATCAGAGCGGATACATAGAAACTTGTTTCAAGATTTTCCATGCACATCTTTGTCTCACTCCCGGACATAATGAAAAAAGATCGTCATCATGATATAATCAATGCGTGCAAATTAGCAGAGAGTTAACCTGCCATTAAGGAGAGATAGAAAATGGATTGGAATGATTTAACGGATGGCGCCAAAGCGGTGCTTGAACAGACAAGGAATATGAAAAATGATCAAATACAAATTGTAGAATTTGAAGTTGGATTTAAGCATGAATATGGAGAGGGAGACGGTGCATACACTGTATCAATACAAGAAGAGGATTATCAAAATTTAAAGAAGTTTACGAAGGAAAATGAATACGGTGAAAAATATCATATGGCCAGAAATAAGAACGTCGTAAAAATCATTCTGCTTGAAAATGGGAAAATTCCTGACAATCTCTCTGAATTTCCTGTATTCCGTCAATATAAGGAAGAGTATTTACAAAAAGAAGCGGAACAGAAAGAGCAGCTGGAACGCCAGCAGGCCGAAGTATCGGAAAATGAATAAGCACTGTAATTACATGGAGGTGATGTTCAGTGAGTGAAAACCAGCTCACCGAACTCGAAGAGGAAAAAAACGAATTAGGAAAGATTGAAATATCTCCGGAAGTAATTGAAGTGATTGCGGGACTTGCCGCAACCGAAGTTGAAGGGGTTTTTTCCTTAAGAGGTAATTTTGCAGCAGGAGTTGTTGAACGGCTCGGCCGTAAAAATCATGGAAAAGGCGTTAAGACAGATCTAGGAGAAGATGGTGTAAATATCAGCATCTCACTGATTATGAATTACGGCGTTTCTGTCCCGGAAGTAGCTAAAAATGTTCAGACCAACATTCAGCAGGCCCTTCAGACAATGACCTCTGTCAAGATAGGCGACATTAATGTGCACGTGCTTGGGATTCATTTTGAAACGAATGAAGAAAATGCAGAGCAGGAACTATAATATTCTCAGGCTGCTGTAAAGTGACTTAATTCACTGCCAGCCAGCCTTTTTTTGTTTCCTGTTTTCCAAATGTCAGATATGCTATTATCAATCTTAGATTGAATTAAAGGAGTAAAACGAAATGAATCGACGCTTAGCACGGTTACGAGCTGTACAGGCTCTTTTTCAAATGGATGTCGCTGAAGCCGGATGGAGGGAGGCAGTAGAAAATTCTCTCGAACCGGAAGAAACAGCTGATGAATTTATTAATGAAGTGGTGTCAGGAATAAATGAACATAAACAAGATATTGATGCACGCTTAAAAAAACATCTCGATCATTGGACTCTCGAGCGAATCGGGAACGTCGACAGAGCTATTTTAAGGGAAGCTGTATACGAAATGATATATATGGACAGTATTCCTCTCCATGTTAGTGTGAATGAAGCGATTGAACTTGCAAAAGCATTTGGCGGATCAGAAGCCGGCAGATTTGCTAATGGAGTACTATCCAGTCTATTAAAAGAACACGAAGAAAATTAGTGGAGGGATTCAAATGGCAGCCAAAGTGATAAGTGGAAAAGAAGTAGCCGCACAACTTAGGGAACAAATAAAGAACGATGCCGCGGATTTGACTGACAAAGGGATTACACCGGGACTTGCTGTAGTTTTAGTCGGGGATAACCCTGCTTCCCGATCTTATGTAAAAGGAAAAGAAAAGGCTTCAGCACAGGCAGGAATTTACTCTGAATTATGTGAACTGCCCGAAGACGTGACAGAGAAAAAACTTCTTCAAATTGTAGAAGATTATAATAACAATCCTTCAATACATGGAATTTTGGTTCAGCTTCCACTGCCTGAGCAAATATCTGAAACTAAAGTTATTGAAACCATTTCTCCAGCAAAGGATGTGGACGGATTCCACCCAATCAGTATAGGCAGAATGATGACTGGCCAGGAAACGTTCTTGCCGTGCACTCCGTTTGGCATAATTAAAATGCTTGAACAAGAAAATATAACAATGGAAGGCAAACATGCGGTCGTAATCGGCAGAAGTAATATTGTCGGCAAGCCAGTAGGCCAGCTGCTGTTAAATAATAATGCCACCGTTACATACTGTCATTCGCGCACGAAAAATCTTTCTGAAATGACAAAGCAGGCCGATATAGTAATAGCAGCAGTGGGTCGTGCAGAAATTATAAACGATTCACACTTGAAAGAAGGCGCTGTTGTAATCGATGTAGGAATGAACCGTAAAGATGATGGAAAGCTCTGCGGAGATGTAGATTTTGAGAAAGCTTCTGAAAAAGCTTCCTTTATCACTCCAGTACCAGGTGGAGTTGGACCAATGACGATAACTATGCTTCTGCATAATACAGTCCTGTCCGCTGCCAGGATTTATGAAAAGAGTCATAGCCAATGAATATAGATTCTGGGAAATGGTGGAGTGTTTCCCGTTTAACAAGTCTTATAAAACGTACGCTTGATTTGGAAAGTGATCTTCAACATGTATGGCTGCGCGCTGAAATTTCTAATTTCAAAAGACACAGTCGCGGCCATATGTATTTCACTCTGAAGGATGAAAAATCAAAAATATCAGCAGTGATGTTTGCCGGCAATAACCGGCGCATAACCTTTGAACCTGAAAATGGAATGAAGGTGTTAATTAAAGGTAATGTTTCAGTATACGAACCGTTTGGACAATATCAGCTATATGTAAATGATATGGAACCAGACGGTATCGGCCAGCTTTATATCCAGTACGAAAAGCTGAAAAAAATGCTCGAGGAAGAAGGGCTGTTTTCTCCCGAACGAAAAAAATCAATCCCCTCTTTTCCTACTCAGATTGCAGTAGTTACTTCGCCTACAGGAGCGGCAATTAAAGACATAGTGTCAACTTTGAAACGCCGCTTTCCCGTTGCTTCTATCACATTATTTCCGGTACTGGTCCAGGGACGGGAAGCTCCGTTTTCTATTACAAACGCCTTAAAAAGAGTCGATGAAGCAGGCGGCTTCGATCTTGTTATTACTGGGCGCGGAGGCGGGTCTATTGAAGAATTGTGGGCATTTAATGAAGAAAGTGTGGCCAGAATGATTGCCAAGCTCACGATTCCAGTTATTTCAGCCGTAGGCCACGAAACAGATTTTACGATCGCCGATTTTGTTGCAGATTTAAGAGCTGCTACCCCCACAGCTGCAGCAGAGCTTGCAGTTCCAATGCTTACTGAACTGCAGCGCCAGGTCTCTCAACTGAAGACAAGGCTTTACCGCAGCTTATTTGAAAAAAAGACACGTGAAATACAGCGTCTTGATAGAATAAGAAGATCTTATGCCTTTCGATATCCTGCTCAATTACTCCGTCAGAAGGAACAGGATCTTGATGGTCTTCTAGAAAGACTTGAAAGGTCAATGACAGGTAAAAGTGTCCGCCAGATGGATATTTTGAAAAGTTTAGAGCAGCGCCTTCAGCGCCGCCACCCGGAAAAACTTCTTATTCAGTCCAGAGAAGTTTTAAGCCGTAAGAACATCAGCCTGCAAAAAAGTATGCAGCGCTGTATTGATAATAAATCCTGGCATTTTCGCCACAATCTGCAAAAGCTTCAGCTTTTAAATCCTTTAGAAATAATGGAGCGGGGCTACAGCGTAGCCAGAAATAAAGATGGCAGCATTGTTTCATCAGTCTCCCAGGTGAGTCAAGAGGAAGAGTTTCAGCTCCAGGTTAAGGATGGGACAATCAACGCGGAAGTTGTATATGTATCGGAAAACAAAAATTATTTTAAAAAGGGGGATGGGGGCTATGAAAAATAACGAAAAGCATTCAGACGAAATAACTTTTGAGAATGCGATGGAAAAACTGGAAGAAATCGTGGAAATGCTCGAAGAAGGAGAGGTTCCACTGGAAAAGGCAATTACAATGTACCAGGAAGGAATGACTCTATCTAAGGTCTGTCACGAAAAGCTTCAAAATGTCGAGAAGCAGATGGATAAAATAGTTGAGGAAGACGGAGAAATTAAACCTCTGCTTGATAAGGAGGAGGAAGAGTGACCGTCATGGACCTTCAGACATTTATTGAGCGTTTTAAGAAAGAAATCGACATGCGCCTGCCCCGCTATATAAATGAACAGCACGCGCCTGCCTCCTTAAAAGAATCTATGCTTTATTCTTTGAATGCCGGCGGAAAAAGAGTTCGCCCTTTGTTAATGATTGCAACAATAGAGGCATATCATGAAATGTTTGAGCATGCTTACGATGCTGCCTGTGCTGTAGAAATGATTCATACTTATTCTCTCATCCACGATGATCTGCCGGCGATGGATAATGATGATATCAGAAGAGGCAGTCCGACCAATCATATTGTTTATGGAGAAGCAGCAGCGATCCTTGCAGGAGATGCTCTTCTGACAAAAGCATTTGAAGTAATTAGTCATATTACTGGAATTTCCCATGCTGATAAAATCCTTCTCATTCAAGAACTTTCAAGAGCCTCTGGTGCAGAAGGAATGGTCGGTGGCCAGGCTGCGGATCTTGAAGCAGAGGGACAGACAATTTCTATTGATAAACTTGAACATATTCATCATCATAAGACTGGAGATTTATTGTGTTTTTCAATTGTAGCAGGAGGAATATTGGCAGGTGCACCCGGCAGAGAAATTGAAAATCTGCGATCCTTCGCAAGAGAACTTGGGCTTGTCTTTCAAATTAAAGATGACATTCTCGATGTGGAGGGAGATTCAAAGGAAATGGGTAAAACAGCAGGCAGTGATGAAGGGAACGATAAAAGTACTTATCCGAAGCTATTGTCACTTGATGGTTCAAAGGATAAACTGAAATATCATGCTGAGAGAGCGAAGACTTATCTGCAGAAAACAAGTGCAGACAGAAGTCTTCTGGAGGAATTTGTCACTTATATTGTCGAAAGACGAAACTGAGGCTGGATCTGAATATCAATTGTGCTTGTAAATACCTTTCTGATATACTAAGAAGTGTCAGGTCTTACTTTCAGTTTATGTTTATAATCACCATATCGGTGATATACATAAGGTGAAAACGTTTCAAATTACGACAAATAATGATATAAAAGAAATATTATAAATCCTTTGCCGTTATCACGCTGGTGTTAGCGGCTATTTTTTCAATAGGCACAACTTTTGCAGTAAAGTCTGTATGAATGCTTAAAATGATGGAAAGTGGGGGTTCATTTCATGGATCTTACAACGATAAAGGACCCAGGTTTTGTAAAAACTTATAACCAGAAGGAGTTAGAAGAACTCGCTCAGGATATTCGAAACTTCCTGGTTCAGAAGCTTTCGGTAACCGGTGGCCATCTCGGCCCGAATTTAGGAGTTGTTGAGTTGACTCTCGCGCTGCACTCTTTGTATGACACACCCGGAGATAAATTAGTATGGGATGTTGGCCATCAAAGTTATGTGCATAAGATTTTGACCGGACGGGCAGGGCAATTTGATACCCTGCGGAAATACAAAGGTCTATGCGGTTTTCCTAAGAGGGATGAAAGTGACCATGATGTCTGGGAAACAGGTCACAGTTCTACCTCTCTTTCTGCTGCAATGGGAATGGCACTGGCAAGAGATTTCAAAAAAACAGATGATAAGATAGCGGCTATAATTGGAGACGGCGCCCTGACAGGCGGTATGGCGCTTGAGGCACTCAACCATATCGGGCATGAACAGACGGATTTGACAATTATTCTTAACGATAATGAAATGTCAATCGCTCCAAATGTTGGTGCTCTGCACAGTATCCTTGGAAGACTGCGAACGGCCGGAAAATATCAAAAAGCAAAAGATGATCTGGAATATTTAATAAAGAAAATCCCTGCTTTTGGCGGCAGGCTTGCTGCTACTGCTGAAAGAGTGAAAGACAGTCTGAAATATATGCTCGTTTCAGGGATGTTCTTCGAGGAAATGGGATTTACTTACCTCGGTCCGGTAGATGGTCATGATCTGGATGATCTACTCTCAAATATTAAATATGCCCGAAACACAAAAGGACCGGTAATTGTCCATGTTCTCACTAAAAAAGGAAAAGGATACGCTCCTGCAGAAAATGATGCAAAAGGGACGTGGCATGGACTCGGTCCATATAAAATCGAATCAGGTGAAGTTGTGAAGAAGCCCGGCCCGCCAAGTTACAGTGGAGTATTCAGCTCCACGCTTGAACGAATTGCCGAAAACGATGACCGGATTGTGGCTATTACAGCTGCAATGACCGGCGGTACGAAATTAGATCAGTTCGCTAAGAAATTCCCTGAACGCATGTTTGATGTAGGAATCGCTGAACAGCATGCCACCACTATGGCCGGGGGGTTAGCCACTCAGGGAATGAAGCCGGTTTTTGCTGTCTATTCGACCTTTTTGCAGCGCGGCTATGACCAGCTCGTTCATGATATTTGCAGACAAAACCTAAATGTTGTATTTGCAGTTGACAGAGCCGGCCTGGTCGGAGCAGATGGCGAGACACACCAGGGTGTGTTTGATATCGCTTATTTAAGGCATCTTCCTAATATGAAGATACTTATGCCAAAAGATGAAAACGAGCTGCAGCACATGCTGTTTACAGCTGTCAGTTATGATGCCGGCCCAATTGCCGTCCGGTATCCGCGCGGAAACGGTTATGGTATTGAAATGGACGATGAATTGAAAAAAATGGAGATCGGGAAATGGGAAATAGTCCGGGATGGCAGTGAAGCTACGATATTAACGTTTGGAACAATGCTTCCTGTCGCAGAGCAGGCTGCCGAATTGATGGCAGAAAAGAATATCCACGTACGCATTGTAAATGCAAGATCTGCCAAACCGCTGGATGAAGGATTGCTCTCGGAGCTTCAGGATGAAAACAGACCAATATTAACTCTTGAGGAAGCGTCCTTAAAAGGCAGTTTCGGCAGCGCAGTTTTAGAGCATTTTCATGATAATGGCTGCCACCATATGACCGTGGAGCGGATGGGTATTCCTGACCGTTATATTGAGCACGGAAGTGTTCCTGAGCTGTATGAAGAAATAGGCCTTACACCTTCAGGAGTTGCCGATAGATTAACATCACTTATTCCGGGAAGAGTCAAAAGGGCGTAATTACAATGAAAAAAGAAAGACTTGATGTTCTGCTTGTCCAAAAAGGTTTTTTTGAAACACGAGAAAAAGCAAAACGTTCAATTATGGCAGGAGTAGTCTTTGCAGATGACGAATGTGCGGATAAACCGGGCATGAAAGTGAAAACAGATGCTGTACTGCGGATTAAGGGTGAAGTGATGCCGTATGTGAGCAGAGGTGGTTTAAAGCTTGAAAAAGCTATCCAAGTATTTAATCTTAGGTGTAGTAATAAGATAGTACTTGATATCGGTGCTTCTACCGGGGGATTTACTGACTGTGCGATTCAACACGGTGCTGCGAGGGTCTACGCCGTGGATGTAGGCTATAACCAGCTCGCGTGGTCATTAAGAGTACATCCGCAGGTAATTGTAAAAGAAAGAATGAACTTCCGTTATGCATCTCCTGAAGATTTTACTGAAGGAGAACCGGAGTTCGCTGTAGTCGATGTTTCTTTTATTTCATTAAAATTAATGCTCCCGCCACTTTATCAAATACTAAGCGATGATGGAGAAGCCTGCCTTCTCATAAAGCCGCAGTTTGAAGCGGGCCGTGATAAAGTTGGAAAAAAAGGAATCGTTCGAGACACAGCTGTACATGAAGAAGTGATAACTAATATATGTGATTTTGCACATTCGACCGGTTTTGCTGTGACAGGGCTGGACTACTCGCCTATAACCGGCGGGGATGGAAACGTCGAGTTTTTATTGCATATCTCCAAAAACCAATCCACAACCTCTCCCTGCTCCCCGGTAATAATCCAGGAAGTGGTGATGAAGGCCACACATCAGTTCAAATAATCTTAAATAAGAAAAGCAGGCACAGCCTGCTTTTTCCCTCCTTTATTATTCCACAATTACTTTCTTTTACTCATGAGTTTGTATAAATATAAAATATTAGGTATGATACAGTTAGTTTTTTGGACAGTAAAGGAGGATTATTTATGAATAAAGGACAGCGACATATAAAAATCAGAGACCTTATTACAAACGATGAAATAGAAACACAGGATGAGCTTGTAGACCGGCTCAAAAAAGCTGGATTTAACGTCACCCAGGCTACAGTATCAAGAGATATTAAAGAATTACACCTGGTTAAAGTGCCGATGATTGATGGAAGATATAAATACAGCCTTCCTGCAGACCAGCGTTTTAATCCAATGCAAAAGCTGAAAAGAGCGCTTGTCGACAGCTTTGTGGGAGTTGATCAGGCAGACAACCTGATAGTCATGAAAATGCTTCCCGGAAATGCTAATGCTGTAGCAGTATTAATTGACAATCTTGACTGGGAGGAAATATTAGGAACTATCTGCGGCGATGATACAATATTAATTATCTGCAGAGAAAAGGATAAAACATCTGAAGTGGTAGATCGGTTTTTAGATATGCTGTAATGAAATTAACATTTCCGAGGTGGTAGCATGCTCGAAGAACTTTCCATAAAGAATTTTGCCATCATCGACCAATTAACAGTCCCCTTCGGTGAGGGACTAACCGTGCTGACTGGAGAAACAGGAGCCGGAAAGTCGATTATTATCGATGCAATTGGTTTACTCATCGGCGGACGAGGGTCCGTTGAATTTGTCCGGCATGGTGAAAAGCGGGCAGAAATTGAAGGTTTATTCATTATCGAACCGCAGCATCCGGCAAATTTTAAATTGGAAGAAGCGGGTATTGATACGGATGAGAATATGATTGTTCTGCGAAGAGACATAACCAATCAAGGAAAAAGCATCTGCAGAATAAACGGAAAACTCGTTACTCTTGCTATCCTAAGAGAGATCGGCCAGTCGCTTGTCGACATACACGGACAGCATGAACATCAGGAATTAATGCAGCCTGAAAAGCATCTGCCCATGCTTGACAGGTTTGCCGGTAAAAACCTTCAGGATTCTTTACTGGATTATAAAGGAAGGTATAAAAAATTTATATCGATCCATAATCAACTAAGAAAGCTTAAGGAAAATGATCAGGAGATGGCCAGCAGACTTGATTTTATGCAATATCAACTGCAGGAAATTGAAAAAGCTCAGCTCGTGCCTGAAGAAGACGAACATCTTGAAAAGGAAAGGTATATCCTGGCGAACACAGAAAAGCTTTTTAATAAATTAACCCAGGCTTATGAAAATTTATACGGTGAGGGGAAGGCCCTTGATTGGAACGGTCTGGCTATGGCAAACATGGAGGAAGCCGCCGCCATTGATGAAGAATTAATTGATATTTCAGAAGCCGTTCATTCCTCTTACTATATGCTTGAAGAAGCGGCATTTTCTTTAAGAGAACAGATTGATTCTCTTTCGTTTGAACCAGAGCGTCTCCATGAAGTAGAGAAGCGACTTGATGAAATTAATCAGCTGAAAAGAAAATATGGGCAGAGTGTCGCAGAAATATTAGAATTTGCTGCTTCGGTTGGAGAAGAAGCAGAATCGCTTTCAAACAAAGACGAACGAATTGCAGAGTATGAAAAGGAACTTGAAATAACGGCAATGGATATGCTCGCAGAGGCAGAGACATTAACTGACATTCGAAAACAGGCTGCAGAAGAATTGACGAGCAGCGTTCAGTTGGAGCTGCAGGCACTTTATATGGAAAAAGCTAAAATGGAAATTGCTCTTCAGCAGCCATCAAAAGGTTATTCATACGAATATGAACAACATCGATTTATTTTTAATGAAAACGGCAAGGACAAAGTCGAATTTTTGATGGCAACAAATGCAGGCGAACCTGTAAAGCCGTTAGTGAAAGTAGCTTCCGGCGGGGAAATATCAAGAATTATGCTTGCCATGAAGACCATATTATCTGGTTTTCAACATGTCACTTCATTGATCTTTGATGAAATTGACACCGGCGTCAGCGGCAGAGTCGCCCAGGCAATTGCTGAAAAAATACACTTTGTATCAAAGGGTTCTCAGGTATTGTGTATATCCCACCTTCCACAAGTAGCTGCGATGGCGGATCAGCATCTTTTTATAAAAAAAACGGAAAATAGCGGAAGGGTTATTACCTCCGTGGACCCGCTTACCCAAAAACAAAAAGCCGATGAAATCGCTCGAATGATCTCTGGTGTGGAGGTAACAGAACTAACAAAAGAGAATGCCATGGAGCTTTTGACAATGGCAAAAAAGATAAAAACAGGATCACATTGAAGCTGGCTGCATACAAAGCCAGCTTTTTCTATTGTTTCCCGCTTATAAATAATAAAAGAAGAGGCAACATTATGGATATCACAGAAATAATTGCGGGGGAGGAAACCATATGAAAAGGGGGAATACCTGGATCGGAATATTCTTGCTGTGCCTTCTCACAGTTTTTTTAACTCAACAGAATGTACAGCAATTTTTAGCGATTCCAGACGAAATCGCAATAGATGAAGCATTGACACCGATGCAGAAAAAAGAAGTACTGCAGTCGGGGCTTAAGGACAATGCAGAGGTTACTGCGGTAGACGAAACTTACGCTGCTGTAAAGACAGCGGGGTTTCCAGAAAAGAGTATTAAAATTCATTCAGAAGAAAGACGTCAAGTGATCCCTGGGGGAGAATCGATTGGAGTCACATTACAGTCAAAAGGGGTAATTATCGTTGGATTTCATGAGATCATTACTGAAAATGGGAGAGTTTCCCCAGCTGAAGAAGCCGGCTTAAAAGCAGGGGATATCATTTTAGAAATAGATGGTATCAGCATGAATTCTCTTGACGATGTAGTATCAAGACTGCAGGCAGCTAAATCTGGAGAAACTCTCACCACCAGAATAAAGCGCGGAAATGAGTTACTGACAAAAAAAATAAAAGCGTATGAAAACGATGAAGGCAGTGTGATTGGAGCTTACATTAGAAATGCAGCCACGGGAGTAGGCACTCTTACCTTTGTAGACCCACAAACAAAAAAATATGGTGCTCTCGGCCATGTTATTAGTGATTCAGACACTAAGAAACCAATTGCTATTAAGGAAGGACAAATTGTCAGTTCCTCCGTTAATGCTATTGAAAGAGGCAGCAACGGGCACCCGGGGGAAAAGCAGGCTGTCTTAAAATCGAAGGATAAGTTACTTGGCAATGTAACTAAAAACAGTCCATTTGGTATTTTTGGAAACTGGACAGGGGAAGAAGTTTTATCAAAACAAGCTCTGCCAATATCTAAATCAAATGAAGTAAAAAAAGGCCCGGCGAAGATGCGTACAGTGGTGGAAGGCCAGGAGGTAGAAGAGTTTGACATAGAAGTTGTCCAAACGATTCCGCAGCTGTATCCAGCTTCAAAAGGAATGGTCATTAAAGTGACAGATCCAGATTTACTAAACAGAACCGGGGGGATAATACAGGGAATGAGCGGAAGCCCAATTATCCAAAATGGCAAAATTATAGGTGCGGTGACTCATGTATTTGTTAATGATTCGACGACAGGATATGCCTGTCATATAGAATGGATGCTTAATGAAACGAACAGTAGTAACGTAAATAATTTGAAACCTGCTGGATAGTAAAACCAATATACAGTTGAATCCATTTCATAATTGCTATTTTGAATATATAACCGCGGGCTTGTTCTAAGCCTCCTCGTCAGCAAGCTGCCTAATTAAATAAAAGATGATTAACCTCTCTTCGTGTAGAGGAGTAATCATACGTATAGCTTGTACCGCGACGCACAGGACTTGTCGTATCTTCTGTTCGATATGGACTTTTAAAATTCATTCAGTTATCAAAAAAATGCCGAGCGGCATTTTTTTGTCATGTCAACTGTGATAATATGGATACAAAATATATATATAAATATTTTTCGACAAAAACACACAAAATGAGTTTTGTCAAACGTCGAATAAAGTCGTATCCTATAGATATTGAAAGGATTTTAGAGGTTTAAATTTATTTTTACCATTTTTTTAAATTATAAAGGGAATTTCATCTGCATGTCGAAATGAATATATAGACTTTGGGTACTTTACCATGAGGAGGAACAATATAGTGGATAAAATTAAAGTGTGTGTGGCAGATGATAATCGTGAATTAGTAGGGCTGCTAACTGAATATATAGGGGCTCAGGATGATATGGAAGCAACAGGTTACGCTTATAATGGCCAGGAATGCTTAAAGGTCGTTGATTAGAAGAATCCGGATGTACTCGTGCTTGATATTATTATGCCTCATTTGGACGGTCTCGCTGTTTTAGAGAAAATTAATTCAGGTCAGAAAGAAAAGCGCCCCAAGATAATCATGCTGACAGCTTTTGGGCAGGAAGATGTAACAAAAAAAGCTGTAAACCTGGGAGCATCGTATTATGTCCTCAAGCCATTTGATATGGAAACGCTTATTTCCAACATTAGGGAAGTAAGTGGAAATGAACGTTCTGTATTTCAGCCTGCCTACTCATCCTATAAAGAGACAAAACCTGCTGAAATAAATCTTGACCAGAGCATTACTAATATTATTCATGAGATCGGAGTACCAGCTCATATAAAAGGCTATATGTATTTAAGGGAAGCAATTTCAATGGTATATAACGACATTGAATTGTTAGGATCGATTACAAAGGTTTTATATCCTGACATCGCAAAGAAATTCAATACAACCTCAAGCAGAGTAGAAAGGGCAATCAGGCATGCAATTGAGGTTGCCTGGAGCAGAGGAAATTTTGATTCAATTTCGAAAATGTTCAGCTACACCATCAATGTTTCAAAAGCGAAGCCTACAAACAGCGAATTTATTGCAATGGTTGCTGATAAGCTCCGACTGGAGCACAAGGTCAGTTGAAAGTAATAACAATATGGTGTTACAAGGTATAGCAATATACAAACGTAAAGTCTGAAAAGGCGTCGATTAATTTGAGATTGGGGAATAACTGCTTTTGAAGAGTACAAAAACGCTTCCGCTTATCATAATGATAGTCGGAAGCGTTTCTTATGAAATTTTATGAAATGTTATCTTAAAAAAATAAAATAACCATGTGAAATCTTGGATTTATTTTGTGCCCTGGTTGTGAGCTCCTTCAAGTCCACCACCGTAAGTGCGAATTCTATACCAATTTTTATCCCGCCAATGCCTTTCACTGATATTCAAATAAAACGTACATTGGAAAAGGGTGACCTTAATTGAAGAAATGGGTAAAACATAATAAAATTTTTCTTACCGGAACTTTACTTGCCTTAATATTTCCAATTATCCTTAATTTTGTTCTGTTTAGTGGAACTTCTAGATTTGCATTTGGAAATGGAAATACGTGGTTAAATTTTTGGGGAAGTTATTCAGGTAGTCTAATTAGCGCTGCAGTAGCTTATTTTATTGCAAGTTCACAAGTTAAAAATGTTAAAAAACAGATGGATAGGCAGCTCGAAGATGACCTCTTACGGGATAAGTTTAATAGGACAATTGATCAATTGCCGGCTTTGATTAGTCTGGAAGAAGAGTTAACTAATGCTGTAAATGGGATGTTGTTAGCTGAATCGAATAGAGATTTTTTATTAAAGGAATTTAAAGATTTAACTGAAGAAGAATCATATCAAATAAAATATAATGAAAAATATTTCCGTGAAACCAATCTTAAGTATATTGATAAAGTTGAAAGAACCGATTTACAGGTAGAAATAATGGAAGACCTAAGGTTTTATGATCGATTCAGATCAGCAATTAGTATGGAGGTACCGGACTATAAAGAACTTGAAACTTTATATTCTAAACTAAATTCAGTAAATGACATGGACGAAAAACTTTTAATACAGCATCACATACTCAGACTTGAAACAGAAAAAGATCACTTAAAAAGTTTAAAAAAAGATATTTGGGAACAATTTTTTGATAATGAAATTTTAGAAAAGACGCAGAATACACTCTCAAAACTTGAAGAGGAAATACATACAACTAAAAAGCTTATAGATAAGCCGGATATAAACCTTCTCCGTGAATTATTAGCAAATAATTAAAATAAATAATGAATATATGCTTCCCGGAAGTTTCCCTCCGCGCGAAGGGAAAAGAAAAAAGGCAACAGTTTATAAATGCATCGACTGTTACCATTCTTTCCAATTTATTAGGTGATATAGTGTTATCTAAAATTTAGTCGACCGCACTCCGGTTTTATTGTTTTTTCTATCCCTGTAAAGAACAAATCCGGAGATAAACCAGATCCCAAATATAAGCAGCAATAGTCCTGTTACAAATTGGAGCCATAAAAAAGGGAAGGGCGGCTGAAGAATTTGAAAAAGCATATCTCTCATAAGTTTAATCCCCAACGCAGCAAAAAAACCAGGAATAACAAGTATGAGCAGAGCTATTGTGCGCATGAAAAAATCTCTCCTAAAATGAACTGTTGATCATGTCATTTGTATTGTACTCTATATAGAGATGGATGTCCAAAGTCTGCTCCAAAGGAAGGGTGTCACACTATTGAGATATAAATACCGGCTGATGAAGGAATTAATAATTCAGCACCGAATACACAGCACTATTCTTGATGCTATTCATGAAGGAATGATCGCGATTAATAAAGATGGTTTAATTGTCTTATTTAATCGAAAAGCATCAAATTTAACAGGTATATCGCAGGAGTTGGCCCTTGACTCTCGTCTCGAAAGAGTACTGCCGGAAAGCGGACTTTTGAGGGTTCTTCAAAGAAAAAAAGAAGAAGAGAATCAAAAACTCACCTTTACAAATGGAAATACAATTGTAACTACCAGGCTGCCCTTGTGGCATAGAGATAAATGCATCGGTGCTCTTGCAGTGTTTAAAGACGTTACAGATATAGAAAAGATAGCTGAGGAAGTGACAAGTTTAAAAAGCATACGTCAGATGCTCGAGGCGATAATTAATTCTTCAGAAGAGGCTATTTCAGTTGTGGATGAAGATGGTTTAGGTATGATGATAAACCCTGCATATACCAGGCTGACCGGACTGCCGGCGATGGAGGTTATTGGAAAGCCCGCCCATACTGATATTTCAGAAGGTGAAAGTATGCATATGAAGGTTTTAAATACGAAAAAGCCAGTGCGCGGCGTGAGATTAAAAGTTGGGCCGAATAAGAAAGATGTGCTTGTCAATGTAGCTCCGGTAATTGTCGATGGCGATATAAAAGGCAGTGTGGGGGTCATACATGATGTTTCAGAGATAAGAACTCTCACGGAAGAGCTGAAACGAGCTAAACAGTTAATCAGGACGTTAGAAGCAAAATACAGCTTTGATGATATTATCGGAAGTTCCAGAGAAATGACACTGGTAAAAGAACAGGCTGAGCGTAGTGCAAATGTGCCTGTCACAGTATTATTAAGGGGTGAATCCGGTACAGGCAAGGAATTGTTTGCACATGCAATTCATAATGAAAGTAATCGTAAATTTCATCCATTTATCCGAGTAAATTGCGCTGCGATTCCAGAAACGTTATTAGAAAGCGAATTATTCGGCTATGAAGAAGGTGCTTTTTCGGGAGCCAGGCATGGTGGGAAGAAGGGTTTTTTTGAGGAAGCTGATAAAGGCAGTATTTTATTGGATGAGATTGGAGAGATACCAGCATCTACTCAAGTAAAACTGCTTCGAGTTCTTCAGGAAGGGGAATTTATAAAAGTAGGGGGGACGCGCTCTTGCCAGGTAGATGTAAGAGTGATCGCGGCTACTAATGTGAATCTTGAAAAAGCATTACAGGAAAATAAATTCAGAGAAGATTTATATTACCGTCTAAACCGTATGCCGATTCAAATTCCACCGCTGAGAGACAGGATCGAGGATATTGAGCCGCTCTGTACCCATTTGATCACTCGAATAAACAGAGATTATGGTAGGAATATTACGGCAATATCCAAAGAGACCATCCAAGTGCTGCACGGCTATGATTGGCCGGGTAATGTGAGGGAACTCGAAAATTTACTTGGACGAGCTGTTATTTCAATGAGCAATACAGAAAACGTCATTCAGGCAGCTCATCTTCCTGAATTACATAATCGGTATAAAAAAGTTTCAACAGCAGTGTCCCCCCGGACAGAGTGGGGTGCTGAACAATTTACACTCCAGCAGAAATTAGATAGTTTTGAGAAAAAATTAATTATCGAAAAGCTGCAGGAAAATGAATTTAATAAGACTAAAACTGCTGATCAGCTTAACATATCCCTTCGTAGTCTATACTATAAGATGGAACGTCATCATATTGCAAAAAATGGCATGCAATAAATTTCAGGGTGTGCAATAATTTTCATATAAGAATTGGTTAAACTTCTCGTGCAGCTTGCAAAAATAAGTTGGCATGCTCCTTGCATAATATTTGTATAGATAAAGCAGAAATAGAAGGGGGATCACAGCAGTGGAGTTATTTAATGAAATGGAAATGTATGATTATGAACAGGTCGTGCTCTGCCAGGACCGGACCTCGGGTTTAAAAGCCATTATTGCTATTCATGATACAACCCTCGGGCCTGCCCTGGGGGGGACTCGTATGTGGAAGTATCAATCTGAGGAAGAGGCTTTTGAGGATGTATTACGTCTTGCAAAAGGAATGACGTATAAAAATGCAGCAGCTGGTCTGAATCTCGGCGGTGGAAAAACAGTTATTATTGGAGATCCCCGGAAAGATAAAAATGAGGAAATGTTCCGCGCCTTTGGCAGATACATTCAAGGACTGGCAGGGCGCTACATCACTGCTGAGGATGTAGGTACGACCGAAGAGGATATGGATATTGTTCATGAAGAAACCGATTTTGTTACAGGTATTTCCCCAGCATTTGGCTCTAGCGGCAATCCTTCTCCTGTCACCGCATACGGAGTATATGTAGGAATGAAAGCCGCAGCAAAAGAAGCTTTTGGTACAGATGATCTCGGTGGAAAGACAGTTGCTGTACAAGGAGTCGGCAACGTATCGTATAATTTATGCAGACATTTAAATGAAGAAGGAGCATCTCTGATAGTGACCGATATTCATAAAGACTCCGTAATGAGGGCAGTCAATGATTTCCAAGCGCTATCTGTTGATCCGTCCGACATTTATCAGGTAAAATGTGATATTTTCAGTCCCTGTGCTTTGGGGGCAATTATAAATGATGAAACGATTCCTCAACTGCAGGCAAAAGTTATAGCTGGTGCAGCTAACAATCAGCTTAAAGAAAATAAACATGGCGATATGTTGTATGAGTATGGTATTGTCTACGCTCCAGATTACGTAATTAACGCTGGAGGAGTAATCAATGTGGCCGACGAATTATATGGATATAACCGCGACAGAGCGATGAAAAAAGTAGAAGGTGTATATGACAATATTGCCAAAGTGATAGAAATTGCAAAACGCGATAAAATTCCAACCTACAGGGCAGCTGACCGGCTTGCAGAAGAAAGAATTGAAAAGATGAAGCGGTCCAGAAAACAATTTTTAAGGGATGAACATCATATTTTAAGCAGGAAAAGCTGATATGTAAAGGAAATTCTCAGCAAAGTCCTTGATATTACGATAAAATCAAGGTATTGTAATTTCCTCGTGCCAAACCATGAAGGCCACAGAGGGATATTATGCAGTCAGGGGGACTAGAAATGGCAGAGGAATATGACTTAATAGTTTTAGGAGCAGGCACCGGCGGCTATGTAGCTGCTATCCGTGCAGCTCAGGCAGGATTAAAAACAGCAGTTGTCGAAAAAAGCAAAGTGGGCGGCACATGTTTACATAAAGGGTGTATACCAAGTAAAGCTCTGCTGAGAAGTGCGGAGGTATTTGCTCAAATTAAAAATTGTGAATCATATGGTATCACTGCTGCAGACCCGGAGCTGCATTTTGATAAAGTGCAGGAGAGAAAAAATAAAATTGTCAATAAACTTTATCAAGGCGTGCGTCAGCTGATGAAAAAAGGAAAAATAGATATTTTTGAGGGACATGGCAGAATTCTTGGCCCATCAATTTTTTCTCCGACTCCAGGTACTATATCAGTGGAAATGAGTGATGGCACAGAGAATGAAATGCTTGTTCCGAAGAACGTCATCATTGCCACAGGCTCACGCCCGGCCCATCTTCCCGGATTAGAACCAGATGGAAAACAGATAATGACATCAGACGATGCTCTTGATATAGAAAGTCTGCCTTCTTCCATTATTATTATAGGAGGCGGAGTGATTGGAATCGAATGGGCTTCGATGTTTTCCGACTTTGGTGTTCAAGTTACGGTTCTTGAATATGCAGAACGGATTTTACCAAGTGAGGATGCAGCAGTCTCTTCAGCAATGAAAGAGCAATTAGAGAAGCGTGGAGTGACAGTGGTATGCAGTGCTGACGTAAAGCCGGAAAGAACAAAGAAGCAAAATAAAGTCACCATTTTTGCTGCACATAATAATGAAGAAGCGGTCTTTGAAGCGGAAAAGGTCCTGGTTTCCGTTGGAAGAAAAGCGAATATTAAAGATATCGGGCTAGATAATACGGATATTGAAACAGTCGAAAATCAGATTTCTGTGAATGAATTTTTTCAAACAAAGGAATCCCATATTTACGCAGTCGGAGATGTGATTGGTGGAATGCAGCTTGCTCATGCGGCATCCCGAGAAGGAATAATAGCTGTAGAGCATCTATTAAATCAAAAACCTTCCCCTTTAGATTATTCAATGGTTCCACGCTGCATTTACAGCAGACCCGAAGCAGCAAGTATCGGAATTACAGAAAAGCAGGCGAGGGAACAAGGATTTGAATTTAAAACTGGAACATTCTCTTTTCAGGCCATCGGCAAAGCGCTGGTAGCAGGTGATGAGGACGGTTTTGTCAAGTTAATTGCAGACAAAAATAATGATGATTTACTAGGGGTTCACATGATCGGACCGCATGTGACGGAACTAATATCTGAAACAGCACTCGCGAAGCTCGTTGATGCGGCTTCCTTTGAAATCGCAGAAACAATTCATCCTCACCCAAGCCTGTCTGAAATTTTTGGAGAAGCTGCATTGGCTGTTGATGGGAAAGCTATCCACTCGTAATAAGGAGGTCGTTACTTTGAGTCAGGTAAAGCACAAAGAGCTTGGTTTGTCAGATAACGAAGCGTTGACGATGTATGAAACAATGCTCTTTGCACGAAAAATTGATGAAAGAATGTGGCTGTTAAACAGGGCGGGAAAAATCCCTTTTGTAATATCCTGCCAGGGTCAGGAAGCGGCTCAAGTAGGTGCCGCAATGGCACTTGACAAAAAACAGGATTATGTGCTGCCGTACTATCGGGATTTAGGCATTGTCCTTACATTTGGCATGACAGCGACAGATATTATGCTGGCTGGTTATGCAAAAGCGGATGATCCTAATTCAGGAGGCCGTCAAATGCCGGGTCACTTCGGTCAAAAAAAGAACCGGATTGTCACTGGTTCCTCGCCAGTAACAACACAAGTTCCACATGCAGTAGGAATCGCACTTGCCGGAAAAATGGAGAAAAAAAATTTTGTAGCGCTGGTTACCTTTGGAGAGGGCTCTTCCAATCAAGGGGATTTTCATGAAGGCCTTAATTTTGCAGGAGTTCACAACCTGCCGGTAATTTTTATGTGTGAAAATAATAAATATGCTATTTCTGTTCCGGTCGAAAAGCAGCTGGGATGTGAAAAAGTATCAGACCGGGCAGCAGGCTATGGTATGCCTGGAATTACAGTGGACGGAAATGATCCACTTGCGGTATATGAAGCTGTCAAAAATGCGGCCGAACGCGCACGCAGTGGTAAAGGCCCTACCCTGATCGAAACTGTTTCCTACCGGTTCACTCCTCACTCGAGCGATGATGATGATCGATCTTACCGGGAGAAGGAGGAAGTCGAGGAAGCGAAAAAAAAGGATGCAATCTATACCTTTGCCACATACCTAAGAGAGGCAGACGTATTAACTGATAAAATAGCAGAAAATATGAATGAAAAAATTCGTAAGCTGATTGATGAGGCCACTGAAATTGGAGAAGAAGCTCCGTATGCAGATCCGGAATCTGCGCTAAGATTTGTTTACGAAGAGTCAGGCGGTGAAAATTAATGCCGATAATTAACTATATTCAAGCCATTACAACTGCACTTCAAGAAGAAATGAAAAGAGATGACAAAGTATTTATCCTCGGAGAAGACGTTGGAACACGGGGAGGTGTATTTCGGGCAACAGACGGGCTTTATCAAGAATTTGGGGAAGCGAGAGTACTCGATACGCCGCTTGCTGAATCAGCTATTGCCGGCGTTGGAATCGGGGCAGCCATGTATGGAATGAGGCCTGTAGCGGAAATGCAGTTTGCGGATTTTATTATGCCTGCAGTTAATCAAATTATTTCTGAAGCTGCGAAAATCCGATATCGCTCTAACAATGACTGGGATTGTCCGATTACTATAAGAGCGCCTTACGGCGGTGGAGTGCATGGTGCTTTATATCATTCACAGTCTGTTGAAGCGTTATTTGCAAATGTACCTGGTCTGAAAATCGTTATGCCTTCAACTCCTTATGATGTCAAAGGACTATTAAAAGCTTCTATCCGCTCGAATGATCCCGTGTTATTTTTTGAACACAAGCGTGCGTACCGGCTAATTAAAGGTGAGGTTCCCACGGATGATTATACTCTTCCAATTGGAAAAGCAGATATAAAAAAAGAAGGAAGCGACGTAACAGTTATAACCTATGGGCTGTGTGTGCATTTTGCACTGCAGGCAGCGGAAAAACTAGAGAAGGAAGGAATTTCGGTTCATATTCTAGATCTTCGTACCGTTTATCCGCTCGATGCTGCTGCAATTACGAAAGCTGCTTCTAAAACCGGGAAGGTTCTTCTTTTGACAGAAGCAAATAAAGAAGGAAGTATTATGAGTGAAGTAGCTGCTATTATTTCAGAAAAATGTTTATTTGATCTTGATGCACCTATTCAGCGGCTTGCAGGTCCGGACGTTCCCGCGATGCCTTATGCTCCTACGATGGAAAAGTATTTTATGATTAATCCGGATAAAGTAGAAAAAGCGATCCGCGACTTAGCGGAGTTTTAAGGAGGCAGCACAGGTCATGACAGAAGAAATCAAAATGCCGCAGCTTGGGGAAAGTGTAACCGAAGGTACCATTACAAAGTGGCTTGTTAAGCCGGGAGATAAAGTGAATAAATATGATCCGATTGCGGAAGTAATGACAGATAAAGTGAACGCTGAAGTGCCTTGCTCCGCAGCCGGAACAATTAAAGAATTAATGGTGAAAGAAGATGAAACCGTCCAGGTTGGCAGTTTAATCTGCTATATTGAAACAGAAGCAGATACTCAAAAGCGTAAGATCGACAAGGACGATGCACCGAAAACAGAGCCTACAGATTCTAGTGAAATAGCATCACCTGAGGAAAACACAGCAGCTGAATCTTTAAAACACAGGTATTCTCCTGCTGTCTTAAGAATGGCACAGGATAATAATATAGATCTTACTGCAGTAACAGGAAGCGGACGAGGTGGAAGAATTACCCGTAAGGATTTAGAATCCATCATTAATAATGAAGTCTCTTCTGCAGGAAGTTCAGCAGAACCAGGGGATACCGACAATGAAAAACATCCTCACATATCATCTAATGCCGGTGATGCAAAAGTACCATTGAGCGGAGTTCGAAAAGCAATTGCTTCAAAGATGCAGCAGAGTTCACAGGAAATACCGCACGCTTGGACAATGGTAGAGGTTGATGTGACTAATCTTGTGGCATACCGGAATCAGATAAAACAGGAATTTAAAAGAAGAGAAGGTTTTCCAATTACCTTCTTTCCATTCTTTATCAAAGCAGTCGTCGAATCTCTGCAGGAATTTCCAGAAATAAATTCTGTCTGGGGCGGGGACCACATATTACAAAAAAAGGACATCAACGTATCAATAGCAGTATCTGCAGATAATGCCCTGTATGTACCAGTAATCCCACATGCCGATGAAAAAAGCATAAAAGGTATTGCGAAGGAAGTAAACAGACTGGCTGAGAAAGCAAGGAACGGAAAATTAAGCGGTGAAGACATGAAAAAAGGAACCTTTACTATAAATAATACCGGCTCATTCGGATCTGTTCAATCTGTACCTATCATTAATTACCCTCAGGCTGCTATCCTGTCTGTTGAGTCTATTGTAAAAAAACCGGTTGTAATGCAAGGAGATATGCTGGCTGTCCGAAGTATGGTTAATTTGTGTCTTTCCCTTGACCATCGGGTTCTTGATGGGCTTATATGCGGTAGATTTTTAGCACGGATAAAAGAAAAGCTTGAAAACTTTGATCAGTTTAAAGACTCTGTATACTAAAGAATAAAAGCCGGTCCTGCCCCGATAGGGGGAGTAGACTAACCTAAATTAACGAGACACTATAAAACACCTTCGGAATGGTACACTTAAACAAAGTACTAATTCGGAGGTGTTTTTGCATGGGCAAAAACGTATATTCAAATGAAGTGAAGTGGGCAG
>NZ_JBHIKY010000007.1:0-215631 GCF_042139015.1 Alteribacillus sp. HJP-4 | reverse complement strand
CGGGCTGGGCTTGACGCTTCTGCGAGATCATCTACGATTGAAACATAGGGAAGAATGATCTGTAGCTGTCACCATCGCATCATTCCTATTCTGTTAAAGGGTGTCCACTTTCTTGACAGAGGTCCATAGGGTACGCTATTATGCTGAAAAAGGGAGGAATTGATTCTCATAATACCTAATAACGGAACATATGTCCGGCAAAACCTTAAAACAATACAATTTGGAGCTGTAAGCGGAACCAACGTCCGGATAAAAGTGTGGAGGAGCTGCGGTCTGTTCACAATTAAGTCTCGTACTCTTCTATCTGCCACGTGTGGTTAAATTCTACACAGCCAGCAAGCGTCTGAGCCACTGGACAGCCCTTGTCAAACACATGAAGTGCCCGTTCAGCAGCTTCCTTTTTACCTTGTGGAACCTTGACGTAAAAGTGAGAATCAATTTTTGTAATTTTCAACACGCCGTCGGGAGCCTCAATGGTTCCTTGTACATCTGCGTTAAGTTTATCAGGAAATGTTGGTATGCCGCGCGCTTCCAGCGCGCCGGATAATGTGCCGGTTAGTCAGCCGCCTGCGGAAGCCACTACATGATCCAGCGTGGAGGGGTGTTCTGTTTCAGGTTCGACGCCGTAAAATTCTTTTACCCCGCCGTGAACACCATAATTGAAAGGTTCCTCAAATTCTCCAATATAAGCCTTTCGGTGAGGTCGCTTGTGCTGTTCAATTCTTATTTTAGTCAGTTCAATTGGATCACTCATGTTTTAACCCTCCTTTATTTGTGTTGACATAGTAAGATTCCCTTCTGATTGTATACATAAACATACAAACGCTTACATTGCAATATTGAATGACAATTCAATCAATTATATAATATATACAACTTGACTAGTACATAAAAGTCTATGGAGGGATCAGCCATCAAACGATTTTATAGAGCAGCAGACAAAAAAGGGTATCAAGATATTATTGGAGAAAATAATGATGTGTTAGAGCACCTTGCTCTTGGAAAGATTTCATTAGAAAATGGGGAGAAATACAGCAGTCAAACCAATGACTATGAAACGGCGCTTGTTATATTGACTGGAAAGGCAGCCGTTTCAGCAGAAGGGGAGAAATGGGAAAGCCTTGGAGGAAGAAGCAGTGTGTTTGAAGATAAAGCGACCACAGTCTATGTACCTTGTGACTCCTCCTTTGAAGTAACAGCTGAATCAGATGTTCAGATTGCTGTCTGTAAAGCGAAGGCAGATAAGAAATTTGCACCGTTTGTCATCCATCCTGAAGATGTGATACTCCATGAAAGAGGGGAAAAAAGCTGGCAGCGGGACGTAAAGGATATCTTAGCAGATAATGTGGAGGGCCGTGTGCAAAATATCGTATTAGGAGAAACAATTAATAAGCCGGGGCAATGGTCAGGCTATCCGCCCCATAAGCATGACGGGGAATTTTATCCGGAAGAGCCTGAGTTGGAAGAAATCTATCATTACCAATTAAATCCGGAGCAGGGTTTTGGAGTGCAGTTTCATTATACAAAAGATGGGGAAATTGATGACGCTTACAGAGTCCAGCAGGGAGACAGCTTTGCGATTGATAAAGGCTACCATCCTGTAGCAGGAGCCGGCGGCTATGAAATTTATTACTTATGGTTTATGGCTGGACCTACCGGGCGCAAGCTTTATCCATACGAAGACCCGGATCATAAATGGGTCCACGGGAGCTAAAAGTATTGTACATGAAATGAAAAAGTCCTCGTTCCGTCAGACGCTCAGTCGCAGAATGAGGGCTTTTTTACATTTACGTACTTAGATGTTGTCACTATTTCTCTATTAACGATTTTGACTTGACACGGATCCATGGACGTTCATTTTCCCACTGCAGCGAAAGTGGCACCTGAAAGGTCTCTTCAAGCTTTGGCTCCGTTATCACCTCGTGCTTCTTTCCACTGGCGGTAACTACCCCTTGATGAAGAAGAATAGCATGCGTGATGGATGGCACGACCTCTTCTATATGATGAGTCACATAAATCAGTGTCGGACCGTCAGGATCCTTATTCATTGATTGAATGGTGGATAACAATTCTTCCTTTGAATAGATGTCTAATCCATTACACGGTTCATCCAGAATTAATAAAGAGGGGGAGGCCATCAGTGCCCGCGCAATCATTGCCTTTCTTTTCTCTCCCTGAGATAACGTGAAGTAGAGCTGCCCGGATAAATGGTCAATATTCAGCTGCTTCAGAAGTTCCTTTGCCCTGCTGAAATCATTATCGGTTAATTCATCGTATACTCCGACGGTGGCGTTTTTTCCACTCAGCACGATTTGAAGTGCCGTGTCACTAGGACGGTTATGGAAACGTTCATCTAAGGAAGTGCTCACCCAGCCGATTGATTTACGGAGTTCATGAATGTTCGTCTGGCCGAACTTATGCCCAAGAACGGAAACCTCTCCTTTGTTTGGCCACATATAGCCTGTAATAGCTTTTAGAATAGAGGTTTTACCGGAGCCGTTTAATCCTAAAAGCACCCAGTGCTGGTCCTTTTCTACCGTCCAGCTGACATCTTTTAATATTTGTTTTCCTTTTTGAGTCCAGTTAATATCTTTCAGTTCTAAAACATTAAATTCTTTATTTTGTGTCACTGTGTGCCTCCCATAATCGTCTTCGGTGTTAGTTGGCCGAGATTTTTTGATTAGAAAGTGATAGGTTCATACTGCCGCTTTTATATCCAGCCAAATCCATCGTTACATATTTATAGCCAAGTTCTTTTAGTTTAGAGGTTACTTTTTGGTGATGGCTTAACAGCAGCGTCATTTCTTCCGGCGAAACTTCTACTCGGGCGATTTCGTCATGATGACGGACCCGCAGCTGGCGAATGCCGAGAGAGCGCAGGAAGTTTTCTGCATCATTTACACGGGTTAATTTATCCAGGGTGATTTTTTCTTCATAAGCGATGCGGGACGCTAGACATGCATAAGATGGCTTATCCCAGTTCGGCAGTCCCATGTCCTTGGCAAGCTCGCGAATTTCGCTTTTGTATAAATCTGCTTCCTGCAGCGGGCCGCGCACGCCATGCTCCTTTGCTGCAATAATTCCTGGCCGGTGCTCTCCCATATCATCAGTGATCAGGCCGAAAATTATATTTTCATAATGATTATCCTCTAGCAGCGGTTTCAGGTTTGAAAAAAGATTGTCCCGGCATAAATAACAGCGTTCACTTGTGTTGTCGGTATAACCAGGAATGTTTAATTCAGAAGTAGAAATCGTTTCGTGGCGCACATTCAAATGCCTGGCAAGCTCTTTGGCATCCTCCATTTCCTGGGATGGAAACGTTTCTGAATCCGCGGTGACCGCAAGAACATTTTCCTGTCCGAGAGTTTTATTGGCAACATGCAGGAGAAGCGTGCTGTCAATGCCGCCGGAAAAGGCGACGACAACACTTTTCATTTCGCGTAAAATCTCCTGTAAATGTCTCAGCTTTTCTTCTGGCATTCAAGCATCTCCTTTCAATATTTATACTTTATTCATCTACATAAGGGATGGTAAGCGGCCCAAGCGGAAGTACAGCTACGCTTAAATTTTCTCCGGCAGCTTGCTTTAGATCTGTTAATGTCTCGGAAATGTCAGGGCATGGCTTCAGCATCGCTTGTTCTATCTGAGGGGCATCAAGCTTGGAATACACATAGACATCGGCCCAATTCTGGATGACCGCCTGCTTTTGTACCTGCCACTGATCAAACATATGAAAGTCAGGATCCTCTATCATGTCGAGCAGCTCCTGAGGAGTATCGGCCATGCTGAAGAGCCTGGCGAAGTTGCCATGGTCTGGAAGGCCGTCAGCGCATTCGGCTGCTACAATAATAGCTCCGTTTTCTTTTACAATTTTATGAGCAGCGCTCATTCCTTTTACTGCCTGATAAAGATTTTGATCGAGGGGATAGCCTGAGTTTGAGGTGATCACGACATCAAATCGTTCCTCACATTTGACCATCGCATGTTCTTTTGCGTACTCACAGCCCTTTTCATGAGCTTGTGTTAAATCTCCGGAAAAAACGTTTGTAATTTCCTTTGCGCCATTCAGTGTTACATTGAGCATAAAATGGGGAAGGCACATATTGTTTACTTCACGCGTCATCTCCTGTAAAGGGTTGTCTTCCATATTGCCCCAGGTTGAGCGGGGATCACCGATCATTCTCGCATTGTGAAAAGTCATGATTGTTTCTATTCCTGCAATTCCAGGCATAATTCCCTTTGGTCCCCCTGAAAAGCCGGCAAAGAAATGTGGCTCGATAAACCCAGTGACGATTCGAAAGTCTGCTTCCACATACTCTTTATTTAAATAAACGTCGCAGCCAAATTTACTTTTCCCCAGGTTGACAAGCTCCTCTTTCTCATGACAGTGATTGTTAATAATCCGAATATTATCGACAACCCATTGTCCGAGCATACTGATAAATTCTGCTTTTGTCTGATCACGGTGGGTGCCTGTTCCATTTATAATTACAAAGTTTTCACGTGGAACATGATCGAGTTCTTCAATTAATAATGGCACCAGTACATCGTTCGGAGTCGGGCGCGTGATGTCGCTGATTACGATAGCGACAGTATCACCTGCCTGCACCATTTCCTTTAAAGGCGGAGTGCCGATTGGATTTTGCAGGCTGTCAACTACGCCTTTTTCAGGGGATGACATTGCCGGTACATGCTCTGGCTCTATAAGCACCGCATCCTCTGGAAGAGAGACTGTAAGGTGGTCTTTTCCATATAAAATTGTTTGGTTCATCACGGTCACTTCCTTTATTTCGGGATGTTAAGACGGCGTGCTGGAGAAAGTAAGTGCCGTCCTGATGATCTGCTCTGCACAGTCTTCCATTAACTCTTCTGCGTCTTCGATAGCTTCGTCCAGAGTCATCGGACCATTTATCATGCTGTGGACGGACTGAACACCATATTCGTACAAGGTATCAATCCCTTTCCCGACAGACCCGGCAATTATTATTGTAGGAATCTGCTGTTTTTGGGCAGCTTTTGCAATGCCCATGGGTGTTTTTCCATATGCCGTCTGAAAATCCACCTGACCTTCCCCGGCAATGGCAATATCTGCCCCATGTAATGCTTCATGAAGTCCAGCAGCATTAGTGATAACCTCTGCCCCCTGCTGCATTTCAGCGTGTAAATAGGCGAGAAGTGCTCCTCCCAGCCCTCCGGCTGCTCCGGCTCCAACCGCTTCATGAAGCCGAAAGCCAGTTTCTTTTTCGGTAACATCCGCCCATTTTGTTAAGTTGGCGTCTAATTCTCTAACGTCAGCTTCGCCTGCCCCTTTTTGAGGGCCGAAAACATGAGAAGCACCGTTCGGCCCTACAAACGGGTTTTGTACATCAGAAGCAATAATAAATTGACTCTCTTCAATACGGGAATCAAAAGAAGATAAATCTACATTTGCTACATCTGCCAGGCCGCCGCCTCCACGTGAGACTATTTTTCCTTGAGAATCTGTGATTTTAGCTCCAAGGGCTTCGAGCATGCCTGCCCCTCCGTCATTTGTAGCGGAGCCGCCTATTGCGATTATAAATGAACGAAGACCTTCATCAAGCGCTGCTTTTATTAATTCGCCCACCCCGTATGTAGTGGTTTTGAACGGGTCCAGTTCCTCTCTTAAGAGTAGGTCAATCCCGGATGCAGCAGCCATTTCAATAACACAGGTTTGATTATCATGGAGCAGTCCATAGGCAGCTTCAACAGATTCACCCAGCGGACCAGTCACACGTATTATTTTTGTTTTTCCATTGGTGGCTGCCACAAGTGTTGCTACGGTGCCTTCGCCGCCGTCTGCACACGGCACGAGCACCGTTTCAATTTTGTCTGAGACGCGGTTCACTCCGCGTTTGATAGCTTCAGCAGCTTGGACAGCAGTCATGCTGCCTTTAAAAGAATCAGGTGCAATTACTATTTTCATTTCTTCCACTCCCATGCAGTAACCGGTTTCAATAGTCTATCTTTCTATTATAATCGATCAGCGGCATAGAGAGAAGGAAGAAAGACTGCTGTTTGTTTTAAGGAAAATGAAAAGTGGAAAAGAAATAGGATGATAAAAATCTAAAATAGGAGGATGATTGTAGATGCCATGGACGATGAATGATTACCCATCTTCGTTGAAAAATCTGGATAAACCTGTGCGTAAAAAGGCAATTGATATTGCCAATGCCATGTTGGATGACGGCTACGATGAAGGGCGTGCCATTCCGATTGCTACAGAACAGGCGAAGGAGTGGCAGAAGAATGCATCACAAAAAGAAATCCGCGATTTTCTGGAGGAGGGAGATCCGACAGAACGCTCAGAAAAGGATAAGCGGTACGAAAGCCGTCCGGAGTTAATGGAGAAAGCGGAGCTGGTTGAGCCGCATGATGACGGCTGGGCTGTGCGGTCCCGTGACGCGAAAAAACCAGCCAATGTTTATGACAAAAAAGCAGATGCTATAAAGCGGGCGAAAGATATTGCTGAAAAACAAGGAACAGAAGCAGTTATTTTTAAAAAAGATGGATCAGAGGAAACGCGTCATTCTTTTTCGGAAAATAAGTAAATGTACCCGGCAGAATGAACCGTATAAATGGGAAGCCGTCTATGGGGAGGACTGGAAATTTGACGAACAGAATATGCTGATTATTCCGTAAATAAATACCATATATCGTCTTGACACTAGTGCAGGAAACAAGATATAGTATTCGTACGTCAACTTCATAAACGGAGGAAACAGGTATTCCAAAGCAAGCTGTTTTGGGATTTAAAAGGGAAGTCCGGTGAAATACCGGCGCGGTCCCGCCACTGTAACAGAAGAGTCGTGATCATTTGCCACTGAATTTTTCGGGAAGGCGGTCATGACGTTATTCTGGAGCCAGGAGACCTGCCTGTTTTTACAGCACCGAGTTTTACCTACGGGAGATAGGGAGGTGTTCCTGCGTCTGATTTAAATGACAAGGGTATTTTTACATGCGCTCTCCCATTGCGCAAGTGAAAATACCCTTTTTTATTTCCGTAAAATGAGGGAGGACTAAAAAGTGGAGAGATTGAAAAGCAGTAACCTCGGTTACCCGAGGCTTGGTGAAAAGAGAGAATGGAAAAAGGCGCTGGAAGGTTTCTGGGCCGGACGTTTGGAAGAAGAAGAGCTGCAAAAAGAAATGAAACAGCTCCGGTTGTCTTTTTTGAAAAAACAGAAGGAAAAAGGAATAGATATGATCCCTGTAGGCGATTTTTCGTACTACGATCATATTCTCGATACAGCTGTGATGTTTGGCCTTGTACCGGAACGCTTCGGGGTTCATAAAGAAGGCAGCATTTCGCTCGATACATACTTTGCAATGGCCCGTGGTACTAAGGATGCTCCAGCGTGCGAAATGACGAAATGGTTTAACACAAATTACCACTATATTGTGCCGGAAATAGGCCGGGTCGAGCCAAGACTGACTGAGAATTATCCTCTGCAGGCATATAAAGAGGCCAAAAATGAGCTGGGCATTGAAGGAAAGCCTGTGCTCATTGGTCCGCTGACATTTTTAAAATTGTCTAAAGGCTTTGCACCGGAAGAATTTGAAGTTCATTTAGAAAAGCTGCTTCCTTTATATGAACAGGTACTGAAAGAACTTGAAGAAGCAGGAGCAGAATGGGTGCAGATCGATGAACCAGTGTTGTCGGTCTCTATCACGGAAAAAGATATATCAATGGTAAAAGCTGCGTACCAAAGACTGAATGACGCTGCACCACAGCTTTCACTATTTTTACAAACGTATTTTGAAGCAGCCGCCCGCTTTGACGAAATTACGCGGCTTCCTGTCGCAGGTATCGGACTTGACTTTGTGCATGGAGCGGAACAAAATATTAAAGCACTTCAGGAGTGCGGTTTTCCAGAGGATAAGGTGCTCGGTGCCGGAATCGTAGACGGAAGAAATATCTGGCGTTCTGATCTAAAACAAAAACGAGCATTGCTGACGTTAATCAGTAATATTGTACCGCCGGAACGAACAGTAGTCCAGCCATCGTGCAGTCTTCTGCATGTTCCTGTAACCACTGAACTGGAGACAGAACTGCCGGCGATTTTGAAAGATGCGCTTGCTTTTGCGGACGAAAAACTTACAGAAATTACTATTTTAAGGGATTTAGATCACAACACAGAAGCGATTGAAAAAAATACAAATGATCTGCAGGCTCTTGCACAGTCAGATGAAAGAGGAAGGGCTTCTAATTCTGAATTGAGCGGTCTGCGCTCCAGGCGACCTCTGCCGTTTCAGGAAAGAAGAGTGCTGCAGGAGCAAAAATGGAAGCTCCCTGCTCTTCCGACAACTACGATTGGAAGCTTTCCGCAGACGAAGGAAGTCAGAGTTCAGCGCCAGAAATTCCGGAAAGGAGAACTCCCGGAACAAGAATATCGTACTTTCATAGAAGAAAAAATGAAGGAATGGGTCGCCATTCAGGAAGAAATCGGTCTTGATGTGCTGGTCCACGGAGAATTCGAACGTAATGACATGGTAGAGTTTTTCGGTCAAAAGCTGAAAGGCTTCGCATTTACTGCTTTCGGCTGGGTTCAGTCCTATGGTTCCCGCTGCGTAAAGCCGCCTGTCATCTATGGCGATGTTGCTTTTGACAAGCCGATGACAGTCGAGGAAACACGCTTTGCCCAATCTTTAACGGACAAGCCTGTGAAAGGAATGCTGACCGGGCCGGTAACGATATTGAATTGGTCCTTTGTCCGCGATGATCTTCCTGCGAAAGATGTGTGCAATCAAATTGCAGCAGCCATCAGTACGGAGGTTAAAGCGCTTGAAGACGCTGGTATTGAAATGATCCAGGTAGATGAACCGGCACTGCGTGAAGGCCTTCCCCTGAAAAAAGAAGATTGGCAGGACTATCTGGACTGGGCCGTTCACGCCTTCCGGCTTGCTACTTCTCAAGTGAAGGATACTACTCAGATTCATACGCATATGTGCTACAGCGAATTTCAGGACATGATTGAATCTATCCGTGCTCTTGATGCCGATGTCATTTCCATTGAAACATCGCGAAGCCACGGAGAATTGATCGAAGCATTTGAAACAGCTGTGTATGACAAAGGAATCGGCCTGGGAGTTTATGATATCCACAGCCCGCGCGTACCACCGGTTGGTGAAATGAAAGAAATGATAGAACGTGCCCTGCAGGTTCTTCCTTCTTCCTTATTTTGGATTAATCCTGATTGTGGATTGAAAACGAGGAAGGATCCAGAAACTATTGAAGCATTAAAGAATATGGTTACAGCTGCTAAAGAAATCCGGGAAACTAAGGTACCGGTTCAGCAGACGTAACGACAGGGGGATTTTAAATGACAACGGTCACTGCAGAAAAACAGAGACAGACAGACTGGACGTTTGATGAGACAGAGCTTCGCTCTCTACTTGAGGAAGTGACTAAGCCGTTTCCACAATTAAATATAGAAGAATTTGAAGAGGCGGTTCTTGCTCATATTCAACACAAGAAAATGAACTCCTTCGAACAGCTGGCAAATATGCTTATTTTAAACGCTACGGAACGGATCAACCGCAATGAACCGGACTGGACCTACGTCGCAGCCGATATTTATTTAAAAAAGCTGTACCGTCAGGCGGCCAACAACCGCGGCTACCAAGAATCCCTGAAGTATGGTTCGTTATCTGATCTGCTTAAAGTCCTCGAAAGGAAAGAAGTTTATGATCGTGCACTTAGACAGACATATTCTGAAGCTGAACTGGCACAGCTGGAGCAGATTATCGAACCTGAGCGTGATAAGCTGTTTACGTACGTTGGAGTATTGACCCTCTCTCATAAATATCTGGCTACTGATAAGAATAGAAACGTGTTTGAGCTTCCGCAGGAACGCTTTATGGTTATCGCAATGAAGCTGATGTCAAACGAACCATCGTCCAGAAGACTGGCTCTCGTGAAAGAAGCGTACTGGGCTCTTTCTAATCTGTATATGACCGCAGCAACTCCGACACTGGCCAACGCCGGCAAAAGTGTCGGGCAGCTGAGTTCTTGTTTTATCGATACGGTGGATGACAGTCTGCGAAGTATTTTTGACTCTAATACCGATGTTGCAAATCTATCTAAAAACGGTGGAGGAGTCGGTGTTTATTTCGGGAAGCTGCGAAGCAGAGGGTCTTCAATCAAAGGGTACAAAGGAGTAGCCGGCGGCATTATGGGCTGGATGAAACAATTAAATAATACGGCCGTTTCCGTTGATCAGCTGGGCCAGCGTCAAGGTGCTTTCGCAGTTTATCTTGATGCCTGGCATAAGGATATACAGGAATTTCTTGATGCCAAGCTGAACACTGGTGACGAAAGGCTGCGGACGCACGACATTTTTACAGGTGTCTGCCTTCCTGATCTATTCATGGAAAAAGTGGAGGAGCGCGGCGATTGGTATTTATTTGATCCCCATGAAGTCCGGCAGGAAATGGGCTGGTCCCTTGAAGACTGTTACGATGAAGCCGAGGGTGAAGGAACATTCCGTCGGCGCTATGAGCAGTGTGTCCATCATCCTGATCTATCAAAAAGCAAGGTTCCTGCTATTGAGATCATGAAAAGTATTATGAAGTCTCAACTGCAGACAGGAACACCATATATGTTTTACCGGGATACGGTAAATCGCAGCAACCCGAATAAAAATGAAGGTATGATTTACAGCTCCAACCTTTGCACAGAAATTATGCAGAATATGAGTGCTACCACCTTGAAGGAAGAAAAAATGACGGAGGAAGGAACGATCATTACAGAAAAGATTCCAGGGGATATGGTCGTCTGCAACCTTTCCTCCATATCGCTTGCCCGTGCTGTAGAAAATGACGTGCTGGAGCGTCTTATTCCTATTCAGGTACGCATGCTTGATAACGTAATCGACCTGAATACGATTGGAGTCGCACAGGCGGAATATACAAATAAACGGTACAGAGCGGTCGGACTTGGTACTTTCGGCTGGCATCATCTTCTCGCATTAAAAGGAATTCGCTGGGAGTCTGAAAAAGCAGTGGAATATGCGGATGAGCTTTACGAATCGATCGCGTATCTGACATTTAAAGCAAGCTCATCGTTAGCAAAGGAAAAAGGCTCATATCCATTGTTTGAAACAAGTGAATGGGCCACCGGTGAGTACTTGGAACGGAAATATCCAGGTGATGAGAAGTGGCAGGAGCTCTCCGGTGAAATAAAAGAAAATGGAATGAGAAACGGTTATTTATTAGCGGTTGCACCAAACGCAACTACTTCTTTGATAGCCGGTTCAACGGCTAGTATAGATCCAATTTTCCGGCAGGAGCATGTGGAGGAGAAGAAAGGCTTCCGTTCGCCTGTTACCGCACCTGACATCGGTCCGGAGACGATATGGCTTTATAAATCTGCTTTTAATCTGGATCAGTTGTGGAGTATAAAGCAAAATGCGGCTCGGCAAAAGCATGTCGATCAATCAATCAGCTTCAATATGTACGTGCCGCGTGGAATAAAAGCAGTGGAATTTTTGAATCTTCACATAGAGGCATGGAAGCAGGGTTTGAAGACGACATATTATACTCGCTCGACTTCGACAGTGATTGAGGACTGTGAAAGCTGTTCGAGCTAAGGGAGGAGCAAGTAAGAATGCCTGAATTGAAAAAAAGAGCATTATATGACACAACAGCGCCAAATAAGTCAACCGGCATTATTAACGGAGAAAGCTCCAATATCCTGAATTGGGATGACGCCTCTAAAAAATGGGCGTATCCCATGTATAAAAATATGCTCCGCAATTTCTGGATACCTGATGAAGTCAGTCTCATTAATGATCGCAACCAATATAAGGAGTTGACGGAAGAAGAACGGGACGCATTTAATAAAATTATTGGACTGCTTGCTTTTCTTGACAGCGTTCAGACTGATTTTTCCTCCAAGGTAGCAGATTATCTGACGGATTCGAGCCTGAATGCCTTAATGACCGTGCTGGCTTTTCAGGAGGTAGTGCATAACGAGTCCTATACGTATGTATTATCAAGCGTGACGGACAGTCAGACGCAGGAGAAAATATTCGAATACTGGAAAACGGATGAAGTTCTGTTGGAACGAAATAAATTTATTGCCGAGGGTTATACAGCGTTTACTGAGAACCCGTCAAAGGAAACGTTTGTGCGGGCTATTGTCTACGATGTCATCTTAGAAGGACTTTTCTTTTACTCGGGTTTTGCGTTTTTTTACAATCTGGCCAGAAATGAAAAAATGCTCGGCACCTCAAAAATGATTAATTTTATTAATCGTGATGAGCAGCTGCATGTTACGCTTTTTGCCAATATTTTAAAGGAAACTCTAAAAGAAAATCCAGAACTTGATACAGAAGAGTTTGCCGCATTCGTGCGTGAGCAGTTTAAAAAAGCTGCTGATCTTGAAATCAAATGGGGAAATTATGTTGTTGGGGATAATATTGAAGGTATCCATTCCTATGAATTAGAAAGCTATATTAAATTCATGGCGAATAAACGTACGAGAGAATTGGGTTTTGGCAATATTTACGAGGGCTATCGCCGTAATCCAATGAAATGGATTTCTGTTTATAATGATAATACCACAGGGAAAGCGGATTTTTTCGAAACAACAGTTACCGACTACAACCTGGTCGATGCAGATAATGATTTCGATTCATTATAGAGATTTTGGATAGTGGGAATTTGGATGGGGCCTGGCCCCATCCAAATTCCCACATTGAGTTGACATAATCTTTCCGAAAGCATTGAATATTTGTTATTAAAAAACGGCTCCTAATGTACCGGAGCCGTTTTTATTGTTAGGTTTTAGACTAATTCAGTTTCACGTGTATCCATATGAAGAGGAGGAGGGATAAGCCATCCTTTTTCTTTATTCATACGGAGCAGCTGGGAACCTGCTTGTGCCTTAGCAGCATGAAATTGCCCGAACATCGTCGCAATATCCTCTCGCGTACACTGACCCATAATCTGGCTGCAGGCTACGAGGCCCTGCGCAACATCGCGGCTCAGTGTGGCTGAGATTTCAGGATCATTAAATCTGGCGCCTGCCGGGATACTTTCAATACTGGCAACCGGACGCTCCGGCGGACTTGGCGGTAAGCCAATACCATTCATTTTTAAAACTTCTTCAATCTGTTGTTCTTCTTGAAATGCTTGATTGATTGCCTGTTCAAGATACGTTACTAAATCCTGGTCCCCAGAATGATTAACGAATGTCTGGTAACCTGCAATCATGCCTTTCAGGCCATTTAAATACGTCCACATTCCAAATATTTCTCCATAATGAAGCGGCTCTTCACGTTGGTTTCCTCCAAGAATTCCCATAAACTTCCTCCTTATATCAGACACGTTCATCATCAGGTCTCCTTCTGTAATATTGTGAGGTGACCATTACCTATATTGCGCTCAGGTGATTTTTTTATGAATGCAAATAAAGGCAGGAAATCCATGCTAAAATAGAGAAAATTGCAGATGATAGTAAGGAGGCCAGGAACCGTGGAGAATTATACAAACATAAAAGACGGCGTTTTTAAATCAGTATGTCCGCTGGACTGCCCGGATCAGTGCGGCCTTCTCCTTCATAAAAAAGATGGTGTCATTGAAAAAGTCGAAGGGGACCCGGACCATCCAGTTACTCAAGGTGCTATTTGTAATAAAGTCAGGCATATGACTGAGCGTATATACGATGACCAACGGCTTACTCACCCTTTAAAAAGAGCTGGTAAAAAGGGAGAAGGCATTTTTGAGCAGATCAGCTGGTCTGAAGCCATCGAAATGATTGCCCAAAAATGGAAAGGCCTTATCAAGACAGAAGGGCCGGAAAGTATCCTCCCTTACAGTTTCTACGGTAATATGGGGAGACTTAGTGCGGAAAGCATGGACCGCCGCTTATTTCATCGGCTGGGAGCAAGCAGGCTGGAAAGGACGATTTGTGCCTCTGCTGGTTCCGCAGGTTACGGTTATACGATGGGAGGAAGCTTTGGATCCGACCCGGAGGATACGATCCATTCAAAACTGATCATTTTGTGGGGCATAAATGCAGTAAGCACGAATATGCACCAGATTACCTTGGCTCAGAAGGCCCGAAAAAAAGGAGCAAAAATAATTGTTATTGATGTACAAAAGAACCAGACGGGCCGCCTGGCTGACTGGTTTATCCCGATCCGGCCGGGTACGGATGGAGCTCTCGCACTCGGGATAATGCATGTACTTTTTGCTGAAGGACTTACGAATGAAGGATTTTTAAAAAACTATACCAGCGGGCATGTAGAGCTCCGCGAGCATGTGAAATCATACGACCCGCACACTGTTGCGGAAATAACAGGGGTGAATGCAGAAGATATTACAGATCTTGCAAGAACATACGCAGAGACAACACCCGCTTTTATCCGAATCGGCAACGGCATTCAGCATCATGACAATGGGGGAATGTGTGTCCGTACGATCGCCTGTCTGCCGGCGCTGACAGGGCAGTGGCTCAAAAAAGGCGGTGGAGCGATAAAAGGAAATGGCAGTGTATTAAACTTTCGTTCCTCTGCATTGCAGCGGCCGGATTTATTGAAAAATAAAACGGTTCGTTCCATAAACATGAACGCCATCGGCACTGCTTTATTAGAGGAAAATGACCCGCCCATACATTCAATGTTTGTTTACAACAGCAATCCTGCGGTGGTGGCACCGGAAGCAAATAAAGTGCGCCGTGGTCTTGCCCGTGACGATCTGTTCACCATCGTCCATGATATGTTTGTAACCGAGACAGCGAAGTATGCCGATATCGTGCTGCCAGCCACTTCAAGCTTTGAAAACACGGATTTTTATACCTCTTACTGGCATCATTACATGCAGATGCAGCGTCCAGTTATCGACAGGTACGGAGAAAGTAAATCGAACCCGGAAGTGTTTCGGCTTCTTGCACAATCTCTGGGATTTAATGAAAAAGCATTTACTGATTCTGATGAGCAAATGATCGAGCAGGCATTAAGGACTTCGGATGGATATCAGGTATTAAAAGGAGTAACGCCGAGACGGCTTTGGGAAGAACATTTTGTGAAGGCGGAGCGTCCGGACGACTGGCTGGAACAGCTCCCTACCCCAAGCGGAAAAATTGAGCTGTACTCTACAGCACTCGAGCAGCAGGGGTTACCTGCCTTACCGTCTTATGAACCGCTGTCGGATGAAGAAGGAGATTTTCTGTTTGTGCCGGCACCAAACCATAATTACTTAAATTCAACTTTCTCCAATAATGAAAAGCATATCCGTCTGTCGGCAAAAGAGCCGCTGGCCTATGTGAATATACATGATGCGGAAAAATTAAATATTACCGACAAGGAAAACGTGCTACTTTGGAACAGCCGCGGGGAATGCGTGGTGAAGGCAGCAGTCGGGGAACACGTCCTCCCCGGTGTGATAGTGACCCAGGGACTGTGGGCTGATCAAAATGGTGAAAAACACCTCGTTAATGGACTCGTTCCCGACCGGATTGCAGACATGGGAGGGGGAGCAGTATTTTTTTCCGGCAGGGTGAATATGGAAAAAATATAATGTCCAAGTCTTAATATGCTATAAAAAAAGTACATACATATTTGATAAATGTTATGTACTTATTACCTTTTAAATTTAGTCATACATTTCCCATGCCAACTTTAAAGACTCAGTAATGTATTCTGCGATTTCATCTTCGTTTTTTTCATCTGTAAGCAGCTTTGAATGGTGAGTGGAATAAATTTCTTTTCTTTTATAGAATAGCTTTTCTATTTCTTCCATAGAACGTCCTTGAAGAATAGGCCTGCTGTCTATAATAATTTGAAGGCGGTCTTTCCATGAATCCCATGAAATATCAAGATAAAAAACAATGCAATTAGCGAGACAAATATCACGGACTTCCGGCTGCATGAATGCGCCGCCTCCAATGGATATTATTTTTAGTTTTTGATTAGTAAAATGTTGAATGAGTTCTTTTTCTTTTTCACGAAAAACACTTTCACCAAAAGTGCTGAAAATATCTGGAATTGGCATATTAAACTCTTTTACTATTTCTTCATCAATATCAATAAAGCTTCTATACAGTTTTTTAGCAACAAGCTTACCTATGGTGGTTTTGCCTACCCCCATAAATCCGATAAAAATAATACTTTTTTCACGCAATGCAAAATTATTATCTTTCATTGGAAGCACTCTTTCTTCTTGAAAATGTTATGTTCCGCTAAAGTATACTATTATTCTGTAAAATTGTAAAAATACCTGAAACCTTGAAGAGACATGAAAATGAGCTTGAGAATAATTAGCTTTTCTGCTCCATGTACGTTTCAATGATCATTGTAACTCTCGAAATTATTTTGTAAAATTACTGTTAGAATTCACTACTTTAAAGCAAAACAGGGAGATTAATTATGAATGAAAATAAACGAATAATCGAAATGAAGGGAAAAAGAATAGGGGGAGAAGATACATTAATTTGTACCCCTGTCGTGGGCGGTGATATGGGAGAAATTGTTGAAGAAATAAATAAAATTAAACCTAAAAAGCCTGATATAATTGAATGGCGTGCAGATTATTTTCGTGAACTAGAGCATATAGACAAAGTGAAGGATGCGCTTAATTTTATTTATGAGGCAATGGAACAGACTCCTCTACTATTTACCATTCGCTCTGAAAAAGAAGGGGGAGGACAAATTTCATTGACGGAGGAAGAAAAAATTAATCTAATAAATGAAATTTGTGCTTCAGGAAAAGTTGATTTAATTGATTATGAATTAATTAATAATGATTTAACTTTTAAGCGCCTGCGGGAGGTCTCAAAAAGGTTTAATGTAAAGATGGTTGGTTCATATCACAATTTTGAATCTACTCCTGATGATTCTATACTTATCGGGAAAATGAAAGAAGCAGAAACACGAGGAGCTGATATAGCTAAAGTATCTGTAATGGCAAATGAAGAAGAGGATGTACTATCCTTGCTTCGGGCTACGAAGGCTGCAGATAAGATTGTATCTATTCCTCTAGTAACTATTTCTATGGGAAAACATGGAAATGTAACTCGATTGATAGGACGAATGTTCGGCTCCACTATTACATTTGGTATAGGTGAAAACAGTTCAGCTCCGGGGCAGCTTCCAATTGATGATATTCGAATTGTATTAAATATTCTTAATAAGTCATCCTAAGATTTCATTAATTTTTTATGATCCCAATATCTTTCAAAAATCCAATATTTTTAATAAAGCCAAAAAAAAGAGCCGGTTTTAAAACCGGCTCTGTGTTTATTAAATGGGGGATTTCATCTTAGTTGAATCCGAGTTTTTTGAATTCAGCCACTCCTCTTTCATCTGATTGTGCTTAAAAATGGCATACTCGTGTTCCAGGTCAGTAAAAGACATTTCCCTGAGCTCATCGACTGTTTTCACGTTTGCCCCACTCGCCGTCATTGCTTCAATCATCTGTTGTTTTTTTCGTTCGACCACGCGGCGAAGATTAAAAGACATGCTTCTCACACTCCTTCGTGTTATAAATTACTTTCATGCCTGCCAGGCAAACGGCCAACGTTCTCTTAAAAAAGGAGTTGGTTCTTTTACTATATGTGTATTTTTTCACAGAATGACTGCGAATGTCTATGGATGTGTAGGGAAACCTGACAGAAAAAATAAGTAGAGAGGATGAAACCTTTTGAAGAGGAAGGTCGTATTACTAAAAAAGCAGAAAGGAATGGGAGGGAAGAGTGGTGGAGGAAAATCAGCTCTTTTTTACAGACAATTTTTTCTCAGCTGGGTTGACAGAAATCTTTAACGGTCATAAAGAATATGTTGGAAAACTTGACTTAAAAGGGGCTTTTTCTGCAAGTATTCAGGTACTGGATAAAGAAGAAAATGTTCTGGTCAAAGGGGAATTTCCTTTTTTCTCAAATAAGTGGAGTGTGTTAGACAGTGATGGCGGGAAAATAGGTGAAGTGAAAGCGAAATTTGCTCTATTTCAAAAAAAATATGAGTATATCGCTGTAGATCGGGGAGTATATGCTATTGAATCAGAGGCATTTTCAAGGGATTTCAGGATGATTGATCAGCAGAAGCAGGAGGCTGCATCGTTTACGAAAACAAGTTCTTTCTTCGAATCCCCGGCATATCGCTTGAATAATTATTCTGATGATTTAGAAAATGAGGAACTGGTAGCGGTGGTCATGGGAGTAAATATGATTATGAAACGTCAAAACAGTAATAACAGCGGCGCTGCTGCGAATTAGAGGTGAGAAGGTGAACACCAGCTATATCAAGAAGCTTTACGAGTACAATTGGAAAATTCGGAAACAGTGGCTGGATTGGTGCGGAGACCTGACTCATGCTGAATTTATAAAAATTAGAGTAGGAGGGCTGCGAAGCCTTCATTATACATTCTTTCATATCATTCAGGTGGAAGAGAGCTGGATTGCCGGGATTGCAAATGAAATAGACCCAAACAGATCATTTAACGATTACCCTTTTTTAGAGGATATTATTCAATTATCAAATGAAGTAGAAGAATCAACAAAGTCATTCTTAGACAGCTATTCGTCCCGGCAGGATAATAATTTACTTACGGGGACAAATGAGAACGGTGGTTTTTATTCCTATCAATTTGCAGAGGTGCTGCTTTATGTGGCTGTGCACGAGGTTCACCACATCGGGCAATGCTCCGTATGGGCAAGGGAGATTGGGAGAACACCAGTCTCTGCCAGTGCATATGACCTTCAATTATATCCTTAGCATATAAAGGATGAACAAGCTTAGGTTCATCCTTTTTTTGGTGTCAAAATAGAACGAATGAAGGAGTCAAGGTGACTGACATCCGTAATATGTCTGTTACAGTCGCTGCTGTCCACGCACATATAATGGCCGATTGATCGATAATAATCAGGATTTTCACTACTGTATTCATTTGTACGGAAGCTGACAAGAGCCGTTTTTGCAGATTGTCGGCAGAACACACAATGATGGTGGCGGTTCACAGGTGTATAGCGGCCTTCCAAACCTACTAATTCTCCATCAAGCTCGTACACAATATACTTTCTGTGCTTGGCAATGTCATTCCACCCAAGATAGGTCAATCTGGAAAAATCAATCGCAACCAGATCTGGATAGGTTAATTTTTTAGTGTAGGGAAAAAGGTGGTAGAGGCTTGTTTCACCAATCTCGGGAAAGTGTTTTACATAGGGGTAGATGGAGCCAATAAATGCTTCTACTTCAATACTGGAGCGAACGTTTGAAATCCCATCAATTACTTTGTTTTCATTCTCATTTAATGTGGGGAATGTCTGCTTAATATCCTCTGCTGCCTGACTTTTCACGATTTGCAGTACTTCATCATCTTTTACATCTGAGAAGCTGTTCTGGATATGAATGCTTTTCTGTTTAATCACATTTAAATGATGGTTTTGTATAAAAGGGGCTGTCATTCAGTTTCCTCCCTCGTATATTTGCCTATACGTCTACAATGGCTTGTGTGCTTTTATTATATGGTTTATTTTATCATTGAAAAGGGGAAACGAAAACAGAAAAGCACAAGCAATCAGAAGTGATTTTTGAGAACACTGTGCTATACTTAAACATGGTTGTGATTAAAGAAAGGAGCGATTTTTGTGCAATTTGTAACATTAAATAATGGATTAGAAATGCCGCAGCTTGGTTTCGGGGTCTGGCAGGTAGAGGATGAAAAAGCCACACCTGCTGTGAAGAAAGCTCTGGAAACCGGCTATCGCTCTATAGATACGGCAGCTATTTATGGGAATGAACGCGGCGTCGGGAGAGCTATTGCAGAAAGCAATGTTCCCCGGGAAGAGCTGTTTATTACGACAAAGGTCTGGAATGGAGACCAGGGCTATGATAAGACGATAAAAGCTTTTGAGGAAAGTTTGGAGAAGCTTGGTCTCGACTATGTGGACTTATACTTAATTCATTGGCCGACACCTGATTTCGACGATTATGTAGATACGTTTAAAGCAATGGAAAAGCTTTACCATGATGGCAAAATCAAAGCTATTGGAGTCTGTAACTTTGATATAGACCACCTGCAGCGACTGCTTGATGAGTGCGACGTAAAGCCCGTACTTAATCAGATTGAATGCCACCCATATCTTGCTCAAAAAGAGCTGAAGGAATTTTGTGCGAAGCACGACATTTTTGTAGAATCCTGGAGCCCTCTTCATCAGGGAGGGGAAGCTCTGAAGGAAGATATTATTGTGAAAATCGCAGAAGCTCAAAGCAAAACGCCGGCCCAGGTTATTCTCCGCTGGCATCTGCAGAACAATTGTATCGTTATTCCGAAATCTGTGACTCCTTCCAGGATCGAAGAGAATTTTGATGTGTTTGATTTCGAGCTTAGGAAAGAGGACATGGATGCAATTAACGGTTTGGACCGTGGGGAGCGGAAAGGTCCTGTACCGAGTGAAATGAACAAACGATAAATAGGCTTGAATGAAAAAGGCGCCTGCGGGTGTCTTTTTTTTATTATAGTTGAATCAATTTCATAGGTGCTTTTCTGACTATGAAACAATCGCTGGCGGCATAAGGCGACAACCCCAGCTTGAAAAGAATAACGGAACTCCTGTCCGCATCCAGCCCACGGACCTGATTTTTCTCTCATCGGCCAAGGCTGGACAGCGAAAGGGAAGCACTGCCAACCGGTAACAGCAGCTGAGCGGTGCTTAAGGGACCGTTCTTCATGTTAGTATAAATATATAAAGACAATGCCTTTCAGTATTATAAATTTTGACTATACTAAGAGAAGACAAGTTATGTCTGTAATTTTTAATAATAAGTAACGATAAATTTCAATACCGCAAGCGTGTTTTGCTATATTGAAAACAAATAAGAAAATGAAAGTGTGTATTGAATGACCTTAATAACTTTAGAAAAAGTAATGAAACAGAAGAATAATCGCATTGTCTTAAAAGATATAGATTTAATTATTAAAGAAAAGGATCAAATTGGGATTAAAATGACTGGTGAAGAAAGTTTAGCACTGTTTGAACTGTTATCAGGGGAGACGACTCCTTCGAGTGGCAGTATCCAAAGAGAAACAGTTTCTGTATTATCAGAAATCAGGGATGACGGTTTATATGATAGTTTAACCGTTCAAAGTTACTTACAGATCTTTAAAAAAATTGCAGATTTTGAACAGCCTTTGGAAGAGTATATTGCGACTTTCTCTCTGTCAGATGTTTGGCAGACAAGGATCAAGAGGTTGACAATTGACCAGAAAAAAAGGGTCAGTTTATTTCGAGTGTTTCTATTTTCCCCAGTTCTTTTATTAATCGAAAGTCCTTTAACTAACTTAACTGACGAAGGAATAGAACTATACTTAAATGCATTAGCACATCTTCGTTTAAATAATACTACCACTTTATTTACATCCTTCTATATAGAAGAATTATTGCTCTTAAGCACTGATATTTATCGTTACAACCGGCTGACTGGATTAGATAAGACGGATCTTGCAGTTGAAGCAGATTTAATCTCACCGGATAAAAACGAGAATAAAGGGATCAAACCAAACAATGTCTATAAAGTATCCTGCAAGCTGGCTGATAAGACAATATTCTTCAGCCCTGATGAAATTGATTTTATTGAAAGTATTAACAGTGTTAGTAATATTCGAATAGGCGAAGAATATTTCCCCACAGATTTAACGATGAATGAACTGGAAGAAAAATTAGCGAAATTTGGTTTTTTTAGGTGCCACCGCTCGTACTTAGTGAATTTGCAGCGTGTGTCGGAATTGGTTAGTTATTCAAAAAACAGTTTTACATTAATATTGAAAAGCAATCCTAAGATGAAATTACCTCTTTCACGAACCCGCCTGGAAGATATGAAAAATTTAATAGGCTTTTAAAGTACCACTGAGGTTGAAATCAGCATATTTCAGCCTCATTTTTTTACATTTGGACACTTTTGGGGTACTGTTCAACGAATTTTTACGACTTTTCCATTGGTTACTTTTAATATAGGTGTCAGGAAGTCAGCTTAAAGAAAACTGGTTTCAATCACTTTCCACGAACTGGTTTGAATTTAATAAAGGAGAGAAATTTAATGGAAAAACGAAAAACCATTTATGTTGAGCATTTATCCAAAAAGTTTCAAAAAGAAACGGCTTTAAAGGATCTGAACTTTTCAGTCCATGAAGGAGAAATTATCGGTTTTCTCGGGCCATCGGGTTCCGGAAAGACAACGACGATTAAGATATTGACTGGGCAATTGCCACAGACTTCTGGAAAAGCTGTGGTGTTAGGGAAGCCTGTTGAACAAATTGATGAAGAGATATACGAGCAGGTAGGAATCGTAACGGATAACAGCGGACTGTATGAAAGAATGACGGTTTACAGTAATTTGACCGTATTTGCGAAGCTGTTAAGTGTAGAGAAAAATCGTGTAGATGTTCTTTTGAAGAAGGTTGGTCTATATGATCATAAGCATAAAACAGCGAACAAGCTGTCTAAGGGTATGAAGCAGCGCTTAATCCTTGCAAGAGCGATGCTGCACGAGCCGAAGGTGCTTTTCCTGGATGAACCGACGAGCGGCCTGGATCCTGTCACTTCTGAATCCATTCATACCCTGCTTATCGAATTAAAAGAGAATGGTACGGCCATCTTCCTTACCACTCATAATATGGAGGAGGCGGCCAAGCTTTGTGACCGGGTAGCGCTATTAAATGACGGAGTTATCGTGGAGAACGACTCTCCTAAAGCTTTGACTCTGAAATTTAATCAGAATAAACGATACCGGATTTTATTGAAGGAGGAAATCGAACATGTTCTCCCTCACACGAAGGAAGCCATTGAAAAAATCAATAATTGGATGGCGAATGATGAGCTGTTCACGATTCACTCATGTGAACCAACGTTAGAAAAAGTGTTCTTAGAAGTGACAGGGAGGGAATTAGTGTGAAAGTATCAATAAAAAAAATCATGGCTATATTTCAATTGAAATTTCAATTGCTGCTAAGCAATTTGAGTGTCATCTTAACCCCAGTATTCGCCATAGGGTTTGTTATTCTTATGAAAAACCTAATGCCGGAAGTAGAGGTGAATGAGCAGGGGGTAAATTTTTTAACAGGAGCATTTTTACTCGGTTTCGGGCTGATTTTTAACATTGGGATCGCTGGTATTTCGATGAGCAGTCACCCTATAGCCGAAGAAAAGGAAAAAAACACCTTAAGAGTTTTAATGACATCTTCCGTGAATGGCCTGGAGTATTTTATTGGAAGTATGCTGCCGACATTAATCATCTTGATGATTGTCAATGTTTTATTAATTCCTGCCAGTGGCATTGCTTTTGGCAGCATTCAAATGCCAGGCTATCTTATTATTACAGCAGCGGCAAGCATCATTAGTGTTTTAATTGGGTATATTATCGGGATTATCTCGAAAAACCAAACACAGGCTGGACTTGTAGGTATGCCGATCTTACTTGTCTTAACATCAGCTCCATTATTCCGCATTTATAATGAAAATATTGCAGATATCCTGAACTACACCTATGCAGGCGTGCTTACAAATTTAGCAGAAGGTTTGTTTTCCGGAGGCGAGTATCAATGGAGTTTATCAGACAGCAGTGTTCTCATTGGATGGTTTGTTGTTTGTTTATGTCTGTTTGTCTACGTTTATAAGAGAAATGGATTAGATGGTTGATCATAGAGTAAATCATGTTTTATTCACAAAAGGAACCGGATTTCCGCTTTAGCGGGTCCGTTTTTTTCTTTATATTGGTATAAAAATACTTCAGGAGACTGATATGATATAATACGTTAGTATTTATTTTACTGGCCAGCCTTTCTTTATAAATCAGAGTGGATCTGGAACAGCAGGAGTGTGAATAATGGAAATTGCAGTACTTATCCCATGCTACAATGAAGAACAGACGATTGGTCAGGTAATTAAGGACTTTCAAAAAGAATTGCCTCAGGCTACCATATATGTCTATGATAACAATTCAGCGGACAACACTTCAAAAGTCGCCAGCCAAAACGGAGCTGTCGTGCGAATGGAGACAAGACAGGGAAAAGGGAATGTAGTGCGTTCGATGTTCCGTGACATTGAAGCCGACTGCTATGTGATGGTAGACGGAGACTTAACCTACCCAGCTTCCTTTGTTCATCAACTGATCGAACCAATCCAAAACGGCAGTGCCAACATGGTCATTGGGGACAGACTATCGAATGGAACGTACACAGAAGAAAACAAACGAAAATTTCATAATTTAGGAAATTCCATGGTAAAAGGCTGTATAAACTTCCTGTACAAAAGTGATCTCAAGGATATCATGACAGGCTACCGGGCGTTTGACCGCTTGTTTGTCAAATCTATGCCTGTAATGAGTCCCGGCTTTGAAATTGAAACGGAAATGTCCATTCATGCTCTTGATAAACGGCTTACCATTCGAGAAATTGCGATAGATTATAAAGACCGGCCGCAGGGAAGTGAGTCAAAGCTGAATACTTTCAGCGATGGATTAAAGGTTTTAAATAAAATATTCACGCTTTTTAAAGAGTATAAGCCAATGATGTTCTTTTCTGTGTGGTCTTCTCTATTTATGATTGTTGGACTGGCAGTAGGGATTCCAGTTATTACAGAGTTTATTGCCACAGATTTTATTACAAAAATCCCTTCAGCTATTTTAGCTGTGGGCTTAATTATCCTCTCTGTCCTCTTGTTCATCTGTGGGCTGATTCTTGATACCGTAGCTTCAAGCCACAAGAAACAATATGAAATAGAACTGAATAGGATCAGCAAGGAAACGGGCAGTCAAAACTATAAAAACTATCGAGCATTTTCATAACAAAAGCACCGAGCCTGGTTCTTTTTTCAAAGAGATAGGCTCCTTTTTACTTTACTACAGATAAATTTGATGAAGAAAGGAACTTGCAGGCATGCGAGTCTTAGACAAAGCGGTCAGTTCTTTTAAAAAAAATAAAATCGGTATCAGTATTATGCTGCTTGCTTCACTCTGCACAGCATTGGGCCAGATGTTCTGGAAGCTTTCTGAGGGAGGATGGAACTGGGAGCTTCTTTTAGGTTTTTTTCTATATTTTATGGGAGCCGCCTCCATGATTACTGCCTTTCGTTTCGGTGATTTGTCTTTGCTCCATCCATTATTGAGTGCAGGGTATGTCATTGCGCTTTTTCTAGGAATCGGATTTCTTGGAGAAGCCGCCACGGCACCTGGCCTGCTGGGAACGGCCTTTATTGTTGCTGGAGCTGTCCTGATAGGAGGTGGGGATCATTAATTGGATCCCGCTCATTTTACTATTTACTTTATTTGGAGCGGTCGGAGGCTATTTTTTTAAAAAGGCAAGCGGAGATGGGCTCGCAATAAACAAAGTATTTGTCAGTAATTTCATTGCTGGGGCATTCTTTTACGGAACAGGTGCCCTCTTAAATATCTACGTTTTGAAATTTTTACCGTACACCGTTGTATTTCCACTTACTTCGATCACTTATATTTGGACGATGCTCTTGTCTTCCATATTTCTCAAAGAAATCATTACTGTAAGAAAAATTATTGGGGTCGGCTGTATCATCATCGGCTCTTTTTTATTGATGCATTAAGAAAAGGGAGTGACGCTGGAATGAGAAAAAAACTGCCCTTCTTCGTTTATGGAACGCTGCTGCATGGATGCAGCAACTATGATCATTTTTTAAAGGGATGGACTGTTGAAGAAAAGCAGGCTTCAGCCAGCGGCACTCTTTATGCAGTTGAAAACAATGCCTTTCCCTGTCTATGCCAGGAAGGCAGTACGCCGATTTATGGAGAAATAATGTATGTGACAGACGAGAGCTATGATAATATTTTGCAGCGCCTTGATTGGCTCGAGGATTATGATGAATCGAACGAAGCTGAAAGCGAATATGTAAGAAGGATAACTACTGTGCAGGATAACAATGGACAGAATGTAGAAGTGTATATTTATTACTGGAATCGTTCCGACGGTCTTGGAGAGCGCATCAAATCCGGGTGCTGGCGAACTTTTTTAAATGATTTTTAGAACAAGGGAGAGATAGTCGAAGATAAAATCAAACTGGCAGGTAACTAGCTAACATAGATAGTTTGAATAAAAAATGAAACCCTAATACGAGTATGAGCGTTACATGTTCAGAAATGGACAAAGGGGTTTTTCATATGAAGCGCATAAGATGGAGGTATATTAGAGTAACATCGATATTTATTATTGCTTGTATTGTAGTGCTTTTTCAAGGAACGAATAGTGATTCTTATCAAAAGGCAGAGGCAGGTGAGGAAAGTATACAAGACGGAACAATTGTAGTCCGTGGAGAAGGAAAGATCAGCGTGGACCCTGATATTGCAATTATACATGCGGGAGCCGAGGCGACTGACTCTTCAGCAGAGAGAGCTCAGGAAAAGGTAAGTAAAAACATGCAGGCCGTTCGTGAGCAATTAGATGCCTACGGAATTACGAAAGAAAACAGAGAAACGATTCACGCCGGTGTTCATCCTGAGCATAACTCTACGAATGAAGGAAAGGAACAATACAGGGCGCAGCATGTTCTGAAAATAGAATATGAAGAAATAAACAGCGTCGGGGAGCTGCTCGATGATTTGGCCGCAGCCGGTGCTAATCGAATTGACCAGACGCAGTTTTCGTTAATAGATCAAACGAAAGCAGAAAGCGATGCTCTTCGGGAAGCTGTAGAACGTACTAAAGGGAAAGCGGCGGCAATGGCCGAAGCTGCTGGAAAAACAAATGGCGGCGTCATTCAAATAGCTGAGGGTGAAGCGTACAGCATTCTGCCGGAGAATTCTCTGGCCATGGATTCGGCCGAAGGTACTGGAACAGAGCCTGGGACATTAGTTGAAGCTGGTGAAGTACAGGTCATAAAACAAGTGAAAGTAGTTTATGAATTAAAATAAAATGTGGATTGACCAAAAATAATGCCATATTTTCTGCCATTCAGGCAAATAGCGTACCTTGAAGTCCGTAACATATAAAAAATAGGTCAATTTAATTAAATAACAGAACTCTAGTCCGCCGCCCCTCAGCAATCTCTGGGAAAAGCAAAGCGAGGTTGATTTCGACCGTGTGCAATAATTCGTAATGATGTGCTTTTTTTTAAAAAGGTTAAACTATTTAATGTATTTTACGAAAAATATCAGGTCCGAAATGTGCCCTCCTTATATTTTGGAAGAAAAAGGGCACCTGACAAGCCGCCTCTGCCTAAGATATATTAGGCGATTTTCTGCAGAGGAGGTTTTTTCTATTATGCCTATTACCAAAGGTTCTTACTTTATATACACGGTGCAGCCTGATGATACCCTCTACAGCATTGCCAGGCAGCTAGGGAGCAATGCTCCGGCCATTTCTCAAATAAATTCACTCTATCCACCGTTTTCAGATCCGGGTGTCATCTATAGAAATGCCCGCATTATTGTTCCCTACCCGTATAATCCGAAAAGTCAGGTGTTCTACTTTATTCAGCCGGGGGACACACTGCAATCTATTGGTCGCAGTTTAGGGGTATCCGTCAACAGCATTCAAAAAGTAAATCCTGAACTGGAGGATCCGAACATGCTTCAGCCATATGATCTTATTCAGATTCCTCTTCGAATGTATGCAGTCAATACTGGTGATTCTCTTAACAGCATCAGTCAGCAGCTGGGAGTTAATGTGCAGAATATTGTAAATGCAAACCAAAGCAGACAAGGTTTCTCCCCCGACGTCATCACCCCCGGTTATGGGCTGCTTGTACCGTGATGAAAGAGAGGAGATGCGTGTTACATGTCTCCTCTTCCCTATTTATTCTATAAACTAATACCGCATGGATTCTCCACCACAGAAAACTGTCTTCTATTAGAAACGGTTTTTTTAGTGTTTTTAATGAATGAATCTATTATAATAGTTGGTAATAATAGGATACTTTGAGGGGGAATCGATCATGAAATGGGAGGAAGTACGGGATCTGTTTCCAGACCAGTTCGTCTTAGTAACTGTCAGAGATTATATCGAAGAAGGCGACAAAAAAATTGTTAAGGATGTGGCTCCGATACGAGGCATTCCGGATGAAGATGCGAATAAAGAGTTTTTTCGGACTGAACCGGGCAATATGGTATATCACACGTCTAATGAAAGCTTTATCATTAATATCCGGCGTGACCCGATGATGAAAGTGAAACGGCCGTAAGATGAAACTCAGCTATGATGGAGATTTGATGACAGCAGCTATTACTGTTACTTTTCGTGGTAAATCTACACTTATTGGAAACATGATTATAGACACCGGCTCCTCTCACACGATTATCAGTCCGGACGTATTAGAAGCTGTAGGCGTCACCTATGAAAATGGAGATGCTATATACGAAGCTTATGGAATAGGTGGAACAGCTCCGTTCTTTATGAAAACGATGGATAAAATTGATATAGGGCTATATATAATAAAAAATGTAAGGGTTGATATCGGCCTGCTCCCTGAAAATCATCCCGGCTTAATTGGGCTCGACATTTTAAAGAAACACCAGTTTATCATTGACTTTCAACAAGCAGAGCTTTATCAAACGCATTAAGACGTGCCTTCATTCATAAGATATACTATGCTTACAGATCAATCAGGAATGGATTTCACCGTTGTATTTGGAAGAGATCAAGAAGGGTCAAAATGGGTGCTTCGTTCCCCGCGCCGCGGGGTTGTGCTAGAACGTGCTGAGGCTGAGTACCGGGCTTTAAAGCTTATCAGGTACTAGACTGGCCAGAAGCAGAAGTGACAGATCCTGCTGTTGATTTTGTGATAATGTACGCCATCTTTGGAAATTCAGGCACAGATAGAGTGCTTCATGCCTATGAAAGAGCCAGAGGTAAGGTATGGGAAGGCATGCTGGAGCATATCATCGAAAGGAATGCAGCTTATCCAGCAGCCAATTGCAGAATTTGCTGTGCTCACAGGAAAAGAAGAGCATCGAAAAATGGCCGAAGCTGTATTAAACGAATAACTGATCCATTAAGAAGCAGTCAGGGAAATGTTCCTGGCTGCTTCATTTCGTTTTATTTATTTTTCACTGAACAATATTTGCAGGCCGATGACTGTAAACAAGCTGCCTTGTAAGAAATTCAATCGTTTGGAAAAACGTGAACTGCCGGTCAGCCACTGATTGATTTTCCCGGCTAAAATACTGACAACTGAAAAAATAATGAGCGCCTGCACCAGGAATATTACGCCTAGAATGAATATCTGCCAGACTATCGGCAGAGAGCCAGTGGTAGTAAATTGAGGAAGCAACGCGAGAAAAAATAAAGATACCTTTGGATTAAGCAAATTCATGAGAATTCCTTTTTTATATAAATCACTATATAGAATTTCAGTATGAGTGCTGGACGATTCAGAGCCATTTTTAGAGCGGAAAGCCTGCCATGCGAGATAGAGTAAATAAGCAGCACCGGTAATTTTTACGGCTGTAAATGTTACTGATGATTGATAAAGTAAAGCGGAAATGCCGGCAGCGGCTGCTGTGATATGAACGAGCAGTCCAGTGCAAAGCCCCAAAGCAGTAATGATTCCTGCTTTTTTATTTTGAATGCTGCTTTGAGCAGCTACAAATAAAATATCGGGGCCAGGGGCAATCGTAAGTGCAGCGGCGGTTCCGAGAAATGATAATAGCACAATTAATTCCATCGTAGAATATCACCTCAATAGCTGATGTAGTCTAATTGTATCACGATCTCAAGCGGTTCATGACAGGTCTTCCGAAAATATAACGAATCCTTTTTTCACGATTGATTCCTTCGTTTTCGTGGAGATTTTTTTTATCGGTAAGACCCTGGCAGTTCCAAAACAAAATCAGACCAAATCAATTTCATAAGTGCGATTCAGAATATAAAACACGAACATTCGATTGTAGCGTAAGGCGACGACTCCTGTGGGACTAGCTTGAGGTGAAGACCCCGCAGGCAGCTTTTTGCTGCTGAGGAGGCTGAGGCCAAGCCCACGGAAAGCGTTCGCCTGAAGCGAAAGTCGAATGACAAAGAGAAAGTAGATTTTAATATTCGCATTTTTCGTTGTGAAAATGACTTATGTCGACCTAATAAAAAAATAAATTCCTTCAATTTTTCTTCACAATTTGTGGGAATGCTGTTAGAGAAATCCCAGTTGCGAGAACACATTTCCTAGATAAAATATAAAGGGGGCGTCGATATGACGTATGAAGAATGTATTCGAGAGTGCTTAAACTGCATGGAGGCCTGCAATACCTGCTATGATGCTTGTCTGCAGGAAAGTGATGTGAAAATGATAAGTGAATGCATTCGCACCGATCGTGAGTGTGCAGATATTTGTGGGTTTGCTGCGCAGGCCATGCAGCGTAACAGCCCCTTCGCAAATCAAATTTGCGGATTATGTGCTGAAATCTGCCAGGCATGCGGGGATGAATGCTCGAAACACGACCATGACCACTGCCAGCGCTGCGCGGAAGCATGTTATTCCTGCGCAAAAGCGTGCCGGGAAATGGCTGCGTAACAGTAATCTTTACCGAACAACTATAATGCGTGAACAAGGAATATTTAAAAGCTGCTTCGTCCTTTGATGAAACAGCTTTTTTGTGTAATGCTCCTTTATTTCTCGTGTTAGTTCAGTATGAACAATTAGAAAATAGGCATGCTAGAAAAGAATTCAATGTAAGATTTGAAGCATTCTAGATATGGAGTGTACGGTAGATGAATAATTCTCGGAATCGAATAACCAGGAGACGAAGAAAAAGGCTCTCTGAGGAAAAAAATGAAATAACTTTAGAGCCAAAGGAACTGAATCAATGTTTAGAGGAAAATCTTGAAGAAATCCGAGGGAAATTCGGAAACAGCAGTGATTTAATTGTTCGTGTATTTAAAATGGGAAAACCAATGCTTCATAGAGCTGCTTCTATATACATTGATGGATTAGCAGATAAAAAAATGACGGGTAGTTTTATTATGGAAAGACTAATGAGTGAAATTCCTCTGATGGAAAATGAGGAAGCATTGTCTCCAGAACAAATGGGAAATTTTATGAAAGAAAGCTTGCTTCCTATCACTAAAGTTGAGGAAATAAAAAATTTGAACGAATTATTTCTTCTGCTACTGGCAGGCCAAACAATTGTTTTGGTTGATGGGTGGAATCATGCACTTGGATGTGCTTTAGAAGACAGAGAAGTGAGGTCCATTACAGAACCTACTTCAGAAGTATCCATTCGTGGTCCTAAAGACAGTTTTACAGAGTCGCTTCTTACAAATACTGCTATGGTCCGAGCCAGAATAAAAAGCCCCAGTCTATGGTTGGAAACAATGAAGATTGGCAGCATTACTCAAACAGAGGTTGCCATTATGTATATAAAAGGGATCGCAAGCGAGAAGCTGCTCCGAGAAGTAAAAGATCGTTTGAATAAGATAGATGTTGCTGAAGTTCTTGGCTCGAATACGATCGAAGAGTGGATCACTGATGATTTTTGGACTCCCTTGCCTACCATTTTGGTAACAGAGCGCCCAGATGTCGTTTCAGGAAACCTGCTCGAAGGACGTGTAACAATTTTTGTTGACGGTACACCGGTTCCTTTAATTTTGCCAGCGACATTTATCCAGTTTTTTCAATCAGCTGAGGATTATTATTTGACGTGGAGTATCGCCTCCTTTTTAAGAATTATCAGGGTATTATCCTTTTTTATCACCCTGTTTGGTTCGTCTCTTTTCATTGCGTTTGTATCGTTTCATCCTGAGTTAATTCCGACGCCGCTCCTTATTAACCTCGCATCACAGCGAGAAGGTATTCCATTTCCTGTAATTATCGAAGCCTTATTAATGGAATTTACATTTGAAATTTTGCGTGAAGCTGGTCTCCGTATGCCGCGCCAGGTGGGACAGGCTGTTTCTATTGTAGGTGCTCTTGTTATCGGTGAGGCAGCAGTGATGGCGGGTATCGTATCCAGTGCAATGGTAATTATAGTGGCAGCAACGGCTATAGCAAGCTTTACGATTCCTCATTACTCGATGACAGATGCTACGAGGTTAATGCGATTTGGCATGATGATATTGGCTAGTTTATTTGGACTCTACGGAGTTGGGTTAGGAGCAATCGCTTTATTGGCTCATACTGTAAGCCTTCGATCTTTTGGAATTCCGTACTTAACTCCTATGGCTCCATTTAACCTTTCTGATCAACAAGATGTTATCTTCCGCCTGCCAAAGAAGTTTTTGACAAAAAGGCCGCATCTGATCAGCCAAATAAATGTTACCAGGAGTGGGCTGACACAAAATAGCGGAAAAACAATAGCTAAAAGTAAAGGAAATAATAATGAATAATGATCCAAAGAATTCTTCATTAAAATTAAAACCATTCTTATATTGCTTATCACTATTGATCACCACTTTACTAGCAGGGTGCTGGGACAGTGCCGAATTACAGGATATAGGGATTATATCTGGTATTGGTATTGATAAAGGCGGGGAAACTGTAGAAAGTCGTTACCGTGTTACCGTGCAGATTGTAAATCCTCCCCAGGTTGCCGGAGGTCAAAGGGGGAGTACAGAACAAGCGTCTCCTGTTAGAAATTACTCCTCTACTGGCAGTACTGTTTCAGAGGCGATTAAAAGTCTTCCCAAAAAGAGTGGTCAGCTATTCCTGCCGCACATTCAACTAATGGTGATTGGGGAGGATCTGGCACAAGAAGGAATCCAAGAAGTCTTTGATGTGATAGAACGAGATTCTGAATTTAGGTCGCTTTTTCCTGTCTTAATTGTAAAAGGTAATACCGCAGAGGAGGCTCTTACAATTACAACTACGTTAGAGAGTATTCCATCTGAAAAAATTGTCAGCAGTCTGAAGGCGGCACATAAAGATTTGGGAGATTATTATCTCACCTCTGCAGATAATATTATTGAGAAACTAAGAAGCGGAAGTCTCGTTATACCAGGAATTATAATTAATGGAGATATAGAAACAGGCAATAAAGCAGACAATATGCAGCAAATCACACCTTCTACCGGGATTGAAATAGAAGGCCTTGCTCTTTTCAAGAAAGGCAGGCTGGAAAGCTGGCTAGAACAGGACGCCTCACGCGGTGTAACATGGGTGACTGACAATATAAATAAAACGAGTATAAACCTAGATTGTGAAGGAAAAAAAGATATGATATCAGTTGAGATAGTACGCGCCAAAACTGATATAAAAGTCGACGACATAAACCGAAAACCGGTTATAAACGTTTTCGTTCGTGCAGAAGGAGAGATTACCGAAATTCAATGTCCGGTGAATCTGGCGGAAAGCAAGGTTATTAAAAAGCTGGAAAAACAGCTTGCTAATGAAATTAAAAAAGAAGTGAGGGCCGCTGTTATGGCAGCAAAAGGTGATGAAAGTGATATTTTTGATTTTGGTGAAAATATCAATATTGCAGACAAAAAGTGGTGGAAAAGAATAGAAAAGGAATGGGAGGAAGAAATCTTTTCAGAGACAGTTGTTAACGTGGATGTAAAATCATTCATTCGACGCACCGGATTGAGAACAAAATCAAAATTGACTTAATACGAAAGGGGTCTTCTTTCAAAAGTGGAGAAAGCTAAACTTAGTGTCATTCAAATGTTTGCCATCATGTTAATATTTAATTTGGGAAGTGCCCTGGTAGTAAGTCTTGGAAGTGAGGCAGGAAAAGATGCATGGCTTTCAATTTTGATCGGAATGGGGGGAGGAGTGGCTTTATTTTTTCTTTATTATATTTTATTTCGGAAGTACCCCACTCTACCTCTTACTGGCTATGCAAGAAAAATATTTGGCAGATATTTAGGATGGTGTGTCGGTTTGCTTTATGTCATATATTTTTTATATTCCGCTTCTCGGAACCTGCGAGATTTCAGTGACTTAATGCTTACTTCATCCTTACCGCAGACCCCATTATTAGCAATCAGTATATTGTTGATACTTACTAGTTGTTATGTGCTTTACTTGGGAATTGAAGTATTAGCTAGAACTGGAGAGGTATTTATTGTTATTTTAATTTTATTTGGAATCCTCGGAAATACTTTTATACTTCTTTCTGGTAATTTTGACTTCCAGCATCTGCGTCCGTTATTGGAAAATGGATGGAAACCGGTTTTTACCACTGCATTTCCCTTACTAACCTATTTCCCATTTGGAGAGATTATTATATTTACAATGCTTCTTCCTTATTTGAACCGACCTGAATTAGTTAAAAATGTAGGTATTTCAACTATAATTCTCAGTGGCATAATTTTAAGTGGTACCGCAGCATTGAATATTTCCGTCCTTGGTGTGGAAGAAGTGGAGAGAGCTATTTTTCCATTATTATCGACCGTTGGTAAAGTGAATCTGTTTGATTTTATTCAACGGCTTGATGCACTCGTAATCTTTCCTTTTTTAATCACGATGTTCTTTAAAATTTCTCTCTTTTTCTATGGTGCAGTGATTGGAATTGTCGATTTGTTCAAGCTGAAAACACATCGACAGATTATTTTTCCTGCGGGAATTATTGTTCTCTTTTTATCCGTCACCATTGCATCTGATTTTACTGAGCATATTGAAGAAGGGACAGGGATTGCACCGTATATTTTACATATTCCCTTACATATTCTGCTTCCAGCGATCATGTTAGTCATTGCATTCATCCAACATAGATTCAGTACCAAAGTTATTTAGAATCATTTTCCATGTCTTTTAACTTGAGTAAAAAATGAATGGTTACTGTTAACACTAGAAATCCCGCTATCATTACATATTCACCTGTCTCAATTACCCAAAATGGATTTCGTAAACTGAGCAAAGCTTGAGATAGAGAAAATCCTAAAAGAATATCAATTAACAAACTAAATGTAATGGATAGGATGAAAATGAATACAAAAATTCCTAATATCTTCATGATTTTTCTCCTTGATTGTTATTGTATATACTTTTTTAGTATTTGTTTTAAACATGTTTTTATTAGCAGGTGCTTTTGACCACTCTGTTCTTGACTAAAATGCTTTTGCTTTTTAGAGTGATAATAACAAACGAAAGAAAAGGGAGGAGTTGCCATGTCCTATCAGCACAAGATTATTATTATAACTGGAGCGGCACAAGGGATTGGGAAAGCAGCGGCTGAAGCTTTTGCAGCTGAAGGAGCAGTAGTCATCATTGCAGATTATCATGAAGAAGCAGGGATGGTCTGTGAAAATGAGCTTAAAGAAAAAGGATACACGGTTGAATATGTGAAAACTGATGTGAAAAAGCCTTCACATATAGAGTCGCTTTTCAAACATACATCTGAAAAATATGGGACAATTGACATTCTTATCAATAATGCCGGAATAGCTTCCTTCACATCTCCATTTAAGCTTTCACTGGAGGATTGGGAAAATGTGATGCAGACAAATCTTCGCAGTGTGTTTCTATGCTCAAAGCAAGCAGCTCTGATTATGAAAGAAATAGGCGGCGGCACGATTATCAACATTGCCTCTACCAGAGCAAGCATGTCAGAGCCCGATTCTGAGGCATATGCAGCAGCAAAATCAGGAATTCTTGGTCTTACTCATGCCATGGCAGCTTCCTTTGCTCCTTATGAAATAACTGTGAATGCAATATCACCAGGATGGATCGAAACTGGCAACTATAATAACTTAAGAAGGAAGGATCACAGTCAGCATTGGGCCAACCGGGTTGGCAGGCCTGAAGATATTGCAAAAGCTTGTCTATTCCTTGGTGATTCAGCCAATAATTTTATTAATGGAGAAAATCTTGTAATTGATGGCGGGATGACAAGAAAAATGATTTATGAACACTAGGGAGGATGGGACACACATGCATACTTTTTTATTCCAGGAGTCCACCTGGCTGGTGAAGGGGCTTTATTATGATAATAATGAAAATAAGATAAAAGCAGAAGGACAAATTAACATTATTCATGATCCTCAAACCTGGTACATTGAACAAAAATATAATCTGTACCACCCGGAAAAGGAGGTAATACACACCACAAACTTTTCCGTTTCGCCGATAGAAGGACTGGATGAAAGTGCAGCCTTATCAACTTATCATCCAGAACAGGGGAGCATAAATGGAACCATTTTCATTATGGAAAATACAATGATGCTGAAATATAAAGCTGAAAACTCGGATTTTAATAGTGTTGAAATGCTGACACAACTAAGTACAGAAGTCTATGAATGTAAAGGCTTCTGCATAGAAGATAATATTAAAAAGTCATCCTGGAGTTTACGATTGACGATGAGCCGCTGAGGGAGCTGCTGAAGCATGAAATTATACTCAACAAAAATGAAGCCTGGATTTGCTCATGCTGTTTTGCATTGGAAATATGAAGCTCCTTATGACTTTTACAATCAACGATTTACTGCACTTGCCATGCAGGAACTGCTGCGCGATTTATACCGGGCTGTTGTAAATGAAAACAAGGAGCTTATTGGATTTTATTGCACGGGACATCCTGCCAGGGTGCCGGCAGGCTATCGAACCACCGTTTATGAGGAAAACGCTACGGATGTCGGTCTGGGCATGAATCCTGAATACACCGGACTTGGTTATGGAAGGATTTTTCTTTCTCACATTATCAATGAGGTGAAAAGAGAGGAGCCGCGTTATCCGCTGCGACTCTCTGTTGCTGCGTTTAATAAGCGTGCTGTTCATCTGTATAAAAAGGCAGGATTTTCAGAAGCAGCGAGCTTTCACAATGAAAATCTGAAGTTTATAACAATGATAAAAAGAGATTAATTTGTCATTGTTTTTCGAGAAGAAAATGCTGGGCAAAATCAGTGAATGCAATCGTCGATTCCTTTGGGAAACGCTGGATTCTAGAAGCCACCCATAAGGGACGCTGAATATGAATGCCGGAAACATTTACTTCATGAAGCAGCCCTGCCCTCAGCTCCTGGCGGACGGTGAGCCTGGAAACATACCCGTATCCAAGTCCGGATATCACTGCACTTTTTATCGCCTGAGTCGTCCCGAGTTCTAAGGTATGGTTGAACGAATGCAGCTTCAATTTTTCTCCAAGGTGTTTTTCTATGATCTTTCTCGTAGCGGAGGTTTTTTCCCTTCTAATCATTCTTCCTTCTAATAAATTTTTAGGAACGATATTTCTTTTTTTTGCCCAAGGGTGTTCTGCTGCTACAATTAATACAATTTCATCTCTGGCTATTTCCCGCATATCTAACGCAGGATTTTCTACTTCTCCTTCCACAAAAGCCGCGTCAATTACTCCTTCCTCAAGGTCTTCCAAAATTTCCGGTGTACTGCTTATGGAAAGCTGAATGCTTAAATCTAAGGATTTGGATTGAAATGCGCTAATTATTTCGGGAAGAACATATTCCCCAAGTGTATAAGAAGAGCCTATAAGCAGAGACTGAGTTTGAGTGCCGCGGATATTATTTATCGCTTCTTTTGACTGTTCATACTCTTGAACAATATTTTTAGCGTAATAATAAAGACGCTCGCCTGCTTCCGTAAGAGTAATAGTGTTACTCTCTCTCTGAAAAAGAAGTGATTCATAATGTTCTTCAAGCTGCCTGATATGCTTTGTAACAGCAGGCTGGGATAAAAATGCTCGTTTTGCTGCCCCGCTGATACTTTTTTCCTCAACTGCATAGCAAAAAAGATTATATGTTTGCAGGTTCATTTGAAGGTAGCACCTCTTTATATATTTTGGAAAACAAACTGTATTCCCATTAGTATAACAATGATCGCCAGGAGACGGATGATGACGGCTCCTTTTATTTTAGCAGCGAGCAGGACCCCGGCCTGTGCCCCCGTTAATACACCAATACTGCTCCATAGCACAATCTGCCATTCAACGTTTCCATATAATACGGCAGGGAGTAACCCTGCAAGCGAATAAAGCGAGAGTGAAAATATTGAAGTAGCCGCGGCATCTTTTATATGAAACCCAAAGCAGTACACAAGAAAAGGAACTAACAGCCAGCCCCCACCTACACCGAAATAAGAGGAGATGATGCCGAGCAGGCAGCCGACGGCAGCTAAAGTAGCCGTATTTATAGGCAGAGCGGCGGAAGGCCGCTCCACTTCCACGGCCGCACCTGTTTCTGTATGTGATTTATTTCTATCCATTACGATCAAAAACGTACCGAGCCCGGTAAGAAGGCAGGCGAATAATATATTAAAGAGTGCGTCCGAGCTCATAGATACGAGCCAGGCACCGGCAAAAGTACCCGGAAAGGCTCCAATACCTACAAAACTCCCTGTGCGCAGGGAAACTCTGCGCTTCTTTAAGAATAATGGCAGGCCTGCCGCTGCATTTAGAAAAACTATGGCCAAACCTGTACCAGCTGCATTTTCTGGACTGATATTATAAAACATTAAGAGAACGGGGACGAATAAAAAACCGCCGCCGGCTCCGATAAGTGAACCGTACATACTTGAAGCAAAACCAAGAATTATCAATACAACAACTTCCATTCTCAACCCCCTTACCTTATATATATATCACTTTTACTTAGAGAAAAGCGGGGCTGAAACAATGGAGAATACCTTATAACCAACTTATATGAATCAAATTGATAAGTGCATTCGATTGCAGCTTAAGGCTGCTGGAAAGAAAGGTCTGCTGCAATCCACCACCGGTCCTCAGGACAGTGGTTCCGCTAATTCCTCCAAACAGCACTGTTTTATGGCGTTGCCGGACATGGGATCCGCTATCGGCTGAAACGGAAGCCAAATTCCCTGTCATTCAACATATTTGAAATTATTTAAGAATCAAAGCATCGACCCGATGATATCCGCTTACATGAATAATGTTTTCGTTTTCATGGCGTTCAGGACACATTGTATCTTATTTGAAATTGCGATTTAATAAAGGTGATTATTAGAGGAAAGAAGGTATACTAATGAAAAAACTATTTACGTTTGTATTTGAAGTGCTGGCAGAGACCCGTGAACTTCAAAAGCAGGCAAATCAAATCATTGAGGATACTAAAAAATATTAATTTAATCAAATTCATAATGCTAATCTGAATATAATACACGACATTTCGATTGTAGCGTAAGGCGACGACTCCAGGTCGATTAAAACCGGCCAAGTCCTGTGCGTCAAGGGATAAGCTTGAGCTGAAGACTCCGAAGGCAGCCTGCTGACGAGAAGGCTGAGGCCAAGCCCTCGGAAAGCGTTCGCCTGAAGCGAATCAAATGATGTTTAGAAAACATATGTTAACGTTCGTATATTCTGTTGAGAAATTGACTTACGAAATTCCTTCAATTCATTACTAAATACCACAATTGACCTGCTGCAGGTCAATTTTATCAATAAAGGGCTGTCCATTTTTTCGGATGGCCCTTTTTTATGTTGAGAACAGAAGTGATATAATACAATCAATAATACGATTTACTCACACGAAAATAAGAAATAGGAATGGGATAGGGGGTTCAGCATGGTCAAATCAGTAGATAGAGCATTGACAATCATTAAATTAGTGAGTACCAAAAAAGATGGTTATGGTGTGACGGAGCTTGCAGACAAGCTCGAATTAAATAAAAGCTCGATATTTAGGCTGCTGGCTACCTTGATGGAGCATGGATTTATTGAACAGGATTTAGTGACTAAGAGATATCGTTTAGGTTATCAGTATCTGGAGCTGAGCTCTAAACTTCTTGACTCGATGGATATTCGAAAAGAAGCGGCCCCCTATTTAAAGAAGCTTGAAGAATTGACGAATGAAGTGATCCATCTTGTGATCTATTCTCAAAAAGAAGCGGTGTATATAGAAAAGCTGGAAGGGAATGAAACGCTTCGAATGCACTCCCAAGTGGGAAAACGTGCACCAATGCATTGTACGAGTGCAGGCAAAACCATTCTTGCTTACCTTTCCGAAGAGGAAGCAAGACAGATTATTAACTTGAAAGGACTGCCCCCTCATACGAAAAACACATTGACAGATCCGGAAGAATTAATTCTTAATTTAACAGAGATCAAAAAACGGGGCTACGGGATAGAAAGAGAAGAAAACGAAATAGGTATTACCTGCATTGCCTGTCCTATCTTTAATTTTAGAGGAGAGATCTCAGGAGCGATAAGCATCTCAGGACCGTCTATACGAATGGGGGATGACAGGCTGAACATACTAAAAGATTATATAATGGATGCCGGAAGAAAGGTTTCCTCCAGGCTTGGATTTGACGAATCCCTTTATAATCAATATATAAAGTAATTTACTTCTTAGAGCGTAGATCAGCATAGAATCTGCGCTCTTTTTTCGATTGAAATAGCAGTAGAATCATGATAAAATTAAAATAGAAACAGCGTTTCATAATAAGCAACAATTTTCCTATAAGGAGGATGTTTTAAGTGGAGAAATATGTGAAATCTGGTAAGCTGCAAGTTGCAACCGAGCTGTATGAGTTTGTAAACAAGGAAGCACTTCCGGGAAGTGAAGTAACCAGTGAAAGCTTTTGGAACGGACTAAGTGAAATAATTCATGAAATGGCACCGGAAAACAAAGAATTATTACAAAAACGCGATGAAATTCAGAATAAAATCCATAGCTGGCACAAAGAAAATAAAAGATTTGATTTTCAGGCTTACAAATCCTTCCTTAAAGAAATTAATTATTTAGAACCGCCGGCAGGCGATTTTAAAGTGACAACTGAAAACGTAGATGATGAAGCAGCGATTCAGGCGGGGCCTCAGCTGGTTGTTCCAATGAGTAATGCCCGGTATGCACTAAACGCGGCAAATGCACGCTGGGGAAGTTTATATGACGCGCTTTATGGAACAGATGCGATCAGTGAAGAAGATGGAGCTGAAATAACAGATGGCTACAACGCGGTGCGTGGGAATCGTGTAATTGAATACGCTAAAGAATTTCTTGATAATGTTTGTCCGCTTTCCGAGGGATCGCATAAAGATGCGGTTAAGTACCAAGTAAAGCAGGGAAGTCTTCGTGTCTCACTCGAAAGTGACAGTGAAACTGGGTTGAAAAATGAACAGTTATTCGCAGGATACACCGGAATGGAAACAGAGCCAGATGCTGTTCTATTAAAAAATAATGATATTCATATGGAACTACAAGTAGATCGGGACGATTCCATAGGAAAAACAGACAAAGCAGGCATCAAGGATATTCTCATGGAATCTGCTATCACTTCTATCATGGATTGTGAAGATTCTGTTGCAGCAGTTGATGCAGAGGATAAAGTTCTCGTTTACCGGAACTGGCTCGGTTTAATGAAAGGGAACTTAAGCACCTCCTTTAAAAAAAGTATGAAAACGGTTACGAGGGAACTGAACCCGGATCGTCATTATAATACGCCTCATGGAGGGGAACTCACTCTCTCAGGCAGAGCGCTGATGTTTGTGCGTAATGTCGGACATTTGATGACGAATCATGCTGTGTTGGATGAAAACGGAAATGAAGTACCAGAAGGTATATTAGATACGGTGTTTACAAGCCTGATCGCTAAACATGACTTACTAAGAAACAGTAAATATAAAAACTCTGAGAAAGGCTCCGTCTATATCGTAAAACCTAAAATGCATGGTTCAAGAGAAGTAGCATTTTCAAATAAGCTTTTTAATAAAACAGAGGATTTACTCGGCCTTTCCCGCAACACGCTAAAGATAGGTGTAATGGATGAAGAACGTCGCACCTCCTTAAATTTAAAAGCCTGCATACGTGAAGTGAAAGAAAGAGTTGTCTTTATTAACACAGGCTTTTTAGACCGTACGGGAGATGAAATGCATACTTCAATAGAAGCGGGACCGATGATTCGAAAAAGTGATATGAAATCTTCCACATGGCTTCAGGCCTATGAAAAATCTAATGTCTTCATTGGTTTGGAGTCCGGACTGCAGGGGCACGCACAAATTGGCAAAGGAATGTGGGCGATGCCAGATCTTATGGCAGATATGCTGGAACAAAAAATAGGACAGCTGAAAGCCGGAGCGAATACAGCATGGGTACCTTCTCCGACAGCTGCATCTTTACATGCCCTTCACTATCATCAAGTGAATGTCAAAGAAGTACAAAAAGAGCTGCTGCAGAAAGCACAAGATCTCCAGGATGATATTCTGCAGATTCCAGTTGCAGAAAAGCCGGACTGGAGTGCTGATGAAATTCAACAGGAACTGGATAACAATGCTCAAGGAATTCTTGGATATGTCGTCCGCTGGGTTGATGCAGGTATCGGGTGCTCGAAGGTTCCCGATATAAATAACGTAGCTCTCATGGAAGACCGTGCTACTTTAAGGATCTCAAGTCAGCACATGGCAAACTGGCTTCATCATGGTATCTGCACAGAGGAGCAGGTCATGGAAACGCTGAAGCGTATGGCGAAAGTGGTAGATAAGCAGAACGCCGGAGACCCTGATTATCAGGAAATGGCTGCTGATTTTAATGACTCAGTTGCTTTTCAAGCAGCTTGTGACCTTGTATTTAAAGGATACAACCAGCCGAGCGGGTATACAGAGCCGATTCTGCATCAACGTCGATTAGAAGCTAAGCAAAAGCAATTAGCAAGAAAATAGCTCAGAACCATGTTCACCTGTTTGAACTAGCTTATTGAGAAAAAACACCTATACTGCCACGGCCCTGTATAAGCGGGACGGTGGCAATTTTTTATGCTAAAAACATGCTATTAACTCATAAAGAAAAAGAAAAACACCTCCTGATAGTCGTTTGATTACATACGACTTAGGCGGTGTTTTTCCTGTTTCCTATTATTATATGATCTACTAAGGGACGCTGAATTGTTTTGTTTGACGCTACTGTATTACTTCAAAGCTGTCGATATTTATTCGCTGGCCATTTGAATTTTGATTTTGGCCACCTGTCACTCTAATTGTCAGAGTGTGCTCTCCATAGTCAAGCCCCTCAACTGAATATATCTCCGTTTGGTAGGCGGGTTCTTCAGCGTAGGTATCCACTTCCTCTGGAGCTTCTCCATCAACCTCAACTTCAGCAATTCCCTGTGTCTCAGTTTGATATCCGAACCATCGAATTCCAGTGCCTTCAAATGGAATCTCGATGTAATCTCCTTCCTCATCACTAAAAGTAGCATTTCCATCGTAGTATGTGTCATTTTCTCTGCGCTGCCAATTTCCTTCATAGTGAATCTCCGGATGAGTCTGATTAAAGATTCGAGCTTCATCAGGAATGTCTGTGATAGTCAGGCGAATCATAGATATAACTTCATCTTCTTCATTGTGAATAGTAAGAAGTCCTTCTCCATTCCCTTTGGCTGTGAAGGTATCTTCATTTATGTCCCCTAAACGAGGACTGCTGATTTCCGCATATTGCCCTTGTTCACCAAATGCTTCAGCCAGATTCAAATCTTCTCCTACCTCCAGAGAAATGCTGTCTTCTTCTACATTTTTTCCTTCTACCTGTATAGTTCCAATCTCATCACCATTGCTGTCAGCTACCTTCACCTCGGCTGAAGCGGAGGCATTTGCTGTCAGATTACCATTTTTATCAGTATCGACGTCTTCATTCTCTGTGGAGAGCACTGCCGGCTTACCGTCCACTTCAATTTTGAGAGAGCTGTCAGCAATATATTTTCCAGACCATTCCCCATTTTCGAGGGGCACCTCTTTACCATAAACCTGAATATCATGACCGCTATCCATATTAAATGCAAGATGTAAATATCCACTCACGTCAAATTTATCAACAAGGTGGGCGTACATAAAGTCCGGCCTTTCCTGTCCAAATTCCCGCATTACATTCACATGCTCATGCCACTCATTCATATCTGCTGGTGCTTCCCAGCGTTCAATATTCCGCTCCATTTCTGGTTCATACAACTCTTCATATTCATTCAGTTTCGTCGTTACCCTGTCCGAATTAAAATGTGTATTTAAATAATGAGAAAATTTCCCAGTAAATTCAGCACGGAATTCCTCATTCTCAAGCAGGGATCGAAGCAAAAACGTGGACCAGTCATTTGGATGCCACTCACGGTTGTCTGTGGCTGTGGCAAGATCCAGCGTGTGATGAGCGGAAGTCTCAGGCACTCCTTCCAGACCGTAAGAAAAATCCAGATCAAAAATAGTCCATTTCCATTTCCCGTTTGGTTTCTCTCTCCAATACCTCGTATTATTATGGGGCCAGTCCGTATTTCTTGTATATATCTCAGCAATATTGTAATCAATGAAACTGTCAATATCCATTAATTCATTCACGTTGGCATACACGTCAGGGTCTGAAATATCGTGATCTCTAATGTATTCTTTCATATTTTCATAGTGACGGTTGTTCCCTGAACTTGCTTCTGAATTGTTTTCCAGCAGTTCCAGATTTTCCTCGAGAATACCATATTTATACTCAAAATAATGGTGGTCCACCCGCTCGCGCAGATTATATACACCCCAGTATTCCCCATTTAAATACAGCTGTGCAGGCTGCACTGCCTGAGTTTCTACATTGAATCCATCAATGAGCTCCTGCAGAAATGCATCTCTGAATACGGTTTCGTCCCAGTCGTTTCCAGAGCTGCGCAGAAGGAGGCGATTATATTCACTCTGCTCTTCATTTTCAAAAAGTGGATATGCAAACGTATTTTCAGAGCTGTAATCAGCACGACCGTACAAACGGAAAGACTTCTTAGGCGCATGTCTGCTCGCATTTCCGTGAAGTCTTATTCCTGCCTGCTGATGGATCATCTGTGTTTGATCCGGCTTATACATTTCAACCGTTACTTCTCGTTCCCACTGCTCGCCGGTTTGCATATAATTAGCGTTTTCATGGGGATTATCAGCATTCTCATCATAACCTGGTCCCTGAGCATATATGCCGGTGGTATCTCCGAAAAAATCATCAGGATTCCCAGATACAGACACAATTGGAAAAGTACTTTCCTCTCCGATTACATAAGAATTAGCAGTCAATGCTCCAGGATTATCATAGCGGTCGAAAAACTTTGCTTTTACTACAGTGGTTTCTTCTACTTCAATTGGTTCGGTGTATTCTCTTGAATTTTCATCCGGTTCGCTTCCGTCCAATGTATAACGGATAGTTCCTTCTTCGTTTAATAGCTGACTCAATTCAATGGTTTGAGGGTTTTCGAAAGACCCTCCTTGTTTATTAAACACGACTGCGGCTTCCGGATCCTCTATATCTACATTTTCTACTTGGTCGTATAATGGTGCAAATTCTTCTATATCAAACCCAGGATTCCCCGAAACAAATACTCTCTGAGTCAGGTGAGGAAGGTCAAACAGAGGAGAAAAATCTTCAATGTGGTTATTTCGAAGATTAATATCCTCCAGCTCACTGAGCTCTGATAAAACGGATATGTTTTCAATCTGATTATTTCGCGCATTTAGGGTTATGAGTGAACTCATATTTTCAAGCGGAGCTAGATCTTTAATGCTGTTGCCGCGGACATTTAAGTCAGAAAGTACTCTCATCGAGGAGAGCGGAGTCAAGTCCTTGATGCCTGTATCCCTGACATCCAGAGAATCTAACCGTTCCATACCTTCTATGGAGGACAAATCTCCCAATTGGTTGCCGCGCAAATTTAAGCTCTCTAAGTATATTAAGTCTTCTAGTGGTTCTATATCTTCAATGCGGTTTCCCTGTAAATCCAGATCCCGCACAGTTATAAACTTTTCAATACCTTCTATAGAAGTAATACCTTTATTGCTTAAATCAAGTACATCCACTTCCTGCAGATCTTCCTGCCTTACCGGACCGGCAGGTTGTTCGAGCTCCTCCCGCACAGCGGCTTCAAGATTTTCATCTTCAAAATTTACATCACTGCTGTCTGCCAGGAAAAACACTGCAGCAGCAACAGCAAATGCAATGGGGAGCAGCATCAATGCCGTAATTCTCTTAAATATCTTTTTCAACGCACGGACCCTGCCTTTCTTTACAGCATGCTAATGGAAAATAAGACTTTGTACATTATAACAGAATCCATAATCCGCAGACAGACTCTGTTTAGATAAGCAGTCCTGATTTTTTTCCAAGTGTTTCATCTAAGTGTAAAATCAAGTAAAATAATTCATGACCTACTCTATAACAAATGGTATAGTTATTACTTGGGGTTGGGGGATAAATACTCACATAGGGGACACTTAAATAAGGGGATATTTTAATGAGTCAATTTATGGATGAAATTAGGAATTTTTCGGACTTCACGACGAGGGCAGTAGTGTTAGAAGGGGCAGCAGCAATAGGGTTAAGTTTTCTGCTCAGTCTTATCATTACTTTTTTATATAAAAAGACCCATAAAAGCGGCCGTTATTCGCAATCTTTTGTACATACCATTATTATTATGTCGTCCGTTGTAGCGATCATAATGATCGTAATTGGAAACAATATAGCTGTAGCATTTGGGCTTGTCGGAGCCTTTTCTATTATTCGGTTCCGAAGTGCAATGAGTGATCCGAAGGATATTGCTTTTATTTTTTTTGGAATGGCTGCCGGAATAGCCTGCGGTCTCGGGTTTTATATGCTGGCTGTTATGTTCACGATAGTTTTATCGATCTTAATTTATATTCTCTTCGCATTTGATTACGGCGGTATAAAAGGGTCATATAAATCCTTGAAGATAACAATCCCAGAAAACATGCACTACGAGAATGTTTTTGACGATATTTTCGAAGAATATTTAGAGTATCATCAATTGAATATGGTTGAAACGACGAACCTGGGAACAATGTATCAGCTTACTTATCTAATTGCGAAAAAAGAAACGATCAGTGATAAGGATTTAATGGATGCCATCCGGGAACGCAACTCGAATCTAAAAGTAGCCATTGGAATGGCAGATTAAAATAGAAAATACGGAGAGTGGAAAGAATTACTATATATTTAACGTATTGATCGTGCTGCCTGGCGAAGCGTTTTGACGGAGCATATATTAAAAACTCATAATGAACAAACAATCCAGACAGTTTCCGTAGAATCGTCTGGATTTTGCAATAAATAAATTTACTTTTGTCCCATCTTCTTTTTTGTGAGGTCTTGGGTTATTCGTCTAATTCCACTTCTTTAATAAATGGGATTTCCCGGGAAATATATATGTCGAATTATGGAATAAATGTTATCGAGCAACAGGAATGTGCGGAGTAGAAAAAGACAACTAAAACAACTATTGAAACCGTTCACAAACATTGATATTATGAAATCACTTACATATAGACATCGGATGACCATATGACATTATGTGTATTTTAAGAAGAGGATGAAAGGAACAGTCACTGTAGCGGCAGGATTTATTGAAAGATAAGGCGAATTATTCAGTAAGGCTTACGACAATTTTTTACGTTTTTTGCCTGGGAGGGCCGGTTATGTCTTTATCCCAGGCATTGCTTTTAATACGGGTACACTATTCGTTGGAATAATCACAAATATGGGAAACAAAAAGTCAAAGGAGGGGCAATAATTTATGAAAGTATCACTCTTTATAACCTGCCTGGGCGATATGTTTTATCCTGAAGTAGGAAAAGACATGGTAGAGCTTTTGGAAAGACACGGCTGTGAAGTCGATTTTCCTGAAAATCAAACCTGCTGTGGACAGCCCGCATACAACAGCGGCTATCATAAGGATGCAAAAAAAGCAGCCAGGCATATGATTAAAACATTTGAGCAGTCTGAGGCTGTGATTACTCCATCAGGCTCGTGTGCGGCCATGCTGAAGGAATATCCATCACTGTTGGCGGAGGAAGCTGACTGGAAGGAACGTGCACAAAAGCTTGCGGAGAAAACATACGAGCTTACTCAATTTTTGTACCGAGAACTTCATATTGTGGACACCGGTGCCTCTTTAAAAGGAAATGCCACTTATCATACCTCTTGTCATATGAGCAGGCTTCTCGGAGAAACAGAAGCACCCTACCGCCTGCTCTCGAGCGTAAAAGGTCTTACATTGAAAGAGCTGCCAAACAAGGATGACTGCTGTGGGTTCGGAGGGACATTTGCCGTTAAGATGACTTCCATATCTGAACAAATGGTTGACGAAAAAGCAGAACATATCGAAGAAACAAAGGCTGATATATTAATAGGAGCCGACAGCGGCTGTTTAATGAACATCGGCGGCCGTTTGTCCCGACAGAAGAAATCTGTGAAAGTAATGCATATCGCACAGGTATTAAACAGCAGAGAAATATAAAGAGGAGGGATATTCATGCCTATGAAAATTGGGGAACGCTCTTTTGAAGGGCGTGTGAAAAAAGGTCTGGACGATACATTCATGCGCGATTCCGTTCGTTCGGCGCAGGGAAGGTTCCAAACACGAAAAGCAGCGGCTTCTGAAAAGCTTGGAAATTGGGAGCAGTGGCGGACTTTGTCTGAAGAAATTCGTTCCCATACTCTTGAAAATCTCGATTTCTATTTAGAGCAGCTGAGCAATAATATAGTGAAAAACGGAGGACATGTATTTTTTGCGGAAACGGCAGAGGAAGCTAATCAATACGTGAAAAAGGTTGCTGCGAAAAAAGAAGCAAAAAAAATTATTAAAGCCAAATCGATGGTGACTGAAGAAATCAGCATGAACGATGCTCTTGAAGCAGCCGGCTGCGAGGTAATCGAGTCAGATCTCGGCGAGTATATACTGCAGATTGATGATCACGATCCGCCCTCGCATATTGTAACACCGGCTCTTCATAAAAACAGGGACCAGATCCGGGATACTTTTAAGCGGTTAAAAGGCTATGAAAAAACTTCCAAGCCGGAGGAATTGACTCAGTTTGCGCGTGAACAACTGCGAAAAGAATTTCTGGAGGCCGATATCGGGATAACCGGCTGCAACTTTGCCGTAGCCGAATCCGGCAGCATCTCTCTTGTGACGAATGAAGGAAATGCCCGGCTCTCCACAACGATTCCTAAAACACACATCGCTGTGATGGGGATGGAGCGCATTGTTCCAACATGGGAAGAGCTGGATGTGCTCGTAACTATGCTCTGCCGCAGCGCTGTTGGCCAAAATCTAACAAGCTACATTACAGGATTGAGCGGTCCTCGAGAAGCAGGAGACTTAGATGGACCAGAAGAATTCCACCTTGTCATTGTAGATAACGGGCGCTCCAACATTCTAGGAACGGCTTTTCAATCAGCACTTCACTGTATTCGATGTGCGGCCTGTATCAATGTATGCCCTGTATATCGTCATGTGGGCGGTCACTCATATGGTTCCATCTATCCAGGACCGATCGGGGCTGTGCTTTCCCCGCTTCTGGAAGGGTACGATGATCATAAGGATCTGCCCTATGCTTCAAGTCTATGCGCGGCCTGTACGGATGCCTGTCCTGTTAAAATACCGCTGCACGAACATTTAATTGAGCACAGAAGAGTAATTGCAGAAGAGAAACGTACTCCGCTTTCTGAGTCCTACGCCATGAAAGGGTTTGGTCTTGCCGCAAGCTCTCCACGGCTGTTTGAAATGGCTGCAAAAACAGCACCGGCAATGCTGTCGCCATTTACAAAGGATGGAAAAATAGATAAAGGGCCAGGGCCGCTCGGCGATTGGACAGAAGTCCGCAGTCTGCCGGCCCCAAGTAAAGAGCGTTTTCGCGACTGGTTTAAAAATAGAAAGAAGGGGGACTCCTAATGGCGGAAGGAACGATGCAGAATCGAGAATCATTTTTAAATAATATTGCTGAAAAGCTTGGCAGAGACAGGCGCTCAGAAAATGTAGACAGGCCGCTGTATTCGATTGAACCGCAGTGGGATGTGATGAAGGAGTTTTCAAGAGAAGAACTTATCGGAGTATTGAAGGAACACTGTAAGACTATTCATACAGACGTTAAAGAAACCACTGCTGCTCAGCTGGAATCTGCAATAGATGAAGTAATGGGGGAATATCAAGCAGATAAAGCAGTGACATGGGATGATCCGAGATTTTCTGACTTTGGATTAACTCCCTTTCTCGAACGTTCCGATGTTGATGTGTGGGGGGCTTTTCCAGATGATGAAAATATTAAGATTACTGAAAAAGCGGATGTCGGAATCACCTTTGCTGATTATACTTTGGCTGAATCAGGGACGGTAGTTCTTATGAATGGAGGAGGAAGAGGTCAATCTGTCAGTCTGCTTCCTACTTATTATATTGCCTTAATTCCAGTAAGTACCATCGTTCCAAGAATGACACAGGTAACGAAAAAAATACATGAGAAAGCAGCTGCCGGAAACCGGGTTCCCTCGTGCATCAATTTCATCTCCGGACCAAGCAACAGTGCTGATATTGAGATGAACCTGGTCGTTGGTGTTCATGGGCCGGTCCGGGCTAGCTATATTATCATTCTCGATAGGTAATGGTAATGCCGCTGTGGTACAATAGGCTGAACGAGCACGCAATGAAAGGAACACGCCCTGTATGAGTTTTAAACAAATTCAATCCAAAAAAATTTCCGAAATAGTCAGGGAACAGATTGAAAATATGATTAAAAACGGAGATATTCATCCTGGAGAAAAACTCGATTCTGTCGTTCAGCTCTCAGAACAATTTCAAGTCAGCAGATCAGCAGTGCGAGAGGCACTTAGTGCATTACGGGCGGTCGGCATCGTCACCATTAAGCAGGGGGAAGGAACGTTTGTAAATAATTATGACTTTTCGGATGTTCTCGATCCTTTAAAAGCGGAACGAATTATCTCAAAGAAAGAGATGCTGGAGTTATTTGAAATTAGAAAAATTATGGAAGTGGGCGCTGCCGAACTTGCGGCGATGAATAGACAGCAGGAAAACCTTGCTGCGATGGAAAGAGCACTACAGGACATGAAAAAAGCAAGCGGGAAAGACAATGTCGGGGAGAGTGCGGATGTTGCTTTTCACCTTGCAATTGCAGAGGCCTCTTCTAACAATATTATGGTTGATGTGATGCAGCAGCTTTCCGATACCCTTCGAAAAACTATGTTTGAAAGCCGCCGCGTCTGGCTGTTCTCTGAAAAAAAATCACTGGAGCGGTTATATGAGGAGCATGAGGACATTTATTGTGCCATCGCGCACGCAGATGCAGAACGGTCAAGAACTGCAATGTTAAAACACTTGACTAATGTAGAAGAAGCTTTGAATAAAGGGCTGAACATATAATAAAACGCCTGGATTGCTAATAGTTAAGCAGTTCAGGCGTTTCTCGACTATATTAAAAGCTGCTGGCTGCATCTGCTGCTTGTTCAAGTCCTTCTCCAATAATTTCTTCCGCTCTATCCGGAAATTGATTATGACCTTCCACAATAATGGTTTCGATATCCTTTATCCCAAAAAAATCAAGAATGGTATGAATATAATTTACAGCCATTTCCTTTGAAGCAGCCGGACCTTCAGAATAAACACCTCCGCGGGCGTTTAACACCGCTACTTTTTTATCTTCAAGCAGACCTATTGATCCTTCAGCCGTATATTTAAATGTAGTGCCTGCCTGGCACAGATAATCTATATACGTATGAAGAGCTGCAGGAACAGTGAAGTTCCAAAGTGGAAGTGCAAAGACCACCTTGTCCGCATCCAGGAACTGCTGTAAATACCCTTGGACTAAATCGGCTGCTTTTCTCTCTGCCTCTGTAAGTTCAAGCCCCTGGCTGCGTTTGAACATTCCATTTATTTTATCAGTATCATAGTAAGGAAGGTTTTCTTTGAATAAATCAAGTTCGGTAATGTCATCTTCCGGATGACTTTGTTTATAGTGCTCGAGAAATGTGTCATAAAGTTTAACGCTGACTGATTGATCGCTTGGCCGAGAGTTTGCTTTAATAAATAGTACCTTTTCCAATTGTGTTTCCCTCCATCATATATTTTTTCAGCTCGATAGTTGTTATAGCAACTAAACAATAAAAAATTATTCCACATTTCGGTGGATAATGGATAATAAACGGCGCAGCTCAGTGATTTCTTTATCCGTAAGACCACTTGTCACCATCTTGTGAAACTCCTCTGCGATGGGAATGACTAGTTCCCCGAGATTATGTCCTTTCTCTGTTAATGAAAGTTTTAAGGATCTTTTATCCCCGGCTGTATGAACCCTTTGAATAAAACCTTTTTTTTCCAGGTTATAAGCCATACGGGCAACGTTCGTTTTATCCTTATTCAGCTTCTGTGAGATTTCATTTTGAGTAAGGCCGTTTTGTTCCCAAAGCAGCATCATAATCAAATTTTGTTCAGGAGCTAGATTATAGTCTGATAGCTTTTCTTTAATATACCCTGTTAGCGCAAGGTCAGTTTGATGAATGGTAATACTAATGTAATCACTCAGCGTCCATTTCAATAGATATTCACCTGCCAACATTACTAACTATTCAAGCTGCTGCACAAATTCCATCTTAATAGAACTGCTTATATCCGGTCAAATAATCTGCTTGAACAAAAACAGCTCCTATTTTTTAAGGAGCTGGCCGGAAACGTTTCAGTATATAGGCAAACGCTAAAATAATCAATGAACAGACGGCAAGGCTTCCGGCTAAATTACCTAGTCCGAGCATTCCCCAAGGATCAAACAGAGGCGAAAATAAGCTTGACAAAAATAGAAGACTGCTTAAAACAAAGCTTGTCACTGCCGGCCGGTAAGTTTTCTGCCTGTAGTTCCAAACTATGGTCAAAAGGATGCCAAGTAAAGAATAGAGGCTTATTGCCACATACCTGTTTGAAAAAGCAGCAGCACTGGCATAGAAGAGTGGTGTACCCTGCTCCTCCAGACCATTGATACTTATCCTCTCCGTTTCTCTGTTGTCAAGATTAATAGAATGAAGGCTGTAGTTTACAGGATCTTCAGGCCAATCCCTGTCTTTTAAAAATAACATTCTATCATCTTCATGAAAGAATACAGGTGCTTCTACATTTGTATTGGTATTTGTTAGCCTCTGACGATTCCCTGAGTCAGTGTCAAAAAGGAATAATTCATACTCGTAACTGTCATTTCCAACCGAGTTATCCACCATTACACTATAGGCAAGGGCTTCTCCATCCGGCGAGAGCGTCGGATTATATACTTCCCCGGTAAAGCGTTCCATTTCTGTGGAAATGTCGGGATCATCATTTAAAGAAAAGCTCATTACCTCTTCAGTATCTTCCTCAAAAGAGCTGTATAATAAAAAGCTGTTATTTGGATCTACAGAGAGATTATCCATTATATAGTAGTTCTGCTTCGACAGCTGTTTAGTGGTTTCGCTTTCTCGGTCATAAGCAAATAAATCAAATCCACCTGCAGCTTCTCCATCTTCAGCCTGCCAATCCTCGGCAGCAATTCCTATGTAATAAATCATTTCGCTGTCTGGGGAAAACACAGCATCTTCAATGTGTATATCTTCCCCGGTAATTTGTTCCGTTTTTTTTGTGCCTCTGTCCTGTATAAAAATAGAGGATACTCTCTGGGAAGAAGCGGATAAGTATAATAATTCTTCTCCATCCGGGGAAAATTCCGGGTTGGTCACATCCCCGTCTGGAGAATGGGATACCTGTTCAATATGATTACCTTCTCTGTTCGATGTGTACATCTCCATATCCCCGTTTTCATAATAAGAAAAGGCGATTTCTTCATCGTCGGGGGACATCGCGAGACTCCCAGCAAGTCCGTTATAAAATCTATAAGAGTCGTAAGTAACAGAAATAAGAATGGAAGCGGCCAATAAGATAATTATAGTTATTATGGAAACTAGTAAAACTCTATTACTTTTCATATAATCAATCCACCAGCAATAAAATATAATATGTACGTCTTTAATAATACCATTATCCTATAAAAAGGAATAATGTGCTACAATTATCCTGATATTTTTATCGTGATTAATAAGGGGAATTAATATAGTAATGTATCAGATTAATAAAATTAGTAATCTTGAATACGAAGAGTGGTTTGAACTCATTAAACAGAGTAAAGCCGAGGGCATTCGTTTTCCGCCCAGGCTGGAGAAAGAATACGCAATTGGTATTCATAGATGTCAGCAGCCCGAGGAAGCATTATTCGGTATGCAGGATGATAAGAATAAATTAATTGCTGTCGGAGGCGTGAACTGCGATCCTTATTCTGATTTCGTAAAGGTGGGCAGAGTGAGAAGATTTTTTGTTTCTAAAAAGTGGAGAAGAACCGGTGCAGGGAGTTCACTTCTAGAAGCAATGATTTCTTTTTCCCGCGATCATTATAATTTTCTTGTTCTCTATTCAGATTCCGAAAGCGCTTCTTCCTTCTATGTATCTACTGGATTTGAACGTACTGGGGATTTTCCGTATTCTACCCATATGATGAAGCTTTTGAGATAATTATATGAAACCTTATTTTATTCTCTCGCGTAGATTTATTGAAGGAAAGCGGGTGCAGTTGAAATGACATTTAATCAGTGGATATTTATGTTCATCCCGGCGTTGTTTCTGCTTATGCCTCTGCATGCGTCTGCAGCGGATTATTCCATCACAGGCACGACGATTGATGCGTTTTTGCAGGAAGATGGCAGCGTCGATGTAGAAGAGTCCCACACCTATGAATTTGATGGGGACTTCAATGGAATTACTCGTGAATTATTCCCGAAAGAAGGGACAAATATTACAGATTTAAAAGCTGAGGAAAATGGTGAATCATTAGAGGTGGAAAAAGAGGAAACCATGTACCGGATTTTCCGCGGCGGGGAAGATGAGACCATAACGGTGGATATTTCCTACCATATTGAAGACGGAGTAGATGTTTTCCCGGATACTGCCGACTTTTACTGGCCCTTTTTTGACAGCAGCAATGAATCTGAGTATGAAAATGTAATCGTCACGGTTCACCCGCCCGCGCAGACAGATGAAGTCATTGCGTTTGGATACGATGAAGCATTTGAAACAGAAGAAATCCAATCGAACGGCTCTGTTATATTTGATTTAGGAGAAGTCCCCGAAGGTACGAAAGGAGACATTCGGACAGCTTATGATAAAGAATTGTTTCCTGCGGCTTCTCTCACTGCTGACCAGCCAATGAGAGATAATATTTTAGCTGAGCAGGAAGAGGGAATTGAATCAGCTGCGGCACGTGAACACATGCAGGATCGCCTTACGGTTATAGGCTGGGCAGTACTGCCGGTTATTTCACTTGCCTTATTGGGATTTTGGGTAATGATCTGGATTCGAACTCAAATGAAATATGCGGCGGTCAAACGCGATTTTCAAACGGCAGGAAGAATCCCCAGACAAAAAATGAGTCTGCCCGCGACGCTGGTATATACCAACTATCAATCACTGCCGTCAGAAGCACAGCCTGCCGCTTTATTAGATCTGGTCCGAAAAGGCTATGTAGAAAAACTCTCAGATACGCGCTTTAGGGTCTTGACTCGTGACGGAGCTCTGGCGCATGAGAAGGTGCTGCTGAACTGGCTGTTTGATGAGATTGGAAAAGATGGAGAGTTCAGCTTTGATGACTTAAAGGCTTTTACAAAGAATAAAAAAAATCACGCTGCTTACCGAAGTATTCAAAATAAATGGCAGAAAGAAATTAAGAATGAAGTGAAGATACGGGAACTATATGAAGACTATACAAAATGGCGTTGGATTTTTGGAGTGGCAGGCCTTATTATGATCCCGCCAACTATTATTTTTCCGATTTTTGGTCTGCTGGGAGGTCTGTTCGTGTCCCTTCTTCTCCTGATTGCGCTTATAGCAACAACGGTCTTTTTAAATATCAGGACCGTCGAAGGGGCGGAAATCTCTTACGAATGGCGGAAATTTAAAGAAGAGTTTAAAAACCTTACACCAGCAGAATGGAATGCCTGGTCCGAGGATGAACGAATGCGGGCGTTTATTTACGGCATTGGCATTAACGATAAATCACTGCGCAGGAAAAATGAAGAGCTTTTGTCTTTATTTAAGAATTCTACCGCGAGTGCAGGAGGTTCTCTCCAGTCTGCCGGAACGTATTCAGGAGCGGACCTTACCACGATTGCTCTGGTGGCTCCAATAGCCTCCAGCAGTTTCCAGTCAGCAAACGCTTCAGCCAATCCAGCTGCCAGTTCTTCCGGAGGAACCGGAGGAGGTACCGGTGCGGGAGGCGGTGGCGGTGGCTCTGGCGCATTTTAATAAAGATTTTTTTAGGAGGAGGTGGAATGGATGTTTGAAAGAATTGATACGATCGTGCTTAAAGTAACAGAATTAGAAAAGGCAAGCAGGTGGTACCAAGAGTACTTGGGTCTGAACGAAGTTTTTAAAGGAGAAGGGTACAGGGTACTTCAGGTAGGAGGTGGCGATACTCCTTTAACATTAGAGCACAGGTCCGAAGGCCATCCTATTAAGCAGAACCTTTCCTATCCAATTTTCTTTCCCACGGATCTTGAAGGAGCATATCGGCAGCTGAAGGAGAAAGGCGTAGAAGTAAGTACAATTAAATCAGACGGGACTAATTCATATTTTCATTTTTATGATCCGGATGGAAATCGTCTGGAGGTCTGTCACTGGTCTTGAAAACGGGAGCTCTGTACATGGAAAAATAAACCACACATATATTTCCCTTCTCTATGAACATTAAGAACAATGAATGAAGGAGGGATAATTTATGGTGCGAATGATACTGGCTGCGGCAGTATTTACCTCAGCCATTTTATTCACTGCCCCATTACAGGCCGCAGAAGAGCAGGAGTCAAACGTGGCATTGACGGAGAAGCAGCAAAGTGAGCTGTCTGGCATGTATGATGAGGTGTTTGAAACGAAGAAAGAAATAATGGAAAAGTACGTGGAGTATGGAGTGTATTCTCAGGAAAAAGCAGAGAAGATGAATAAGTATATGGAAAAGCATCACCAGCAGCTTGAAGATAACAATTTTATTCCAACCTGGCCCCATCATCATGGAAAAAAGGCTCATCATCACGAATAAAATATCAAAAGAGATCCAGTTTACAGGGTCTCTTTTTGTGTTGAATCGAGGAAGGCTGGGCGGACATGCTTCTTTTATGGAAGATCAGTAAATTTAACCTGTTATAATCGGCAGAAGAAATCTGATAGCAAAGGGAGAATTACAATGAGCGGTAAAAATGTTAATGATTACCTCGAAGAAGGGATTTATGGGAAAAAAGAAACGAGGCCGGATGAAAAACAGCGTTTTCTCGGAACTTACAGGGAGCGGGTGATCATTGCTCTGACCAAAAAACAGGTTCTCGAAAAAGGTATTTACCCTGAAGTAGAGGAAGCGATGAAAGCCCACCCGGGTGCTACTTTATTAATTAATGGAAAGCTTGCATATGCCACATTATCACCATATACGAAACTGGCATCCCACCACAGTATTCACGCCCGGCGTGTCTCGAACATGAATCGAAAAACGGACATTGGGCTCGTGCTCGATGCTGGACGTGCTGTTGAACATAAAGAAATATTTGTGGAAAAAAAAGAACCGGAGGATAGTGCTGAAGGCGAAAAACCGTGGTGGAAAAAATTATTAGGTATCTGACAACCGGCCAATGGAGCCGGATTTTTGTTTAACAGCTCACAGTATTTTGTTAGGTGTTAATTTCGGAGAACTGTTTCTGCTGACAATAAATCAGCAAAGCAAAAATTGAAAGAGAGTCAACCACTGAGTTCAAAATAATTTCACGTATCATAATTTTAAAAAATATACCCGATATGGGGGCTTACTTATAGGCGGATTTCTAAACTGCGGATTTGCCGTAAGTAATATCGAACTAGATTATTTCTAAATGGGAACTTCTACCATTCTCACTATTGTTATTCAACAATTTTCGTATTACTATAAATTTAATATACAAACAGGGAAATAAAGTGATTCCAATTAGAACCAAAATGGTCGATCAAGCGTTTGACTGTTATTACTTATTAAACCTGCTAATTTCCTTACAGGGTACTCCAAAGCATATCTGCATGCATCATCTACTACTTATACAGCCATCCAGTGTGCAATTTCCTCCTTCTTCCATTGGATCACACATCTAAAAATCCTTTCCGTATCTTTTTTTGAAGTGGAAAAACTACAAGCTTCACCAGGGGAGTCGTTTCTCAAAGTCAAGGTATCATCCTCGAAGCCCTAAAAAATTTACCAGGTATTTAAAATGAAAAATAATCGCTACAAAAAGTAGAAAACTGGGAGGAGGGAGTGTAAAAATATTGAAGAAAAAACTTTCCTATCGATAGTCTATATTATTAAAAGGAGGACCGGGTAAATGAAAAAGAAATTCGGCATTGTTTTGGCGGCTTTTGTTTTGTTCGCTGTTTTTGTTCCTTTAACCGTATCTGCAGAAGTCAGGCCAACCGGGGCAGGAGAATGGGATTATGTAGGGAGTAGTGATTTTAAAAATAGAGATGTAGACCTTGGTCTATGGTTTACTAATTATGTACATTCTGGCGGAGGAAATTTTATGGCTTGCGTAGACCCTACTAAAAGGCAGCATTCATATGCACTTTGGGAATATGATCCTTCAGCTTCAAAAAAAGTAGCTGCGAAAACCAGCAATGGCGGTTGTTTGACATTTAATAATATCGGTTCTTACGTAGATGGTGCGAATAATAAAGCTGAATTTATGCTGTCTACAACTAACCCTGAAGGTGGAGGAGGAGTCACATTCTGGGACTAATCGGTACCAGGAGTCTCAGCATAGAAGCTTCTCTATTTTTATAATTTTCATAACAAATGAGGCCGGGACATAACGGCCTGTGAAAAGTAAAAGCGCTTCCGATTATCAAAAATGATAGTCAGAAGCGCTTTATTTGATCCTGATAATAGATGAAAGTACGACCGGAGTCGCCGCGTCTTGCGGCAAATGGATTGTGGGCTGGATACGGACAGGAGATCCATTATTTTATTAAATTCTGATTGGAGAAAATAGCGGAACCAATGTCCGGAGAACCTGCAGTGGCTACCCGGCTTTCGCCTTCTAGACCTGGTGGCAAACCAAGTTTTTCTTCGATCGTAAAGAAGATATAGCTTTCTCATATCAAGCTGCGAAGCTTATTTATAAACGCATTTCCCTCCATACTTTCATTTTTCCAAATTACATAGGAAGAGGCAGAGGGAAGCTTCACATTTCCGGCGGGCACCTCCAGCATCCTTCCTTCCGCCAGTTCACGCCGGACGGCGGAGCTGGGCAGGATTGAAAAGCCGATTCCTTCTTCAATAAATCGTTTTGTAACGTGAACCTGAGATACTCTCATTGTACGAAAATAAGGGTGCAGGTTTTTTAATTCAACTAAAACGTCCTCCCAATAGTCAGGATGGTTGTGTGTAAGCAGCACAGAGCCCTGAATGATTTCTTCCAGTTCTATCGGCAGGCTGGATTCACTGTCTCCACCATCATGCGGAGATACGATCAAAAGAGGCTCCTCCTGAAATTTCTCTGTGTGAAGTCCCGGAAACTCGTGTTTTTTTCTCGCAAGGCCGACATCTGCTTTTCCCTGCATAATTTCTTCAGGAATATCCTCCGAATCAATAACGTGGATATCCACCTCGACATTTTTATGATCCCTGATAAACTGCTTTACCCAGTACGGTAAATAAGTAGAGGCGAGAAATGGGGAAACAGCAATTGTTAAGGTCAGTTCATAGCCCTGCCGTTTTTTGTCGAGAAGACTTTTTCCAGATTCAAAGGATTCGAGTATACTCCTCGCATGGGGAAGGAAGTCTCGGCCGAATGATGTTAAGTACACTCTTCTGCCCTTTTTTTCAAATAATGGAACACCAAGTTCCTTTTCTAATTGCCGGATATGCACAGTTACCGATGGCTGGGAGATATAGAGCTTTTCTGAGGCTCTAAAGTAATTCTCATAGACAGCTGCTGTAAGAAAGGTTCGAATCCACTGCATATTCATGGCATTCCTCCAAAAATGATTAATAAATTTAATTAATTATACAATAATTATTTAATATTATTAAATGGATCAATCGTATACAGTATAAGTATAATAATTATTTTTATAGGGGGAGAGGATTCCTATGAATAAAGTATTGAAAAAGGGCCTTGAAGGCACTGTGGTTGCAGAAACAACCATCAGTTTAGTTGATGGGGAAAAAGGAAAACTTGTGTATCGCGGCGAACCAGCAGAGATTCTTGCGGAAGATCGAAGCTTTGAAGAAGTCTGCTGGATGCTTTGGAACGGAAACCTTCCAGTGAAAGGTGAATTAGAAAAAGTAAAAAATGATTTCCTACTGAATAGAGAACTTCCAGAGTATGTATTTAATATACTAAGGGAACTCCCGCAGGGGATGCCGATGATGAGTGCCGTCAGGACAGGTATTTCTGCATTAGGAGATGAATATTATCAATGGCCGCCTACAATTAACGAAGCAGTAAAGCTGACAGCTGCTGTGCCGGTAATTATAGCTGCCCGGTGGAGGATGCAGAATGAGCTGGAGCCTGTGCCTCCTCACTCTGAGCTTGACCATGTAGAAAACTTTTTGTATATGCTGACAGGGGAGGTTCCACATCATTCTCATGTCAAAGCTATGACCGCCTATTTTATACTGACCATGGAGCATGGATTGAATGCCTCTACATTTGCAGCAAGAGTCATTGCCTCCACTGAAGCAGATATGGCGTCGGCAGTCACAGGAGCGATCGCCGCAATGAAAGGATCATTGCATGGAGGCGCTCCGAGCGGTGTGTTTGATATGCTCGAACAAATCAAGCATAAAATTAAAGCAGAACCATGGCTTCGAGAACAGATAGAAGGTGGAAAGAAGCTGATGGGTTTCGGACATCGTGTATATAAGACCACAGATCCGCGGGCAGAAGCGTTAAAAAAAATCACTTCTCAGCTGACTCAAGACGACCCCTGGCTGGAGCTTGCCCATTACGTAGAAAACAAAGCTATCACTCTTCTTCATGAATATAAGCCGGGAAGAAAACTTTATACTAATGTAGAATTCTACGCAGCAGCCGTTCTGCGTGCAGCTGACATTCCTGCTGAGCTGTTCACACCGGTTTTCACAGCAAGCAGGATGGCGGGATGGACAGCACATATAATCGAGCAGGCTGAGGATAACCGCATTTACCGGCCACAGGCGATATATAGACCAACTGAAAAGCTTTAAAGTAAATTTAAATAACGTTTTCTTCCGTAAAAGCTACTGTGATAAGAAGAGCATAACAGCTTTTTATTAAGAAAAAGGGTGGATCATTTCTGATCCACCCTTTTCTTAATGATTACTATGAACTTCTTTAGTCCGCATAAAAAATAATGCATTGTCTACGGTGCCATGTTCGGACGCGTGCGGCCGGTCATCACCGTCGGCGTACCCATAATCAAGCATGCGGTTGCGATTCAGGCATAATTTGGTCATTTTCGGCCGGAATAGATTAAATAGTTCAAACCGATCTGCCGATTCAGGGAACTGCTGCTGGTATGCTTCAATACTCTGGGCGGTGAAGCTCCAGAAATCTTTCTCATAGACCAGGTCTGCTTCATCGAGGATATCTGCAAGATACCTGAAATGGCAGATAAACAGTCCGGTAAAAATAAACTGTACAAGCCCCTCCGGACCTTCACTGCGAAGTACTCGTTTCAGATCATCAGGTACATCCGTTAATTCGGGCAGCGGCTGATCACTAATATTTACGTCATCTACAAAGTCTTTCATGATTAAACGGTGCGGAACGTAATCTTTCAGTGACACAATCGTGTTTTGACCGTGCGGAGAAAAAACAGTTCCATATTGGTATAAATAATGAAGCAGCGGCGGCAGTATCGCAGCGCAAAGCTTTTGTATCCACTCTTCTGGAGAAAGCCCTGACCTTTCCATAAGCTCCTGCACAAAAGGCTTGTCCTTGGAATCTTTGTGAAGCAGTGCAGACAGGGTGATGGGATGTTCATCTTCGTCTATTTCGTTGTATATACTTTCACGCCAGACTGTTCCGAGCAGTTCTAAATATTGATAAGGTGCTTTATCGAGAGCATGGTAGGAATCGTGTGAGACATCGATTGTTGCCACTTCACCAAGCAGACCAATGTTGCAGGTGTCTCGTAGAAAGCTGTCTTTTGACTTAATTGATTTAACCCAGTCTGTTACCTTCGGAGCGATCGTGGTTCTCTCACTCGGCAGTCCACGGTAAACCAGTGTATTTAAAATGCTTATTGGCAGCTTTACGTGATACTTTTGTTTTTCATCAATGTTGACAAAGGTCCGGATTGATTGCTGTGGAAGATAGGCATCATTAGAATAACCTAGCGGGATAATGCGGGCGTCTGCCAGGTAGTCAGCAAATAAAGGAATAATGTTGTGTTCCCACTGCCATTTGTGTACTGGTACGAAAAAATATTCTTCCGGCTTCGCTCCTGCCTTCTCTACCTGGGAACGAAAAGTGTGCAGCTCATTGTCAAGAAGCTCCTGCTGCATCAGTCTTTCATAGGACACTTCTTCTGTCGATTGAAAGGTGGCGGCAGATTCGTGGACCGCAATCCAGAAAAGTGTGATAGGCCGCTTATGCTCCGGTGCATAATCGAGATAATCCTTATAATTAAAGCCTATTCTTCCTTTATTATAAGTAATCCATGGGTGACCGCTCATTTCTCCCTCCAGCTCTGCATAATCCATTTCTGCGAGGGTGCCGGCAGTCGTTTGTTTATCCAGCAGATGGCAGTCGGCTACAAGTGTATGGTAATACTCCTTTAATAAATGTCCTGCTGTTTCACTAGTAATTGGAGCATGCTGCTGCAGCTCGATTAAAAAGTCACTTGCTGAAAGTGCCAGTGAGCCGCCATCTTTATTCTTTTCAATTGTATTTTCATAGACATGATAGCTCTCAAAGAATCGAGTTTTTGCCTCGAATGTGTAATGAATGTTTCCCAAGCGGACCTTTAATGACTGAAGACCATTCTCGGTCATCTCTTCCTTCTCTGCCTCAATAATTTTTTCGTATAAAAATTCCTGCAGCATTTTTCCGACGAGGCGGCGGTTGGCTAATTTCCAATTTTCTCTCCGAACAGGGGCAAGCTCACTTGATGAAATCATGTGATATCTTCCTTTCTTTTTCCTGCGTTTGAATAATAGGGGCTTTCTATTTTCTGATTTTCTCCTGATAAATGATAGAGGGCTGCGAAAGCTCCCATGAGTATAAGAGCTCCGGCAAGAAACGGTACAGCATGTCCAGCTGCTGAAGCCGTATAAGCAGCCGCAAGCGGTGCTGTTAACAGGGCAGCATTTTGAAAAAGTAATAAGAGACTGTAAGCATATGAAGTATTGCCGGCGTTTTGTCTATGAAAAAACGAAGCATCTATTGCGGCCTGGCCTGAAGCAAGAAACACACCATATAAAACCCTTGCTGCTGCAAACAGCCAAAGCGCCGAGACACCCCATTGAATAAATAATGTAACACTAAGAATGAAAACGGCCAGGACAGAAAAACTGAGGGCATTATTTTTTGTCACCCACTTATGCATCCACGGCATTACGAGCAGCGCTGCAGCGTTCGGAAGCATAAATAATATACTGCTCATGAATGTCTCGGTGAAAAACGTGTTTTCCGCATAGAGTGTAAAGTAGGGGCGGATGACATTGTTCCCTAAATGAAAAGCAAACACGGCAGCACCGAACAGAAAAAACATGACGACAGGTATGCCGAGACCAGCGCGTTGAAATTTTCGTTTTTTTTCTATACGTACAGGGGAAACCGGAAGCTTTGCTCTTGAAACCCATAAAAGGAGAAAAAGCAACGCATCGATTAACGCCAGCAAGAGAAATACACGCTCCGGGCTTTGATGCATCATTACGACGGCTCCACAGATAGACGCACTAATGATAGCCCCGTGAAAGAGAAGCTGGTAGTGCCTGGACGTTGAAGCCGCACCGTTTGTTTCGGCGAGCAGAGGATATATAAGCAGCAGGCTGCTTTTCACTGTCAGCATCAGCACGGTGATAAAAAGAAATAGCGCAGGCGTATTGGCAAAGGCTAAAGCTCCTGAAAAAAATGGGGAGCATCCAAGTGCAATTAGAAAGAGCCGGCTTGTTCCAATTTTCTGCGACAGCTTTCCCCAAATCGGGGTAGAAATCATAACGGCAAGACGACATGCAAAGATAAAGAAACCTGTGAAAGCTGTTCCGTTAATGGAAAACACCTTTTCAAAGAATTGCGGATAGAACGGAGACAGAAGCACTTCTGAAAAGATGGAAACAAACAGACACAGGCAGAGCAGACGCCTAGCTGCTGCGCTGCCAGCCGAATTGCTGGAAGACATTTTTCCTACGGACAGGATAAACTTCCCGTCCTGCTAACTGATTGATAATAATCGCATTCCGGTGGGCGCCGAGTCCAAGGTCTGGTGCTCCGACTCCATGGGTATGCATTTCTCCGTTTTGGACAAAAACATGGTTTTGTTCATTTGTCTGTCGGACACTATATTGTTCATCAATCTGCAGAAGCCCTTTCTCGTCTCGCTGAAGGAAATGCTCGATTCCTTCTAAGAAGGAAGGAGAAGCCTGTTCGTAGCCTGTTGCAAGAATCAGCTGGTCGGTCTCGACCGTAAGTTTTTCCTGTAAATGAACTTCTTCTAATTCTAATAGGATGCTTCCAGCTTCTGTTTCTTCCACACTTGTCATTTCTGTCTGCGCCTGCAGCAGTGCGCCCTGGGATGTATTTCCGATCGACTGCTCGTACAGCTGATCATAAATAGCAGCTATTGTATCCATGCTGATTCCTTTATAAAGAAGAGACTGCTGTTTAAGCAGCTTATCTTTCGTTTTCGAATCCAGGTGATAGAAATAGCTGGTATATTCAGGAGAGAAGTGCTCTAAACCGAGCTTCGAGTATTCCATTGGAAAAAATCCGGGAGAGCGGGTGTACCATTGAAGCTGGTATCCATGCTCCGGTTTTTCGATTAGTAAATCGAGAAAAACTTCAGCTGCACTCTGTCCCGAACCAATGACTGTAATCGTGTTCTTTTCCAGGATTTTTTCTTTGTTTCTTAAATAGTCTGCAGAGTGGCACATCTTTCCCGCACTGAGAGCTTCGGCAGATTTCGGAACGGTCGGTTTCGTGCCAATTCCCATGGCAAAATGACGGGTGTGATAATATTCGATCGTGTGGTTATCATTATTTTGTACTTTTATTTCATAGAAACCCTGTTCCCCGGAGTAAGTGACGTTCACTACTCTGTGCCCGAACCGGCAGGAGGGGAGCTTAGCAGCTGTCCAGCGGCAGTAATCATTGTATTCCTGGCGTGGTATATGAAACTTTTCATAGAAATAAAAGGCATAAAGTCTATCCTGTTCCTGCAAATACTGAAGAAAGGTGTACGGGCTTTTTGGGTCGGCCATTGTTACAAGATCAGCAAGAAAAGGAACCTGCATCGTCGTTCCGTCAATAAGCATTCCGGCATGCCATTGGAATTCAGGGTTTTCGTCCAGAAACAGTCCTTCCAGCTCCGGAGTCTGATCCAGCAGGGCAGCCAGCCCAAGATTAAAAGGGCCGATTCCGACGCCGATAATGTCATAGATTTTATCCGGTTTATTCATGTCTATTCATCCTTTCAAAGGTTTCACGTCTGCATACCATGAACAGGCCCCGTTTGTCAGGAAGATCGACAGGCTTCACAGGCTCAAATCCGCATTGTTTAAAGACGTGGATCATTTTATCATTTCGTATGTCAGGTTCTGCAACAACTCTGGTGGTTCGTTGATCTTCAAATAGAAATGCAGTCATTTCCTCTAATAGTGGCAGCGCATAGCCTTTCCCGATATCGCTCTCAGGTCCGATTAAGAGGTGGATGCCTTGATCATAAGGCTGTGCATGATAATACCTGCCGATAATATCGTCTGCCGCCCAATATGCTTCCCAATAGCTCATTGAACGGCCATTCAAGCAGCCGATATAGAGTGATTGATGTGTATCAGCGAGAGCTTTTTGCAGGTGATTTTTATATTCTTCTCTTGAGAAATTTAATTGCCAGAAGGGAATCACATGCTCGTTATGCATCCATTCGTGCAGCAAAGAAAAATCCTCTGTTTCTATAACCTTCCGAAATTGAATTTCCTGTCCGAGTACTGGAGAGTATCTTCTGTATGAAAACACCGGCGACTCTGTATTATGAGCCATGGACAACACGCTCCCTCGCATTCAGCGGATTCGTAATATTGACATACACCGATTGAGTAGCTAATGATCCGGTCAATTCATCCATGTCATAAAATCTAGTTAATAGATTTGCTTTTGATGGAATGGTTTCCTCATGCAGCAGACTGTAAAGAAGAGGAGAATCTGGATGTAAGTGGCGCAGGTCGTCAAGCTCGCTGCGGAGCACGTCGATGAGCTCCTCTTCTTCAATCAAACCAGTAGAACCAAAGCCATTGATTAGACCAAATAAATGGTTAATAAAAAAATAATAGCGGAAGCGTTCATCAGCAATCGCATCGCTGCAGATTGTGTCGCTCTTCTTATTCAAGTCCGGCAGGAACGAACGAAGGTGATCTGCTTTGGACTCGCAAAAATAGTAGCCTTGATTATCCCGGTAATAAAATGTTTCCGGATAGCCATCTTTCATTTTCAGCACAGAATTCTGCTGATGGGCCTCTAGTGCAATGCCATGCGTGAAATATAGCCATGCCATTGGCTGCAGTGAGATCGATAAATATTTTCGGAACCAATCTTTACTGATTTCTTCGGTGCTTCGATTCTCATTATTCGAAAGCTCACGGATTATTTCCGTCAGCATGCTGCTGTCTTTTTCAAATGGATCTTGAAACAGGCCGGCAGCAAGAGATACTTCCTTTGCTTTTTCTCCTTGAAAAGGGTTTTGCCGGATGATGGTTTCAAAGCCTGTCTCTGTCTTCCCGTGTAATGTTATATATGCCGGATCCCGTATTACCTGAAAATGAGGAAAATACGAGGCAAGCTCTTCTCCAACCCTGCTGTGCAGAATGTTATCTACTTCCACGCCGCGCTCAAGCTCTTTTAATTGGTTTACTCTAAGAGAATTGGTCACTTTCACAGGTATAGAAAACTTGAACATATAAGGTGAATCTTCATGGTACAGCGTCCGGATTGAAGATGTAGCTGAATAAGCTTTCCCCTGCGCTCCAAGGTATGCCAGTTTTCCATTCTGCATCATGTCAGCAGTTTCAGGATTATATAATAACTGTTCTGCCTGCAACGGGTGAACAGGTATGAGAGAATAATCGTCAGCCTTTAAATAATTATCTTTAAAATTCTCCTCTATCTCTGAATCTTGCAATAGTTCATTTTTGATCATAGTTGTAGCGGTGAGTTCCTCAGCAGAATGCTCTTTGACAATCGAATGATGAGCCCGGAAGTAATGAAGCTGAAAAGCTCCTTTCATTTCGGGAGAATAGTTGTTTCGGTCTGTTTCGCGGTCCATACCCTGCCTGCTTTTAGGAGTGGGATGGAGTAAATGTCCGAGCAGGAGAGACTGCTCTGCTTGAATATATGTTTGGTGTGTGCTGTACAGTGATTCATCACTGCTTCGGCTCTCTAAAAAAGAAGCCGTCAGGTCGTAGCTTTGTAAAATACGCTGCATCATTTCTTCTGTATCTTGATGGTGGTTATGCTCAAGCGCTAATTCCTTTAAAAGCAGGGAGCACAGCAGAGTCACGTCAAGCTCAAGCCAGTCAGGTGCACCCTCAGCTTTGTAATAGAGAGGAAACGAAAACAGATGGCGGTGAGTTATTGATTGGTAACGGACCGGTAAAAACAGCTCCATGTGCTGATTTTTCAATGGTAAATAAAAGCCTTCCGACGCGGACTCTTGTTTTGCCCATGTTCCTTGATTCGTTTCTCTTAAATAACAATTAATAAAGCTCTGCATGGCGGCGTTTGCTGCTAATTGCTCTGCACTCATGCGTAAACCTCCTTTATTTTTTGAAGCTCTATTTCTCGTCCTGTGTCTGTCACTTCCTCAATAAGCTTCTTTATGTGAGACATATTAGTAAGCGGGTTGAGCAGGGTACATTTTAAATACTGAACACCATTTATCCTTGTTTTTGCAATCACTCCCCGACCGGAGGAATAAAGCTGCTGTTGAATATTTTTATTGATTTCATCCTCCAGATGGCTCCCGCGGTATAAGGAATCATGAAGTCGGTAGCGAAAGACTACAGCATTCATTTCCGGTTCTATTACGAGTTCAAGTGCTGGATGCACTCTAATTTCCTGAGCCAAAAGTGCCGTTGAATCAAGTGACTGATCAATCATTGCTCCCCACTTATCTGTCCCGAGGGTTTTCAGCGTTACCAGAACCTTAAGGGCATCAAATCGGCGCGTAGTTTGAACAGAACGGTCTACTAGATGAACAATACCTGCTTGTTTATCATCTTCCGGATTTAAATAATCTGCCTGGTGGGCTAATAGATTGAAAGAATGTTCGTTTTTTACAAGAAAAGCTCCGCAGCTTATAGGCTGGTAAAATAATTTATGAAAATCGACAGTGATAGAGTCAGCATGGCGGATACCTTCAAGCTTATCTGCATGCTGACTGCTCAACACAAGGGCACCTCCAAATGCTGCATCTACATGAAACCAGATATTTTCTTCCCCGGCGAGGTCTGCAAGGGCAGGGAGCGGATCGATGCTGCCAAAGTCAGTCGTGCCTGCTGTTCCAACAATCGCTAGTGGAACGTCCCCATTACTTTTTAATTGCTCAATTGCCTGGATAGTATGTTCGATAAGCATTCTCTTCTTATCGTCTGTAGGTATGGAAATGACAGCTTTTTCTCCCAAACCGAGCTGGGCAGCTGATTTTTTTACTGTAAAATGCGCTTCCTCTGAACATAATATTTTGAAGCGGTGGGCCTGCAGGGGAAGTCCTGCATGTTTCACATCATGTCCAAGCTCATGCAGGCAATAATGATCTCTTGCCATAAGCAGCCCCATATAGTTCGATTGAGTACCCCCAGTTGTAAAAGTGCCGGCTCCTGAAGCGGGAAGTTTATACAGCCTGCAGAGCCACTCTGTCATGTGCTGTTCTGCTGCCGTTGCAGCAGGACTCTGATCCCATGAATCCATGGATTGATTCAGTGCACTAACGATCATGTCTGCGCAGATTGCAGGAATCAGAGGGGGGCAATGAAGGTGGGCCATCGCTTGAGGATGGCTGATGTTCATGGAATGCTGAATGATATTTTTTTTGACAGCTGATAATACATTGGAGAGTGAATGTGGTGATTCTGTATGAAATAGCATCTCTGCAATGTCGCTGTGCAGCTTTTGTTCTGATTTCCACTTATAGGGAACGTCGGAATTCTGGTAAAAATCTGATAGAACTTCAGCTGTATGCTCCAATGCAGCTTTTACGTGGGCAGAACCGGAATGAGACGATATAAAGTCTTGTTGAAATACAGCATTGCGATATTCTTGGACAACTGGCATAGGTTCCCCTCCAGAAATTTTATTTAAAAGATATTGAAAATCATTCTCAATTGATGACTAAAAAAAACAGAGCTGAATGGCTCTCTTTTGAACACCTATCACATTAATTGAAAATGATTATCAACGTCAATAGATTTTTTAACAATTGGTTCTAACGATGTGTAAATCTCAAAAGACGAACTAGGTCTATTCCAACGAATGGATTACTGTTTTCCCAACACCCGTAAAAGGTGTTATTATCCTACTAGCACGAAAAAAAGGAAGTGTAACCTATTATGGAAAAAAGAACAGTACAATATTCGAAATCAATACAAACAAGACTGGTCCTGCCGCCGGACACAAATCATCTTGATACCATATTTGGAGGGAAAATCCTTGCTTATATTGATGAAATAGCCGCTGTAGCAGCAATGAAGCATTCCAACAGCACCGTGGTTACAGCTTCCATAGATTCTGTCGATTTTGTCTCTTCTGCAAAAGCCGGGGAAGCATTAACTCTTGAAGCTTCTCTCACTTATACAGGAACGAGTTCAATGGAGGTTTATGTGAGAGTGACCGCTCATGACATGATACATAATATCGAAAAACTGACGACTGAGTCTTTTCTCACAATGGTAGCGGTAGATGAGGACGGAAACCCTGTGGCAGTACCGGGTCTGCGTCCAGAAACAGAAGAAGAAATACGCTTGTTTGAAACTGCTCCTGCAAGAAGAGAAAGTCGAAAAAATCGAAGTAGAACAAGATAAAAACAGCCGTCTTTCGCTTCCGGGCTCCTCAGATATGGCTGAAGATTTTCGAAAACATGCACCATATTACACCAGCGATTCAGGTTCTTGAAAGAATAAGAATTTGTTGATTTCATCCCTGCAGGCGGACGCTTTCCGTGGGGCTTGTCTTCAACTAATTCAGCCTCAGCGAAGCTTCGTCAGAATGGATTTTCAGACTTCGCTGATCCCAACGGAGTCGCCGCCTTCCGTTCTTCAATCTGAGTATAATCACCATAAGGGTGACTTTGAATATCCCGTTTTGAAATTAATTCAAGGCAAAGAATGACCGTACGAAAGCTGACATGTTTAAGTGTCATCTTTTTTCATAAGAGAAAGTAAAGATTGTGTTGATTTCATCCCTGCAGGCGGACGCTATCCGTTGTCCGCAAAACCTGAAAAACCGGCTTGCTTTGGGCATTTAGCGGAATCAGTTTCCGCAAAACTGTCCGAGCTGTCCAGCTTACTTTTAGATAGCCATACTCTGCGTTCGGTCAATTTCTAACGAGAACAGCGCTTTTAAAAAATAAGAAATTGACAGATTGGCAGTACAAAATTATAATTAACTTATACGTACAAGTTAGGGGATAATCTATGAATCTTCAATTAAAGAACATTCAAGCATTTTTGATAGACATTGATGGTACGGTTTTTACAGGAAATAAGCCGATTGAAGGAGCTATTGACACACTGCTGCACTTACAAAAGCTTGGTATGCCCTTAGCGTTTTTGAGCAACCGCGGTAACATTTCAAGGAAAGAAGCACAGCAGAAGCTTAAGCGGGCGGGACTTGAAGTAAAGCAGGAGGAAATTATTTTATCCTCTTATGTCGCAGCTGATTTTTTAAAGAGTTATTATCCTTCTCAGACTGCCTGGGTGTTTGGAGAGCAGGGGCTGGCCGATGAATTGGAGGAAGCAGGAATCCAGCTTTCTACTGAGCCTGAAAAAGCAGACTGGCTGGTCGTTTCCCTGCATGAAAGGTTAACCTATCGGGACATGAACAACGCCTTCCGGGCTGTAAAGCATGGAGCCAGAATTCTAGCTACAAACAGTGACCGCTCGTTTCCACGGGAAGATGGTGAAGCTATTGATGTGGCAGGTATGCTCGGAGCAATAGAAGCAACAACCAACCGCCGCGCAGATGTCATAGTGGGGAAACCGTCGCATTATATGGCACAAAAAGCGTTACAGCAGCTTGGTATTACGCCAGAAAGGTGTGCCATCGTTGGAGACAGCCTCGGCTCCGACATAGCGATGGGAAGGATGTTCGGATTGAAGACGATACTTGTCTTAACAGGAGGTACGAGTGCGAAAGAGGTGGAAGGATTGGATAATGCCCCCGATTATATTTTTCCATCTATTACATATTTAAAAGACGGAGGAAAGCTATGAACCTTTCGGAAGATATTGTGTCTTTCATGAACGAATGGGATGTATCAGCATTGCCGATCAAACAAATCGAAATAGAAAATGGCAGTATTACGTCGATTGTTCCCTTTATTCGAAGTCAGTCATTTCAGCATGCAATTGTCGTAGTAGACAGACAGACTTACAGAGCAGCTGGGGAAAAGGTAAGAAGGCTGCTGGAAAAGTCCGAATATGCATTGAGCATAATTGAACTTGAGGAAAATCACCTCGGGCAGGTGAACGCAGATGAAGAAACTGTGATGCAGGTTTTTGTTAGCATGCCGGAAGAAGTGGATGTATTACTAGCAGTCGGCGCAGGGACAATTCATGACATCGTCCGGTTTGTCAGCAGTAAAATGAAGCTGCCGTTTATATCTGTTCCTACGGCTGCCTCCGTCGATGGCTTCACATCGAAGGGAGCTCCGCTTATTTTGAAAGGAGTAAAGAAGACGATCCAGACAAGCTCGCCAATTGCAGTCTTTGCGGATTTGGATGTGTTAACGGCTGCACCTTCCCCATTAACCGCTGCTGGTTTCGGTGATATGCTTGGAAAATACACATCACTTTTGGATTGGCGCATTTCCTCTGTCATAGGTCAGGAACCGTTTAGTGACAAAGCTTGCGCTATAACGAGCAGTGCATTACAGGAATGTATCGATCATGTAGAAGATATTGCAGCTGGTACTGAAAAAGGACTCGGAGTGCTGATGGAAGCACTTATAACTTCAGGCATTGTGATGCTGATATTGAATTTTTCAAGACCCGCATCCGGAGCGGAACATCATTTATCGCATTATTGGGAAATGATGCTATTGAAGGAGGACAAAAAGCAGCTGCTGCACGGTGCAAAAGTAGGGGCAGCCTGTCTATTAATCAGTGAGCTGTACCATCGCGAGAAACCTTTTTTAGAAAAAGAAATAGAAAAAGTGAAAACCTGTGATCCGCAGGATAAAGAAGCTCTGCAAAGTGCGATGCAGCAGCTTCCCAAACCATCTCAACTGAAGCTCTATTTAGAAAAAGTCGGCGGCTCGGTGAGCCCAGGTGAATTAGGGATAGAAGAAAAGCTAGTACAGGAAAGCTTATTCGAGGCCATTCACCTGCGTGAACGCTGCACAGGTTTGTGGCTGTTAAACGAAAAAAAATCTGAAGCGCTCGTCTATCCACTGCGATAAAATAAGTTCAGGCTTCTTATTAAGTCTGTGTATTCATTTCTTCAGATTCTAACTTCCTTGTTGATTGTCTAACAACCAACTCAGGCTCATAAACAATCGAGCCTGTCTCTTTTTTCCTGCCGGGCTTATTTTCAATAAGGTCAATCACCATTTCAGCAGCCATTTCCCCCATTCTTGATTTTGGATGCTTGATGGATGTGAATTTAATTTCGGTTGCTTCCGCAAAATGGGAGTCATCATAGCCTACGATGGAGATGTCCTCCGGCACCTTCAAGCCTTGCTTGCGGATTACCTCCAGTATTTGAATCGCCAGTTCATCGTTATAACAGACGATTGCTGATGGCCTGCTAGTTTTCTGCTGCAAAAGCTTCGCTGTTTCTTGGGCTGGCTTCGTAAATTTCTCGCTGGTCGCATAGGTAATAATATTTGTAGGGTCTAAACTGATACCATGCTGGCGGTGAGCTTTTAAAAAGCCTTTCATTCGTCTCGTTCCCTGCAGATCATCACTTTTAAAAATACCGATGATATCTTTGTGTCCGAGATCAAGCAGGTGTTCCGCGGCCATATAACCGCCTTTTTCATCATCCATAATCAGGCTGAGCGGCTCGAGTTCTTCATAATAGGCGTTAATCATCACATAAGGAATCTGCAGATTTTCAAGATTTAAGTAATAATTTATATTCGGGTTTGTAAATGAGCTTTGTGTCGGTTCGGCAATTACCCCTTCAACTTGCTGGCTCAAAATATTTTCGAGAGCAGTTCTCTCTTTTCCCACGTCGTTATTCGTGCTGAAAAGAATAACGTTATACCCTCTGTCACTTAAAATTCGTTCTGCCCCGCGGATAATGTGGGGGAAAATGTAATCGGATAAATACGTAGTGACGATAGCAATGCTTTTACGGGAATGATGCTGAATCAATTTAGAGCGGTCGGCACAAAAAGTTCCTACTCCATGTTCCCGGTACAGCCACCCCTCACTTACGAGCTCACCGATTGCCTGTCTGATTGTGTGGCGGCTGACATTGAATTGATTTACAAGTTCATACTCAGAATTTATTTTTTGGTGGGCCCGGTACGAACCATCCAGTATTTTTGATTTTATATGCTGTTTTACGTTTTTGTATTTAGGAGCCATAGTACACCTCATCTTCCTTCCTATAGACCATACTATTATAAAAAACTTGAACGTACAACTAAAAAAGGATAGAGAATCCTCAAAATTATTAATGAAAGCGATTGCTAAATCTTTCTGGCTGTGTTTAAATAAAAGTATCTTATACGTACAAGTATAGACAAATAGTATTTGTTTTATTCATTGTACGAACATGGCCAAAGAAAGGATGACCGATGTGGCAGCGAACGTAACAAATGCATCTATGATTGTGGATAAAGACTTCACTATTTCTGATATTGACGAACGTATTTACGGTTCATTCATCGAACACCTCGGAAGAGCGGTTTATGGGGGCCTTTATGAACCAGACCATCCACAGGCAGATGAAAGTGGATTTCGAAAAGATGTGATGGAGCTTGTGGAAAACCTTCAGGTGCCTATTGTGCGGTACCCTGGAGGAAATATGGTGTCTGCTTATAATTGGGAGGATGGTGTCGGTCCGAAGTCGGAACGTCCGCGCCGTCTTGAACTTGCATGGAGTACGATTGAAACAAATCAAGTAGGAACGAATGAGTTTGCAGAGTGGGCAAAGAAAGTCAACTCCGAAGTAATGATGGCTGTAAATCTTGGCACCCGCGGTATTGATGCAGCGAGAAATTTACTGGAATATTGTAATCATCCGGGAGGAACCTTTTATAGTGATTTAAGAAAAAAGCACGGATATGACCAGCCTCACAACATAAAAACGTGGTGCCTCGGAAATGAAATGGACGGTCCATGGCAGCTTGGAGGGAAAACTGCAGAGGAGTACGGCCGCCTCGCTTATGAAACCGCCAAAGCAATGAAGATAGTAGATCCCTCGATTGAACTGGTAAGCTGCGGAAGTTCGCATGCAAAGATGCCGACCTTTCCTCAGTGGGAAGCTACCACTCTTGAACATACCTATGAATTTGCCGATTACATTTCTCTTCACCAATACTATGGTAATCACGATAATGACACAGCAAATTATTTAGCCAAATCCCTGGACATGGATAATTTTATTCAATCCGTTATTTCAACCTGCGACTATATTAAAGCAAAGACACGAAGCAAAAAGACAATCAACTTGAGCTTCGATGAGTGGAATGTCTGGTTTCATTCCACGGATGCAGATAAGAAGCTGGAGCCGTGGCAGGTGGCACCGCCTCAGCTGGAGGATGTTTATAACTTTGAGGACGCCTTATTAGTTGGGAATATGCTTCATTCAATGATAAAGCACTCCGATCGAGTAAAAATTGCGTGTATGGCTCAGCTCGTAAATGTTATTGCCCCCATCATGACCGAAAACGGAGGAAAAGTCTGGAAACAGACGATTTACTATCCTTACTATTACACCTCCGTGTATGGTCGCGGAAAAGCCCTAAAGCCAATTATACATTCTCCAAAGTACGATAGTGCTGAATTTACCGACGTCCCATATTTAGACTCTTCGATAGTATATAACGAAGCAAAGGAAGAGCTTGTCGTATTTGCCACGAACAGACATTTAGAGAATACGCTTCTTGTAGAATGTGACATCCGCTCGTTTGAAGAATTTGAATTACTTGAGCATGTGGTTTTAGAAAATGATGATCCAAAAGCAGTAAACACAAGAGATCAAGAAAACGTGAAGCCTCATCATAATGGAGAGTCTTACACAGACAATGGCATTCTGCAGGGTGTACTGCCGAGAATGTCGTGGAATATGATACGACTTCGTAAAAAGAAAACACAGTAAGGGAGGACCAATATGTTAAAAATACTTCCATATGAAATATGGTTCGTAACAGGAAGTCAGCATTTATATGGGCCGGAAACATTAGAGGAGGTAGAGCGCCACTCCAAAGAAATCGTTCAGGGAATTAATGATAACGAAGCCGTGGCTGCTCCGGTTGTTTTTAAAAAAGTAGTTACTACCTCGGAAGAAATACGGGTACTTTTCACAGAAGCTAATAAAAACGATAATTGTGCCGGGATTATTACATGGATGCATACATTTTCCCCCGCCAAAATATGGATAAATGGTTTAAATGCACTGCAGAAGCCGCTTCTACATCTGCATACCCAGTATAATGAATCAATTCCGTGGGATAGCATTGATATGGATTATATGAATCTGCATCAGGCAGCCCATGGGGACCGGGAATTTGGATTTATTACCGCCCGTATGAACATTCCCCGAAAGGTAGTCTCCGGCTATTGGAAATCACACAAAGTGGCAGAAAAAATAGGCCGGTGGTCCAGGATCGCAATTGCTTATTCAGAAGGAAGAAATATCAGAGTTGCCCGCTTTGGGGACAATATGAGAAATGTAGCGGTAACAGAAGGAGACAAGGTAGAAGCTGAAATGAATTTCGGCTGGAGTATTCAAGCCTATGGAATCGGTGATTTAGTGGAATATATTAATCAAGTTACCGAGGACGAACTGGATTCACTGCTTGCTGAATATAAAGAAACATATAAAATTGCCAGTGATATTAATTGGGAATCTGTCCGGGAGCAGGCGAGGATTGAAGCGGGCATGGAGAAATTCTTAGTGAAGGGAGGCTTCAATGCCTTTACAACAAACTTTGAAGATCTACACGGCATGAAGCAGCTGCCCGGCCTTGCAGTTCAGCGTCTGATGGAAAAAGGATATGGTTTCGGCGGGGAAGGGGACTGGAAAACAGCTGCCCTTGTGCGTGTTATGAAAATAATGGCGGATGGAAAAGAAACCTCCTTCATGGAGGATTATACGTACCATCTCGAAGAAAATAATGAACTTGTCCTTGGTTCTCATATGCTCGAAATCTGCCCAAGTATCCAAAAGCAGGGAAGCAGAGCTTCGGTGGTAGTTAATCCTTTAACGATGGGTGATAGAGAGGATCCGGCAAGACTTGTATTTAACGGAATGGCTGGAGAAGCAGTCAATGTTTCGTTGATTGATTTAGGAAACCGACACCGCCTTGTTGTGAATGAAGTAACAGCTGTCGATGTGGAACATGAAATGCCAAGCCTGCCTGTAGCCAGGGTGCTCTGGAAAGCCAGGCCATCTCTGCATGAAGCAGCGGAAGCCTGGATCACGGCCGGAGGAGCTCATCATACATGTCTCTCGTTCCAACTGAATGCTGAGGACCTCGAAGACTGGGCAGAAATGACCGGTATTGAATGTGTGGTCATTGATGATCATACGACTCCTCGGGAATTCCGTAATGAATTACGCCAGAATGAGGCATATTGGTCCTCCCGATAATGATGTAGATATCACTTCGTTGACAAAAGATGTGGATAATAAAAGGCTCCTGTCAATGCTGGAGTCACAATGTTCTCATTGCAGTAAACCTTTGAAAGAGCAATCGGCACTTTTCGGCAATCGGCACATGGTTCAGCTAAAATATGCCATGGATCAGCGAGTTTTTGTAAATCATCAGCGAAAATTTGAATTTCACCGGCGCTTTTTCAAATTTCATCAGCGTTAATCGAAGAATGATCAGCGAAGTATAATGTACGTTATTTCTGTCGGGCAAGATTTAAGCTGACATAACATGAGTGGCTGGGACAAAAGTATATTATTTATTGCAAAATCCAGACGATTCTACTGAATCCGTCTGGATTGTTTGTTTGTTAATTATGAGTGTTCATCATATCTCCGTCAAAACACTTCGCTTTCCAGGGGCACGACTCGAGCCTCCCCGGCAGAAAAACGCTGCCTGTGGAGTCTCGAGACTCGTGCTGTTCCTCGACGCACAGGACGTGCTAGTGTCGATGCTGGTCTCATGACGTGGCCGGTTTTAATCGACCAGGAGTTTTCGCATTTTTGACTACACAAGGGACCTGTTTTCTCATTCGAAAGAATTTAATATTCGTCTTTCAAGAGACAATTTTTGATTTGTCCCAACCTCTATTTGAGTGAAATTCGGCAAAAATACTAATTTCATTATTGTCCATAATAGGCATTTTTGCCATGTTTACGTTCATAATGCTTGTTTAAAATGTATTCTTCGAGATTCTCGGTGGCTGGATCAGAAAGAAGCTGTCTGGAAAGGTAGGTCATTTTTGCTGTTTTTTCCAGTACTACTGCGTTATGAACAGCATTTTCTGGAGATGTGCCCCACGCAAATGGAGCGTGTCCCCGTACAATTACGCCAGGAACTTCGAGAGGGTTTCGATCTTTAAAAGCCTCAATAATCACCGTACCAGTGTTCTTTTCATACGCTTCTTCCACCTCGTTCTTTGTGAGCTGACGGGTGCACGGGATCTCCCCGTAAAAATAATCCGCCTGGGTTGTCCCGGCACAAGGAATGGATTGTCCAGCCTGGGCCCAGGCTGTTCCCCAGTCCGAATGCGTATGCACAATTCCTCTTATTTCCGAAAAAGTTTTGTACAGCTCGATATGAGTGGGCGTATCAGAGGAAGGTTTTAAACTGCCTTCGACTGCTTGTCCAGACAAATCAACCAACACAATATCTTCCGTTTGTAAATCCTGATATGGCACACCTGACGGCTTGATAGCCATAAGTCTGCTTTCCGGGTCAAAACCGCTGACATTTCCCCACGTAAACGTCACGAGCCCATATTTTTCAAGAGCCTGATTAGCATAGAGTACTTGATTTTTCAAGTTTTCGAGCAAAGCTATCACCTCAACGTAGAATAAAAAATAAACAAGTTTGTACGTACATGTTAAGTAAATAGTATGGTAATATATAGAGATAGTCAAGCTGTAAGATGATTATTAATTAAGAAAATTTATTAAAAAAGATTGTATTTCCAGTATTTTTTTCATATACTTTATATAAGTTGTACGTACATGAGGAAGGAGAAAAATATATGAACAAATATACGATTGGAGTAGATTTCGGCACTCTTTCAGGCAGGGCTGTCATTGTGGATGTGAACAGCGGGGAAGAATTAGCTGCATCCTCCTGGGATTATCCCCATGGCGTAATGGATGAAACACTTCCATCCGGAGAAGCACTCCCTCACGACTGGGCTCTACAGCATCCAAATGATTATTTACATGTGTTAGAGAACGTAGTGCCGGTAGCTGCAACCAAAGCAGGCATAAATAAAGAAGATATCATCGGAATTGCTATTGATTTTACAGCCTGCACGATGCTCCCGGTGGATGGTCAAAATACACCTCTTTGCTTTCATGAAAAATGGAAGAAGAATCCGCACAGCTGGATAAAACTATGGAAGCATCATGCAGCACAGCCGCAGGCAAACCGCTTAAATGAGGTGCTGGAAAAACATCGGCCTGATATTCTGCAGCGCTATGGAGGAAAGTTATCCTCTGAATGGATGATTGCTAAAATTATGCAGATTGAAGAAGAAGCTCCTGCAATTTATGAAAGCACCGATCAATTTTTGGAGGCGGCGGATTGGGTTACCGCTCAAATGACGGGTGTCATAAGAAAAAACAGTTGTACAGCAGGTTACAAAGCAATTTGGAATAAACAAGAAGGACCCTTAGATCACAAAACCTTGAAAGCGCTCTCTCCAAAGCTTGAGGATTTATATGAAACAAAGCTTAGAGGGGAAATCTATCCACAGGGAAGCAAAGCGGGAGAGCTGACACCGGCCATGGCTGAAAAAATGGGACTTACACCAGGTATTGCTGTCGCGGTCGCTAATGTTGACGCGCATGTTAGTGTGCCGGCGATGGGAGTAGTGGATGACAAAAAGCTTGTTATGGTTATGGGAACCTCTATCTGTCATGTTGTCCTTGGCCGCGAAGAAAAAACGGTCGAAGGAATGTGCGGCGTTGTAGAAGATGGAGTCGTCCCTGGATATTTTGGCTTTGAAGCGGGGCAGTCCGCCGTTGGGGATATTTTTTCCTGGTTTGTGGAGAACAATGTGCCCGCCGAGTACAAGCAGGAAGCGAACGAAAAAGGAGTGACGATCCACGAGCTGCTCGAGCAAAAGGCAAGTCATTATCAGCCGGGAGACACAGGCCTGCTCGCACTTGATTGGATGAACGGTAATCGTTCTGTACTCGTGGATACGGATTTAACCGGCATGATTCTAGGAATCACACTCAGTACCAAGCCGGAGGAAGTGTATCGTGCCTTGATTGAAGGTACAGCTTTTGGAACTAATAAAATTGTAAAGAGCTTTCAGGAAGCCGGCGTGCCGATTGATACTCTTTATGCCTGCGGTGGTCTATCATTCAAAAATAAAATGCTTATGCAAATATACAGTGATGTAACCAATCTGCCTATCTATATCGCAGAAAGTCAGGAGCTGCCTGCAGTCGGTTCATCCATGTTTGCGGCAGTTGCGGCAGGAAAAGTAAATGGCGGCTATGATTCTATTGAAGAAGCTGCTGAAAAAATGTCGCGTATTCGCACAGAACCAGTGCTGCCGAATGAGGAGCGGCATGCAGTGTATCAAAAACTCTACGACGAATACAGCAGGCTTCATGATTATTTTGGACGAGGAGAAAATGATGTTATGAAGCGATTGAAGGACTGGAAAAAGAGAAATACGTTAAAAGCATAGCAAAGGAGAGCTTATCCATTTCGGATGAGCTCTTTCCTGTTTGATCTAACACGATTTCGCTGATGAAAATCAAAAAATCGCTGATCATTTGCGAAAAAACGCTGATCAATCTCGAAAAATCGCCGATGAGATTCAAAAAAACGCTGATCACACACGGAAAAACGCCGATAGAACTCAAATTAACGCTGATCCTTCTCACGTGAATACACAACTTTCCAGAGCAGACCAGAAATTTTCAGTCCTGTTCTGTCAATATAATTGGGCCGTTCTTCGTGATTGCTATCGTGTGCTCAAACTGAACAGACAATTCACTGTCTTTTGTTCTGGCAGTCCAGCCATCTTCTTCGATATACATTTCGTGGCTGCCTGCATTGATCATCGGTTCAATGGTAAACACCATCCCTTCTTTTAAACGGTGCCCTTTGCCGGGAGGACCTATATGTAAGTAGAAAGGTTCTTCGTGGATATCTTGGCCAATGCCGTGGCCGACGAGATCACGGACGACTGAGAATGAATGAGATTCTGCATGCACCTGAATAGCGTGGCCTATATCCCCTAACCGATTTCCGATTATAGCCTGCTCAATACCTTTATAAAGGGCTTCTTTTGTGACCTTGTACAATTCTTCCGAGGTTTTCGAAACCTTTCCGATTTTATACGTCCAGGCGGAGTCGCCTTTCCAACCTCTGATATCAAACACTGTGTCGATTGTAACGAGATCTCCGCTCCGCAGTGGTTTTTTACTGGGGAATCCGTGTGCAATCACATCGTTGACGGAGGCGCACGTAATATATGGATAATTGCGGTAGCCGACTAAAGAAGTGGCAGCGTGATGTTTTTTGGCAAAATCTTTAGCAAATAGTTCAATATCCCAGGTGGAAACACCTGGCTTCATCATAGGAGCTATTGTGCGGTGAAACTCTGCTACAAGCTGATTTGGTTTTCTTAAAAATTCTATTTCGCGGTCCGATTTTAAAATAATCATATAATCCCTCCACTATTATTGAACAGCGTACAGAATTCAGCAGAACGATACAATGAAATAGTCTTTTCCCTCACTAGATTTATTTATTGTAAAAAAAGGAATAGGCAGATAAAAGCGAAGGGAGTTTTATCAAATGGATATAAAATGGCAGGGTACAGTTCTTGAGTGCCGGCAGGGAAATATAGCGGATCAGCCTGACATCGAAGCGATAGTAAATGCTGCCAATGCTGATTTAGTTATTGGCGGAGGGGTGGCAGGAGCGATTCATAAAGCAGCGGGCCCCGAGCTGACTGAAGCAGGAAAGGAGCTGGCACCAATCAAACCTGGAGAGGCAGTTATCACAAAGGCCTTCCACCTGCCGAACAGCTATGTGATCCACTGCCTGGGACCCGTGTATGGAAAAGATAAACCAGCAGAAAAGCTTCTGCGTGATTGTTATCGCAATGCTTTACAGCTTGCAGAAGAGAACCAAATAGAAAGCGTTGCTTTTCCTGCAATTTCCACCGGAGCTTTTGGCTATCCGCTTGAACAAGCTGCTTCAGCTGCCGTGTCCGAAATCGTCGAACAAGTAACACATGGCAAGTACGTAAAAAAAATTCGATTTGTATTATTTAGTGAGAAGGATTTCGAAATGTATCTAGCCCTCCTGCGACAAAAATAGAATTCTATTTATACAAATACACTCAAAAGCAATACAAACAGTAATCCTGAAATAGAAATAATGGTTTCAAGCACAGTCCATGTGCAGAACGTTTCTTTGATGGACAGGCCAAAGGATTCCTTTACGATCCAAAAACCAGTGTCATTCACATGGGAAGCGATAATACTGCCGGCTCCAGTTGCAAGAACCATTAATGCTAAATTAACATCTGTACCCTCCATTAAAGGTAGGACAAGTCCTGCTGTAGTTAAGGCAGAGACGGTTGCAGACCCCTGTGCTAATCTAATCACAGCAGCAATCAACCATGCCAGCAGCAGCGGGGAAATGGCGCTTCCTTCAAATATGGCAGCAACATAGTCACCGACACCGCCTTCAATTAATACTTCTTTTAAAGACCCACTGACACCAAGAATAAGAAGCAGCATGCCGATTGCTTTAACAGAGGTTTCCGCCGAGTTCATGAGCTGGCGCATGGGAATATTTCTGGCAATTCCCATCGTATAGATGGCGAGTAATACTGATAAAAGCATAACAGTCGTCGGAGAACCTATCATCGTTACAAAATCGAAGAAAACATTTGCAGGTATATTGAAAGACTCCTGCAGCAGTGAAATAATAGTCGATAAGCTCATTAGTATAACTGGAAACAAGGCTGTAAATGCACTGATTCCGAATCCGGGAGTGTCCTCAAGCTTCTTTTGCTCCGTATCCGATAAATTTGTAATGATCCCCTTGTTTTCACCCCGAAAAGCAGATGGGACGAATTTTGCTGCAAATACTGTAAATATGGGTCCTGCAATAATGACTGTCGGAATAGCTATAATAAACCCATATAACAGCACCATTCCGATATTAGCCCCGAACTGTTCCGAAATGACAGTAGGTCCGGGGTGCGGAGGTAAAAATGCGTGCGTGACGGACAGTGCAGTTACCATCGGGAGTCCGAGATAAAGAAATGAAATTTTTGCCTGCTTTGCCATTTGATAAACAATCGGAATTAATAATACGAGGCCTACTTCAAAAAACAGAGCAATGCCGAGAATAAATGCAGTAGTAACCACAGCCCATTGAATAGATTTCTCTCCGAATTTATCAATCAAAGTAATCGCAATCCGCTGCGCTCCGCCTGCATCAGCAATTAGTTTTCCGAGAATCGCACCGAAACCAAATATTAAGCCGGTACTTCCTAATGTATCACCAAAGCCAGCTTCAACAGAATCGACCACGTCAGTTAATTGCACTCCGAGTGCAATCGCTACTAAAAACGAAACAACTGCGAGCGATATGACAGTGTGAAGCCTGCATTTCATAATGAGAAATAATAATAATAGAATTCCAAGCGCAGTAATGACGAGTGGCATAAGTATCTCCTTTCAAGCTGCATTCTCTCTAGTTGCTTGAGAGCTATGTTGTCTTAATCAAATGCTATTACAGCTTTTCGAGCGATCTCAGGATTATTTTCGATAAAGTCTAAGGCGCTGGTAATTTCATTTAAAGGAAATTCATGTGAGATCAATCCGAGTTCTGCAAGTTTTTTCTCCGAAATTAAATCAATTACTCTTGTAAATTGGTTTGTATGGAGCCGGGAACCTGTGATCGTTAACTCTTTCTTCGTAATTAGTACCTGTGGAATGGAGGATGGAGCCTCATTAAAACCTAATACCACTACATTTCCTGCAATGGATGCTGTTCTCACACTTAATTCAAAAGTGTGGGGTAAGCATACAGAGTCAATTACCACGTTAGCTCCTTCTCCGACTGTATATTCATTAATTCTTTCCTCTATATCATCTTCCTGCGGATTTATAATAAAGTCTGCGCCAGATTCTTGGGCAAAGCTTAATCTTTCCTGAGTCAGGTCGGAGATGATCACAGTTGCCCCTTGGATCTTAGCCATTTTTAAAATGCTGATGCCAATCGGGCCGGCACCTTGAATAAACACTGAATCTCCTGGCTGTACATTTCCTCGTGTAACTGCTTGAGCACCTATAGTATAGGGCTCTGCCAGCACAACTTCATTCCAATCTATCCTGGAGTCTACCTTTAAAATATTTTGTTCAGGCAGAACGAAGAATTCGCATAGGCCGCCATCCTGATGGACGCCGAATACAGATAAATCCCGGCATACGTTTGGTCTTCCGTTCCGGCATGCATAACATTTACCACAATGGCTAATAGGATCTACTACAACGTGGTCACCGGCGGCGATTGAGCTTACCTCCGCTCCGGTTTCAATTACTTCTCCGCAAACCTCGTGTCCTATAATTCGTGGATAGGCTGCAAGAGCATTAGTGCCATGAAATATGTGCATATCCGATCCGCAGATTCCAACCCTCTTCGTTTTAATCAAAACTTGGTTTGCCTGGTTTATTTCCGGCTTTGGCAAGTCTATTAATCTAATACTTCCCGCTTCGAATATAGAGGCTGCTCTCATTACCTTCCCTCTTCTCCTATAGTAATCGCTTACAGAACGATAAACCCATTTTTGGAAAACGTTTACTTACAAATGCCACTCTACGACAATCACTTTTAAAAATCAAGATTAATTATGTCTGCTTTTGTTGAGCAATGTCATCACTTACTCTTTTGTCCTATACTTTATTTCTGCTAGATTGATTACTTTAGTGCACAGCTACGGCGCAATAAAAATCCATAGATTGATTTTTGGGCTGTTCGATTCTGATGTTTGAATAACCTTCATTTTCTAGTAAGCTTTTAACTTCTTCTCCTTCCGGAATATTAAAAGAAAACCCATAATCCTCGGAAGTCCATTGAGATAGAACAGTTTTGGAACGAAATCCAATGGCCAACTTTCCTCCTGGCTTAAGCACCCGCTTTATTTCACGCAGTGCCTGTCGACGGTCAGACCAAAAGTAGATGGTGTTTACTGTAAAAATCTTATCAAACATTCTATCATCAAAAGGAATTTTTTCGATATTTCCCCGTTTGATTTGTACCCGCCCTTGTTCGATGAAAGCTTTGTTGCGTTTGGTCGCGGACTGGACCATCGTTTCGGAAAAGTCCAGCCCGAACACACGAGTATCCTTCACTTTCTCTATGATTTCAGCTATATATTTTCCGTTGCCAAAACCGATTTCGAGTACATAATCCTGCTCTTCAATGCCGAGATATTGGATAGTTGCTTCGTTCATCTCTCCATTTTTTTTATTCATAAATTTACCCAATATCTTACCCATAATGCCTGTTGGTTTTCGAGATTGGCTGACCTGGTACTTTTTAAACCCCATTATTTTCCTCCTTGGTCTGTACTCTTGTACAAACAAAATTCAATACTATGAGTAATATATTACGGGAAGTAAGTAACATTATTTAAGTAATTAAATTAAAAATATTTCCCAATTAGAAATATATCGTTACAGAGGGAAGAAGGTGAAAAAAATCACGAAAATATTCATTGATCCGGGACACGGCGGGAATGATCCAGGCGCAAATGGAAATGGGTTCATTGAAAAACACCTAACTTTAGAAGTTGGTTTAAAGATAAGAGATATGCTGCAGGAAGAATACGAAGACGTGGAGGTTAGGATGAGTCGAACGAATGACTCGTTTATCTCCCTCGATCGACGAAGCAGAATGGCTGTGGAATGGGGTGCAGATGGATTTGTGTCCGTTCATTTTAATGCGGCTTCCATTGAAGCCAGCGGTACGGAAACGTATATGCACAGTAATTCTAATCTTCCAGGGTTACGGAATAATCTGCATTCCTCTATACTCGCAGCGCTGAGAACTCAAGGCACAGTTAATGATAGAGGACTGAAAAGGGCGAATTTCGCTGTTTTAAGAGGCACTTATCAAAGCATGAGAACGGCCCTCACAGAGTCCCTTTTTCTTACCAACCAGAGAGACGCTGCTTTACTCAGGCTGCCTGGAACTATTGATGCCATCGTGTCAGGGCATGTGGAAGGCATTGCCAAAGAGTTTAATTTAAAAAAAGCGGTGGTCGATCGGGACACTCTTCAACAGGGTGACCAGGGAGTGCTCGTGAGACAATTGCAGGAGGATCTATTAAAAGTAGGTGAGAAGCTTCCGAATTTCGGGGCTGATGGAATTTTTGGGGCAGAAACTACTGCCGCTGTACGTTCTTTTCAACAAAAACATGGGCTGATAGTGGATGGTATTGCCGGCCCTCAAACGTTAACCAAGTTAAAAGAAGTACTGCAGAAATTAGAAAAGGAGGAAATTTATTTGAATTTGAACAGTTCTAATAGAGAAGAATTGGCGCAGATGTTCGAAACACTTTATAACGCTGGGAAATTAGATTCAAATGAGCATGCCCAAAAAGTGAGGCTGGGGACATTAGAAAAAGATAAAGCTATCTTTATTCTGGCTAAACTTATATTCGAAGAAGTGAAACCAACATCTCAAGTACCACAAAGCTCTCACAAAGCCAGTTGGGAAAAAGCTACGCGTAAAGGCTTGTTCAATGGAAGTAATCCACGGGAAAGCGTAAGCCGGGAACAACTTTCCACGGTATTAGACCGCGCCGGACAGCTGGATACACTACCGGATAAATCATAAAAATTTTGATGAAAGGGATAGAAATGATGGCTGCTTTAAAGATGGCAGCCATCATTTTTCCTATAAATATTAAACTGGATAATTAACTAGGCAGTATAACTACCTCAAGGTAGTGTGTAAATGATTTTATTACAATAATACTGGTTTTCCTGGTGATGTTAGGATGGCGTGCTTGTATCTATGGAGATTTTAATAAAATGCAGGAGAAGAAAAAAGATATGGCGCCCTAGACAGGATTCGAACCTGTGACCTACAGCTTAGGAGGCTGTTGCTCTTCCTCTGAGCTACTAGGGCAAGACAATAAATATTAATATATCAGCAGTTTCAATAGATGTCAAAGGCTGGGTAAATCTCAACCGCAGGCCGTTTGCTAGATACGCATCATTAAGCCATATTCTTCAGCAGTAATCAGTTTACAATTTTAATTAAAATTTGTAACGCATTACATACTACATTACTAGTTTTATAATATTAGTTTCCAATGTTTATGTAAAATCTATTACATTATCTAGATTTTATGTATATGAGTTCTTCTCATTTATTTACTTGAATTAATATACTTAATAAACATTCCGTTGAGTATAATACGCAATATGGAGGTGTTTTTTACATTTTAAGGAAATTATATATTAGAAAATGGTAAATATTTATTTAATAATAAGGGGGAATCTATTAGGTCTCTCTTATAAAATCAGCTTATTTCCCGTTAGTAATAGGAAAATAGTTCAGGTCAAATCGTTAGTATGTAACTATTGTAATTATAGGTAACATTTGGTAAATTCATAATTAAGTCTACCTGTGGCCATTAAAAAAACCCTTTTTCTGTTTAAAAAAGGGTGGGATTTCTAATGGCTCGGTTTAACTTTTGTAGAAAGGAGGTACACGCTGTGTTCAATTTGGCATGGCACCTGCATGCTGGAGGTGAGCAAATTGATAACGGTTATTGCGAAAAAGGTGCAAAAGCATTTACTTCTCAGCTTTTTACTAACTACGGCTCTAACCACAGGTATCGGAAGCTTTTTGGAGGTTAATCTTATTGACCAGCTGGGACTATCTCCTTACGCGGTAACAGCTGCGTGGAGTGCTGCGTTCGCTGTGCTGCTGATGCTGTCATTTGTGCCGGATATCATGAAAAAGCTTGGTTCAATTATTATCAGGTCATTAAAGAAATTTTGCATGTTTGTGAAAACGGAGTGGAACAAAGCAGACAGCGGAAAGAAATAAAACAATAATATTTCGTTAATATTTGTTTACATTACCTTATTATGTAAGTATTGACTAAATTCTATAATAAATGATTCGACGGCGAAGTTCAAGTGAAAATCACAAAATATTTTAAATTAGAGAAGTTTGACCTGGTTTATGTTGGCAATAAATTGGAAAAAGAAGACTGACGACTTCTCCTAAATAAAATGAAGAGGTGATGTTGATGAACAGAGAAATGCGTTTAATTCCTTTTCGAGTCGAAAAAATTATGAAAGCTGCAGATGAAAATATCCCCCAGGGAATCGAAATGATTAAAGCACCGAAACTATGGGAGGAAGATTTCAAAGGAAAGGGTAATGTGGTGGCGGTAATTGATACCGGCTGTCAGCCTGATCATCCTGATTTAAAAGACCGGATTATTGACGGCAGGAATTTTACTGATGATTATAACGGGGATAAAAATAATTTTTCCGACAATCAGGGACATGGAACACACGTTGCAGGAACGGTAGCAGCATCACTTGATGACCAGGGAGTGGTTGGAGCGGCTCCGGAGGTTTCTCTGCTTATCTTAAAAGCTCTTTCAGGAGAAGGGTATGGATCGTACCAAGGAATTATTGACGCGATTCATTATGCTGTTGATTGGCGCGGTGATAATGGAGAAAGAGTACGAGTCATCTCAATGTCATTAGGTGGTCCTAATGATATACCGGAAATGCATGAGGCAATTATAAGGGCGGTGGATAACAATATAGTTGTAGTATGTGCTGCCGGAAATGAAGGAGACGCCAATGAGGCTACGGAAGAAATAGCCTATCCGGGATATTATAAAGAAGTAGTTCAAGTAGGGGCTGTAGATTTTGATAAAAACTTAGCTGAATTCACCAATTTCAATGATGAAATTGATTTAGTGGCGCCTGGGGTAAATGTGCTTTCGACCTATTTGCAAAATGAATATGCAAGATTATCAGGAACATCCATGGCCACTCCTCATGTTGCAGGAGCTGCTGCGCTCATCATAAATCAGTGCGAAGAAGATTTCGGCAGAGAACTGACAGAGCCCGAAATTTACGCGCAATTAGTAAAAAGGACTGAATCATTAGGGAACAGCAGAAGTATGGAAGGAAATGGCTTGTTGATTCTCACAAAATATGAAAGTAGTCCTGAAGATAAAAAGAAGCGGGCTGCCAAGGTTTCTTCACAAAATAAGCAGTAAATGAAAGGGTTTGGGAACAATTAAATATTTAGCGATACATCATTGGGAATAGGGTATTCTTTTTCTTCTGCGGAAAAAGAATATCCTTATTTTTTGTGACATATTATTTTCATTTGATGAAAGCCAATTTTTTAGACCATACGCTGAAGTTGGAGGCTTTCCATGGGGTTGGATGCCGACAGGAGTTCCCTTATTTTTTACTTTAAGAACGGAAGGCATAACCGACGCGGTATTTTTCTGGTTCCTTTCGAAAATCAATATCTTCAAAAGACTGATTATAATCAAACGTCATCCAGACACCTCCACTTATGTGATTCCCTTCCCAAAAAATTGAAAACAGGCACTTTATTTATTAACGACAATCGTCCCGGCGGCAAGATCATAAATCGACTGCTTGTTTTTGGTGAAGAGCGCAGAAAGAATATAATTGCCTAATTCCCTAAATCGCAGAACCCTTCCATACCCTCTACATATAAGTAATTAGTAAAGATATATGTGGAAAGGATACGGGAAGCTATGTATATGAATGAGATTCTCGTTACGGGATGCGCCGGCTTTATAGGTTTTCATATGGCGAAACGACTGCTTGAAGAAGGGCACACAGTAGTCGGTGTTGACAACTTGAACACCTATTATGAAGTACAACTGAAAAAGGATCGTCTCTCTCAATTGGAACTACATGAGCGGTTCACTTTTTATAAGGTAGATATCAAAGAAAAAGCCGCTATTGAGCAGATTTTTTCAAACCACCAAATTGACAGAGTGATTCACCTTGCTGCCCAGGCGGGGGTGCGCTACAGTCTGGACCACCCAGATATTTATGTGGAAGCAAATGTGCAGGGCTTTCTTAATATACTTGAGGCGTGCCGGCATCAGGAAATAAAGCATCTTCTATATGCCTCTTCAAGTTCAGTATACGGTGCGAACAGTCAGCTTCCTTTTTCAGTAGAGCAGCGGGTGGATGAACCACTCAGCTTGTATGCTGCTACAAAGCGTGCAAATGAATTAATGGCTCATACTTACAGCCATTTATTTAATATTCCTTCCACAGGCTTGCGTTTCTTCACGGTATATGGTCCTTGGGGCAGGCCGGATATGGCACTTTTTCATTTCACGAAATCTATTTTGAACGAAAAAACAATTAATATATTTAATGATGGCAGCATGAAAAGGGACTTTACGTATATTGATGATATTATTGAAGGAATTTACCGGCTGCTTCCTATTTCTCCGGTATCCTATCAGAGAAAAGACAGCTTTAGTATCGCTCCGGCTAAAGTATATAACATCGGAAATAATCAGCCGGTCGAACTTATGGCGTTTATTGAAACAATAGAAAAAAAGCTTGGTAAAAAAGCGAAAAAGAAATATCTGCCGCTTCAGCCGGGGGATGTGACGGAGACATTTGCAGACGTGGGGAGCCTCTCAGCCGTAACAGGGTTTAAGCCATCCACTTCCATCAATGAAGGGGTAGGGCGGTTTGTGGAATGGTATCTTAATTACTATGAAAAAAATTCCGGTAAGGTTGGAGTAGTAGGTCTTGGGTACGTTGGCCTTCCGACAGCAGTCGCTTTCGGTGAAAAAGAAGAAGTAATCGGGTTAGATTGCAATAAAGAACGAATCGCTCAGCTCAATGAATATCAAACAGGAGAGGTGGAAGCTGAACTACTCCAAAAAGCGGCAATTACATTTACGACAGATGCAGAAAAGCTGAAAGAGTGCAATTTTATTATTGTGACTGTCCCTGCACCTATTAATAAAGCAAAGCAGCCTGATTTATCACAGCTGCGAGCGGCTTCCCGAACAGTAGGATCCGTGATGCAGAAGGGAACAACGATTGTCTATGAATCTACTGTCTATCCGGGTGCGACAGAGGAAGTATGTATCCCTATCCTTGAAAATGTATCAAAAATGAAAGCAGGAAGAGATTTTTATGTCGGTTATTCTCCGGAACGAATCCATTCCAATAATAAAACGAGAACCATAAATAAAATAGACAAAATGGTGGCCGGCCAAAATGAGAGGACGACGGAAACGGTGGCAGCTAAATATTTAACCGTAGTGGAAAAGGTGAATAAAGCTTCCTCGATAAAAGTGGCAGAAGCAGCAAAGGTAATTGAAAACACTCAGCGGGACTTAAATATTGCGTTAATGAATGAATTGTCCATAATATTCAATAATCTTCAAATCGACACGAAAGAAGTTCTGGAGGCATCCAGGACAAAATGGAATCCTCACTTTTTTTCACCTGGTCTTGTAGGAGGGCATTGTATTGGAGTAGATCCTTATTATCTTATATATAAAGCGGAAATGACAGGATTTCATCCGCAGGTCATTCAAGCTGGAAGAAGAACGAATGATTTCATGCCAGAGTTTATTGTCCAGTCTTTGGTGAAACAGCTTATGCTGCAGGGTAAAACGCTTAATCATACAAACATTACAGTTCTCGGAGCCACCTTCAAAGAAAATGTAACCGATATCCACAATTCTAAAGTGGCTGATATGATCAACTGCCTGAAGGAATACGGAATGGAGGTACAGCTTCACGAGCCGGCAGCTGATCCTGAAGAAATTGATGCTGCATTCGGCATCTATCCAATATCAGCAAATGATTTAAAGACTGCTGATGCAGTGATATTGGCTGTTCCTCACCGCTGGTATCTCGAACAGGATTGGATTTTTTATAAGAGTCTGCTGCACGAAGGAAAAGGGAGAATTATCGATATTAAGGGGGCGTTGGACCCATCAGGCTGTCCGGAAGAAATTAAGCTGTGGAAGCTGTAAAGGACGATTAACAGGGCATGTGACCATTTTGGATCTTTTCGAATACAATAAGCTAAGAGCATTTCATCTGTCTTTTTTACTGCCGGTTACAGACTGGGGCTGAGTGCTCAAATGAACTTCTTCATTTAATAAAAGGGATGATGGATGTGCAAGCATATCAGGCTGATTTACTAAGAAGATTTTGGATTGCTTATGGCTGTGGAGCTGCTGCGCTGATGCTGGTCTTCTGGATAACTGTTAATGTAAGGCTGGACGGGGAGTGGAATCTTGAAAAAGAAATGATTTGGGCTGCAGCAGCTATTCTAATGCTCGTACTCACATCATTAAGTGTAATATCAATTCTCTCTGAAAGGTTCCACCCTTTATATCAAAAGCATCAAATAGATGGCTTTTTGGTGCTGGGCAAAGCTCCGTCACTTAACTTGTTTCAAAGCCTTCCTGCCCTAAGAGATGCCGGGATGTATGATTCGAGAGGAAGAAAGCTGATTACAATTTGGGACCCCGACTCCTCTCAGGCAGAGGGGTACCGCAAGTGCCAGCTTCACATAGTTCTAAAAAATATAATGAAAAGCCCCCAGGTAATTTCAATTACTGCTCCCCATTCAGAGGATGGGATCTCCGTCACAAGTGGAAATCTGGCTGCGGCGTTTGCACAGGCCGGCTACCGTACGTTGCTATTGGATGCGCACATCCGAAATCCCGTTGGGCATTACATGTTCAAGACGGCACGATCCCCAGGATTCGGAAACTATCTCGAAGGTGAAGCCGAAATAACAAAAATGATTCAGCCAACTTTTCTTCCTAATCTGTACTTGTTAGGCCCGGGTAATATAACTGAACAGAAAAAGTATCGGCTTAGGGAAGAAGCTATCTCTGCGATGTATGAGCAATTAAGAGAGCTTTATGATTATGTCATTATAGATTGTCCTTCTGTTGAAGGAGATGCGGATGCCCTACTATTTGGAAAAGCTGCAGATCAATGTATCCTCGTCGTAAATTACACAAAAGGTAAGAATTATGCACTTCATAGTGCCAGAGATCAGCTTATAGAAGCAGGGGTTCCCCTTCGAGGAATATTTTTGAATAGATGGAAAAAATAAAGTCTTATCCCGTTGTAAGGGATAGGATTTTTTTTGGGTTTCAATAAGCTGAGGCATCCGCCCCTATTTTGGCTTAACACATTTAGATTTTCTTTACATATCAAACGTTTGTCCGTTTCCAATAAGGAGTTATTGAATATAGCTATAGTATATTAACCTCGAAAAAGTTTGGCACATGCTTTGGCTAGAGAATACGCCACCAACAGGGTTACGAAGAGGTGTTTACAGATGATAAATAAGAAACGTGTGTTAGGGGTGATACCAGCTGGTACAGCCTCCACAGAGACAGCCCGCAAAAATATCCTCCCGCTGGCAGGAAAACCATTGATCGCCTGGACGATAGAAACAGCTCAGGAATCAGCATACATTGATCAAATACTCCTGTTATCAGATGATGAAGATATTATTAGGTTTATTTCTGTTTGGGCTGATGAAGTGTTTCTCTTAACACCGCCACTAATGGCTGCATCACTTCCCAATGGGGCAGAATCAGTACTCTATGCACTTTCGATAGTGCCAGGATTTGACTATGTTGTTTATCTGCATCCATCTTCACCGCTGCGTACTTCCGATGATATTGATTCGTGTCTCGAGTACTGCGAGGAAGCAGCAGTTCCTTCCTGTATTACAGTCTCTAAAGCAGTACCTCCCCCATACTGGCTATGTGAAATAAATGACGAAATAACACTTTTACCGGTAATGAAAGGTCCATACGGCTATCAGCGAAATGAAGTGCAAACTGCTTATGTTCCCAATCGGGCTGTTTATACAGCGAATGTGAAATGGCTCCTCGACCAACAAAGTTTCTTTAAAGAGGGGGACACGGTAGGGTGGATGATGCCGGAGGAACGCTCTATTATTATTGAGTCTGATATAGATTTTATCTTCTGTGAATGGGTTCTCTCCAAATATATTTAACGTTTTGCAGCAAAAGTCCTCTTCAAAATCTTTGATTTAGGTGAAGAGGTTCACTAAATACTGGAAGAATCGCTTTCCTAAAAGGCAAAGCGGTTTTTTGTATAATACGGTGCTTTTTGGGGGGGGACAGCGGGACCAGTGTCCGGAGAACCCGGTGGCTGCGGCTGGTCTTTCTTATCTCCAACACCATGTCAGAATAATACTTATGAAAAAAACTTTAATTACATTAAAGCAAAAAACTGCCCAATAAGTCTTTGGCTTGACTTCAGGGCAGGATGTCATCAATATAAATTATTTTCTGAGCTTTTGTATGAAGGTAGATGAGTTCGTAATTTTTCTTTATATGCTTCGGGTGGAAGCCATTGATCCTGTGAGCATATTTTATCGAGTTGTTCGAGTGCAGTAAAAAGTTCTTCTTCTGAAAATAAGTCTGGCTTTGTAATAAATATTAATTCATGCTTTGTAGAGTCATGGTTATCATCAGCCGTCAGCATTTCTTCATAAAGCTTTTCTCCTGGCCTGATTCCAGAAAAGGTAATGTCAATGTCTTTATAAGGCTCGAAGCCAGATAGTCTGATAAGATCTTTGGCAAGATCAACAATTTTCACGGGCTTTCCCATATCGAGCACAAATATTTCTCCGCCTATCATATAAGAACCGGCTTGAATGACCAACTGGACTCCTTCCGGGATGGTCATGAAATATCGTACCATTTCAGGATGCGTCACAGTGACGGGACCTCCTTCAGCGATCTGCTGTTTAAAAAGAAGAACTACACTCCCGCGGCTCCCCAGTACATTTCCAAATCTTACGGCAGCATATTTCGTATCACTTATCTTGTTATAATGCTGTATAATCAGCTCTGCAAATCTTTTTGTGGCCCCCATGACACTGGTTGGGTTCACTGCCTTATCAGTTGAGATTAAAATAAATCGTTCGGTATGAAAAAGATGAGCACATTCCGCCATATTTTTAGTGCCTATTATATTATTTTTAATCGCTTCCTGAGGCTGCTTTTCCATCAAAGGTACATGTTTATGGGCCGCTGCATGAAAAACTACCTCCGGCCTGTGCTTCTCAAATATTTGTCTCAGTCTTCGTTCATTCTTTACGTCAGCTATTATACTAATGAAATCTGTCCCGGGGTGCTTTTTCTGCAGTTCATTTTCAATCATGAAAATACTGTGCTCACCTTGACCAAGCAGCAATATCTTTTTAGGTGAAAAGCGAAGAATCTGCCGACAGAGTTCTGAGCCTATCGAACCGCCTGCTCCTGTTACAAGTATAACCTTATCAGTCATATAATCGCTGATCGGCAGCATATCGAGATGAATGGATTCTCTTCCAAGCAGGTCTTCTACTTTCACGTCACGTATCATGGAGAGTGAAATTCTTCCTTCAAAAATATCAACCAGCCTTGGGATCTTTTTTATTTTTACATTGCTCTCCCGACAGAGCTCGACGATTTCCCTGATTTCCTCTTTAGGTGCGGAAGGAATTGCGATAATAACTGTATCAATACCCAGATCTTTAATACGTTCAGGAAGCTGGCTTCTGCTTCCGATTACTCGCACTCCGCAAATTTTTGAGAAATGCTTCTCTCGGTCATCATCAATAAATCCAATCGGCCACAGACTTGATCTAGATGTGTTTCTTAACTCGTTTGCGACAATTTTTCCAGCACTCCCTGCCCCGACTATTAAAGCTATTTCTCTTTTTTTCAACATATGCTTCGTCGGATGCTTCGGAAAGCCTTCAATTTTATTGGAAAAAGGGGGCAGGAAGTACAGAGTGCCTGCCCACAAGGCAAAAGCGCTCACTATCCATAGCCATTGATTGGGCTGACCAGAAAAGAAGGAGTAGAGAAGTAAAACAGTCAGCATCGAAAGAAATGTGATTGTTAAACCTGTTCTTTTTCTGGCAGCACTGTGATGTTCTGGCATCATTTTTCTTCCTTTCCCACATCAGCATGTTACTTATATTCTATTGCAGAATAGGATCAGCTGGAGCGGCGTTTCGGCAATGAAACATACTTTTTTGAAAATAGAGAGGGGCCTATCATCCGAATATTGATTAATTTTTCCAAGAAAGAGGGTATAGGTACTTTTATATGGATCATTCAAAAAAGGAGGATGTTTTTTAATGGCGGATATTGAATTTCAATACGTAAAAACAAATGGAATTACGCTTCATACGGCGGCCGCTGGACCGAATGACGGTCCGCTGGTGGTACTTCTTCATGGATTTCCGGAATTTTGGTACGGATGGAAAACCCAGATGGAATCGTTAGCCAATGATGGCTACCGGGTGCTTGCGCCGGATCAGAGAGGATACAACAAGAGTGATAAACCATCCGGGATTGACAGCTATACGCTTAATCAGCTCCGCGATGATATCACGGGATTAATTGATCTATATCATCGTGATCAAGCGGTTATCATCGGCCATGATTGGGGAGGAGCAGTAGGATGGCACATTGCTGCGACAAGACCTGAATATGTAAAATCCTTTATTCCAGTCAATATTCCACACCCGGCTGTAATGGCCAGAGTTTCAGCTGCTTACCCAGTCCAGTGGATGAAAAGTGCCTATATGGTGTTTTTTCAGCTGCCTGATAAACCCGAACTCGCTTTACGTTCGAATGATTTTCAAGTTCTTGCCCAATTCATGCAAAACACGAGTCAGCCCAACACTTTTTCGGACGAGGATATGGAGAAATATAAAGAGGCGTGGAAACAGCCTCATGCACTTACTGCCATGCTGAACTGGTATCGTGCCATACGTCGGGGTGGTGCAGAAGGCTTCCCGTTTCCGAAGGTGAGAGTGCCAACCCGTCTTATTTGGGGAAAAGACGATTCCTTTTTATCTGTAAAGCTGGCAAAGGAAACATTGAAGATATGCGATGAGGGGGAACTGATTCTCGTAGACGAGGCAACTCACTGGGTTCATCATGAGCATCCGGATATAATGGATAAATTGATAAAAGAATTCTTAGTAGAGAAAATGCCGGTTTAAATAATGATTAAGGTAAAATGGAAATGCCTATTGACATCAGCACAGATCTTTATTAATGTTTAGATTAATCAGATAATTTTTAAACTGTAAATATTCAAAGCTGTCCACCGCCCGGCCAGCTGCTTGAATATTAAAACCAGTTTTCTCGTCTGCGCCTTTTGTGTGCCTGGATGGAAAACTGGTTTTTTTGTTCCTTAATAAAGTAGAAAAGGTGGTATAACAATGAATTTTTCATTTTCAGAAGAACAGGAAATGGTGCGTAAAACGGTAAGGAGTTTTGTCGATAAGGAAATAATGCCAAACATAGGGGAATGGGATGCGGCTGCTCATTTTGAAACATCTATTCTTAAAAAGCTGGCGGATCTCGGATTGATGGGGATCTGCATTCCAGAGCAGTACGGGGGGAGCGGGATGGATTACAACACGCTCGCCATTGTCTGTGAGGAGCTCGAGCGAGGAGATACTGCTTTCCGGACTGCTGTGTCGGTTCACACGGGCCTAAATAGTATGACGCTTTTGCAGTGGGCAACAGAGGGGCAAAAGCAAAAATTTCTCTATCCTCAGGCGAAAGGTGAAAAGGTTGGGGCCTTTGCGTTAACTGAACCGGATGCTGGATCTGATGTTTCTGCTTTGAAGTCGAAAGCAGTCAAAGAAGGAGACCAATATGTTCTGAATGGTTCTAAAACGTGGATTTCTTTATGTGATGCCGCTGATCATTTTCTTGTATTCGCTTACACTGATAAAAGCAAGGGTCACAGCGGTATTTCTGCCTTTATTGTGGAACGGGACAGAGAAGGCTTTTCTTCAAAAGCGATTAAAGGTAAATTAGGCATCCGTGCTGGAAACACCGGGGAGATTTTCTTTGATAATGTAAGACTCCCGAAGGAAAACCTGCTCGGGGAAGAAGGAGAAGGTTTTAAAATCGCTATGTCCGCACTGGACAACGGACGATTCACTGTAGCTGCAGGAGCATGCGGACAGATAATGGCTTGTCTTGAAGCTAGTGTTTCGTATTGTGAAGAACGTAAAACATTTGGCAAAGCGATAGGCAAGCATCAGCTTGTCCAGCAAATGATTGCAAAAATGGAGGCCGGCCTTCAGATGAGCCGCCTGCTCGTGTATAAAGCCGGAGAGTTAAAAAATCAAGGAAAACGCAGTACAAGAGAAACCTCGCTTGCAAAATGGCAGGCTTGTGATTTTGCGAATGAATCAGCGAACGATGCCGTTCAAATTCATGGGGCTTACGGCTACTCCAATGAATATCCGGTAGAGCGATATTTGCGTAACTCCAAGGCTCCTGTAATTTACGAAGGTACACGAGAAATTCATACGATTATGCAGGCACGCTATGTACTTGGCTACAATGAAGATAAACCTCTAAGAAAATCATTGCCATCATGGCCGTTTCAGCAGCAGGAAGAGCCTGCAAAATAAAATTGGTCAGAAGGAAAGGATCAGCGGTTGAACTGCTGATCCTTCTATTCATTTATTGAAACTTTCTGGTAGTGGATAACTTCCGGTGGTCTTTTCCAAAGCGGAGCTGGAATACTGAAAGACTAGGCCGGAAAGCAGGATGCGGACAGGAGATCCGTTATTTAATGCAATTGTTCTATTTATTAGAAGTTGGGGACAAGAGGTACGCTATCTGCCTGAAAGGCGGCTAATTCTTTCACAGCAGCCCCTCGGTTCTGTTTTTCTCCAGTAAGTATTGCTTTATGAACTCTCGTTCGTGCTTTTTATTTTCGTCTTTGCGATAATAGAATAAGTGTTTTTAACTTGAGCAGGAAAGGTTCCAGAATGATGTATGCAGAGATTATATTTATTTTCGTTGTATTATTCATAGGAAGCTTTATGCAGGGAGCCAGCGGGTTCGGCTTTGGATTATTCGCAATGAGTTTTCTTCCATTTATTTTCACACTCAAAGACAGCGCACTGCTCGTCATAGTCTTGTCGCTAATTACAGCTGCCAGCATTCTTGTGAAGTTAATGAAATACATAGAATGGAAAGGTTTAATTTATATTTTAAGTGCTGCTTTAACAGGCAGAGTGGCAGCTTTTTTTGTTCTTCATAATTTTGGAGAAATGGATGCTTTAAAACGTATGCTCGGCTTTGTTCTTCTGGGGATGGTTGTATATATATTTAAAAAAAAGAAACCGCTGAAAAGCAGTGCCATTCCTCCTGTACTGCCACTTTCGCTTGGTTTTTTAGGCGGCTTTATCGGGGGAGTGTTTGTTGTCGGCGGTCCGTTTTTTGTTTTTTATTTTCTGCTTGCCTTCCAGGATAAATACGCTTATACTGCAAATCTTCAGGCCGTGTTTGCAGTCACCAGTGTTTTAACCGTAATAATGCATTGGGTCAGCGGAGATTTTTCAGCTTCGTTTCCTCTGTACTTTCTAATTGGTATGATTAGTGTTTTGATCGGCACACGTATAGGAATGCGCTGGATGGGAAAAATCTCTCAGGATCAGGTGCGAAAGCTTGCTGGTGTAATAGTAGCTGCTTCTGCAATCAATATCATCGTTTTCACCTAAAAAAGAGGGTCAGCCGCCAGCACTGCAACTGGTGCAGCGCGGAGGCCGCGTGCATGAAACTAGTGAGACAAAAGTATATTATATATTGCACAATCCAGACGATTCTACTGAATCAGTCTGGATTGTTTCTTGCATTTGAGTTTTTATATCCAGAATAGGTTGAGCATAGCAATGGTGGTAACCATCACAATAATACTGAGCGGCAGGCCGACTTTAATATAATCCGTAAAGCGATACCCGCCGGGGCCGTAGACGATCAGATTTGTTTGATAACCGATTGGTGATAAGAAGCTTGCGGATGCCGCAATTGTGATCAAAATGATCATGGCCAGCGGCTCAAGTCCTGTATGATTAGCAGTTTCCACGGCTATTGGAAACATAAGAACAGCAGCTGCGTTGTTCGTCATAACTTCTGTAAATAAGCTGGTCAGCAGGTACATAAGCACGAGAATTCCCAGCATTCCGAGCGGGTCAGCGACATCAATAAGGTGGTCTGCTATCCATTCGGCTGTGCCCGTTTTAAACATAGCTTCTCCAATACCAAAAGCACTGGCAATCAGGAGAAGAACATTGAACTGAATGCTGTTTTTTGCTTCGTCTGCAGAAATTATCTTAAAGATTAAATAGAGCAGAACAGTCATACTCATGGCCTTGAACATAGACAATACATCGAAACTTACAAGGCCGATCATAGCTGCCAATGTACCGATCGCAAGCCACGCCTTTTTGTCTCCAAGTCTGTTAAGGAGTGGGTGGTCTTCTTTTTTATATGGGGTAACGATATAAAAATCATTCGATGCTGCTGCACGGTCAGTAAAGTCCACACCAGCCAGCAGCAGTAAAGTATCTCCCGGCTTCAGAACAATATCACCGATCTTGCTGTGTATTCTCTCTTTGTTACGATGGACAGCAATAACACCCGCATCAAATTTAGAACGAAAATGAGTTTCTTTAAGACGGCGGTATAAAAGGGATGACTGATGAGAAACAACAACTTCTACCAGCTGTCCTCCGTTTCCATTTTTCAGTTTATCGAGGGAAACTTCAGATCCTGTTCTAAGCTGCAGGCCTTTTCGATTTTGCAGGTCAGCGATTTTGCTGATCAAGCCTGTGAAAATCAAGCGGTCATTCACTTTAATCTTTGTTGTATTTTTAACCGGAAAAATTCGTTCTTTCTTTCTAATAATACCAACAAGATATAAGCCTTCTAGATTTCGAAGGCCGGCTTCTTCAACAGAGAGCCCGACATAAGGGTTATCGAGAAATGGATAATTATCGTGAACCAGAATTTCGATTAAATATTCTCTGCTTTGTTCTTCTATCGTTTCTGTCATGCCTTTGTAGTCAGGCAGTATTTTCTGGCCGATCGTCACTAAATAAATAATCCCCAGAATACTTGCCGGCAGGCTGACAAGACCTAATGTGAAAAGAGAGTAACCATCCATGCCGCGGTCGAGCATCAAACCATGAATAACCAGGTTAGTGGAGGTTCCCATCAATGTTAATATTCCTCCTAGAATGGATGCATAAGATAATGGGATTAAAAATTTAGAAGGAGAAATCTTATGTTTTGTACACCATTCTTTTACGATGGGAGTAAGTGTGACTACGATCGGTGTATTGTTTAAAAATGCGGAAACCCCGGAAACAGGGATCAGTAATTTAAATAGCGATCGTATTCCGCTGGCTTTTGGAGTGCCAAGCATTCTTGATAAAGCCTGGTTCACGACGCCGCTTTTTTGAATCGCCCCGGCAATAATAAATAAAAGGGCGACCGTCATCATTCCTTCATTCGAAAATCCGGAGAGAGCCTCTTGTGGAGTGAGAATGCCGGACATTAAAAAAATTACTAATGCAACAAATACGATAATGTCCGCCCGGGCGATCTCTTTAACCAGAGCAAACATCATCAGCAGGACGACAAATAATACAAATCCCATCTCCCACGTCAATATTCAGGGCCTCCCTTCAAAATAATAAGTATATAAAACACTAAGAATATGATTGAATTATACATTAGGCAATCTAAAAAGTATAAACACAATCATATTCATACATTTCTTATTTGTCAAGTCGGAATTAAACTTGAAGCTATTGCAATTTTGTTGTGGAAATCAAAATTATATTGTATGCTGTTCTATGCTTTGTATTTGGAATAAGGAGGAAATTTAGTGGATACCGCAGATACACCATCCTTTTTAAATTTATTATGTTTGCACCAGCTCTCGGGCCGACCCTTTCCGGATTAATAGTGGATGGCTTGACGTGGCGCTGGCTCTTCTTTATAGTCATTCCATTTGCCATCTTTTCAATTGTGTTTGCTGCAATATATTTAAAAAATGTTTCTGAGGTCACTCGTCCGAAGGTAGATGTGCTCTCCATTTTACTTTCTACTATTGGATTTGGCGGTATTGTTTTCGGTTTCAGCAGCGCGGGAGAAAGTGCAGAAGGCTGGAGTAGTCCTGCGGTTTATATCACCTTGGCTTTAGGGTTTTTATCTCTTGCTTTGTTTGTATGGAGACAGTTGAGAGTTGAGGAACCAATGCTTGATCTTCGTGCATTCCTGTCCCCAATGTTCACGTTAACAACCATTCTGCTTGTGATTATGATGATGAGCCTGTTTTCTACAATGATCATTCTGCCATTATTTTTACAGGGGGCTTTGGCATTAAGTGCATATGCTGCAGGGCTTGCCTTATTGCCAGGGGGTATCTTAAACGGTATGATGTCTCCAATAGCAGGGAGATTGTTTGACCGCTTTGGGCCGCGTATGCTGGTTATACCAGGGACCGCAATTCTGGTTTTTGTTATGTGGATGTTTACAAACGTTTCCTCAACTACTTCGACGATTACGTTTATTGTGCTTCATTCCATACTAATGATTGGCATTTCTCTCGTAATGATGCCAGGCCAGACCAATGGGTTAAACCAGCTGCCGAGAAAGTATTATCCACACGGAACCGCAATATTAAACACGCTGCAGCAAGTGGCGGGAGCTATTGGAGTCGCCCTGTTTATCAGCATAATGTCCGCCGGCCAGGCAGGGTATCTAAGGGGACTCGAAAACCCTGAGAATCCGGTGAATCAGGCTGAAGCTTTAACTGCCGGTGTCCAGAGCGCATTTACAGGTGGTCTCGTTTTTGCTATTGCTGCGTTTATCTTATCCTTGTTTATAAAAAAATCAGTATCGCCAGATGATGCCTTTCAGCATTCCTCCTGAAATAAAGGAGTATTCATAAGGATTCTTCGTCTCAGCTTAGACTAGCGAAGGGAAAATCTCCTCATACCAATAGTAAAGAGGGGCTGTAGCAAAAGCCCCTTTTTATAGAAAAAGTAGTAACCTAAATAGAAGATAGCAGGGGACAAGTCCGAAGACTCCAGTGGGAAGAGCAGCGGCTGAAGATCCGCCGGGCGCGGGTTTCGCCCGGTTAGCTGAAGCGCTGCCCACGGAAAGCGAAGGACTTGTCCCCTGCTTTTTTTTACCATGCAAAAAGGGGCGAGTATAATTTATGATACAGCCCCGTCTTATCAATGATGATCAGTCGTAAAAATTCACGATCCCATCATACACAGCATTCGCTGCTTGAGCCTCATAACCTGGTGCACTCATTTTGGAGGCGTCTTCGGCATTGGTCATAAAACCTAGTTCAATTAAGGAGCTTGACATCGTCGTATTTTTTATTACTAAAAATTCAGCTTCCGCTGTACGGCGGTCGTTCATACTCGTCTGAGCTGTTAATTCTTCCTGGATGGATTCAGCCAGGGCATAGCTTTCCTCGGGGCTGTTATCGTTGTTGTAGTAAGTTTCTGCTCCTTCAGCCGCAGGTGCGGCTGCGTTTGCATGAATACTAACGTATGAATCAGCGTCCGCATCTTCAGCAATCGAGACTCGTTCGTCCAATGATAAAAATGAATCATCCTCGCGCGTCATTACTACATCTACACCATCTTCTTCAAGCAGATCCTCTACCTCCAGGGCAACTCCGAGATTGAGCTCTTTTTCCACGAGGCCGTTAGCTTCTGCCCCCGAATCACTTGCCCCGTGTCCTGCATCAATTACAATCGTCTTATCAGACAAGGAGCTTTCCCCGGGGTCATTTTCTGACAGGTAATAACTGTGGACATACCCCGAATGATTGTCGCCGTAATTTATTTTTACCCAGTCTTCATTACTGCGTTCGTGGATGGTAACCATGTCTCCGCTGTTAAGAAGATCTAACGATTCACTATCTGGATCAGGCTGGTCACGTACATTTAAACCATCGGTAGTCACCTGGGCCTCCGCAAGAACTTCATCTGAAGCAGGAGTCTCTGTATCAACATCTTCTGCTTTTATGACATAATCCTGGTGAACATAGGCCTGCTGCCCTTCATACTTTATTTCCAGCCAGTCGCCTTCCGTATCGTAAACATCAATCATGCTTCCACCCGGCAAAGATCCAATACCTGTGTATTGTGTTCCAGGGCCGTTTCTGACATTCAAGTTTGGTTCTGTAGAAACCTCTCCTTCATACAGAACGCTCTTAGAATCCTGCGCATCGTTATTATCATTATGTAAGCGCAGATTTTCATTCATCGCTCTTGCAAGATAAGCAGAAATTTCAGATCTTGAGGCGGGTTGGTTTGGGGAAAATTCACTTTCCTCTTCGATAATTCCGTGATCAACCAAGGTTGCTATGTATCCACTTGCCCAATGATCTGAAGAAATATCAGTGAATGAAACTGAGGTATTATTACTTTCAGATTCTTCACCAAAAAATGCTCTGGAAATAGTCGCTGCCACATGAGCTTTACCCATGCTGTTGTTGGGCTGGAACGTTCCGTCATTTTTTCCGGTAAAAACCCCGAGGTCTGCAGCATGCTCAATATAATCATATGCCCAAAAAGATGAGGACACATCTGGGAAGGTAGCTGCAGCTGGTTTAGGAATTTCATTAGAGAGTGCATTCGACATCATTTTAGCTGTGTGCGCTCTCGAAACATTGTCTCCAGGTCCATACGATCCATCCTCACGTCCGCTGACAATTTCTTGTTCAGTCAAATACTGAATCTCTTCGTCTGCCCAATGATCAGACCCTACATCTGAAAAAGGGCCGGCCGCCTGAGCTGGAGATGAAAAAATCGGAAGTGAAAAAACAGCAGCTGCGGCAGATAGCGTCATATAATGTTTCGTTTTTCTCAAGTGACATAATCCTCCTTTATTAGAGATAATTAGACGATATTCTACAAAAATTGCTGTCTGTTTTTAAGGGTACCATGAACAAAATGAGGAAACTAGAAGTAAGAAAGATTCATTTTTGCAGATTAGTTAAAAATTATTTCAAACAAATTATTGAAATATAGTAAGAGAAAAGATACATATAAAAAGCCGTTTTTAGTATAAAGGAGTATGCAGAAGATAGAGCATACTTCTTATACAAAAACGGCTTTGTAATTATTTTTCAGGAAAAAAATCTAATTCAAACTTTTGTTGGAAAATTAGTAAAAAAATTATTCATCTTTGGATGGCTGCTTCTTTTCTTTTGGTTTATTTTCCCAGGATTCTATATTTTTTAAGCCAGGAATACTATCTTTATAAAATACAGGGTCCAATCCCAGCTTACGTTGGCGCTGATAATCGTCGAGTGCTGCAAGAGCGACTTTCGTAAGCATGGCTATTGCCACTAAGTTCACAAGAGCCATCGACCCCATAAAAACGTCTGCAAGGCTCCAGATCAGTTCCAGTTCAGCCATAGCACCGACCATGACCATAATTAAGAATGCTACTCGGAAAATTTGAATATATACGGGGTTGGTAGAAATGAATTCGATATTTGATTCACCGTAGTAATAATTCCCGAGCAATGAACTGAATGCAAAAAAGAAAATCGCAAAAGAAGCAAAGGTCTGCGCCCACCCGCCTAAATGAGTTTCAAGTGCAAGCTGAGTCAGCTGAATACCTTCCATATCTCCAACTGTATAGACATCGGCAAGTATGATAATAAAAGCAGTAGAGCTGCAAATAATTAAAGTATCTGTAAACACACCTAAGGTTTGAACAAGTCCCTGTTTAACCGGATGACTGACAGAGGCGGTTGCTGCAGCGTTAGGTGCACTCCCCATACCGGCTTCGTTGGAAAAGAGCCCACGCTGTATTCCATTCATAATTATAGCCCCGAGCGTTCCGCCGGCTACCTCTTGAATGCCTAAGGCGTTTGTAATGATTAAGGAGAAGACCTCCGGTAAAACTTCTATATTGATCATCATAATGATAAACGCAATGATGATATATAAAACTGCAAATACAGGTACAACTATTTCAGCCACCACAGCAATTCTGCGGATGCCGCCGTAAATAATAAAACCGATCATTACCGCGATAATTGCGCCGTTGACCCAGGTTGGAATCTGATAGGCCCCGTTGAAAGCAAGCGAAATCGTATTCGTCTGGACTGCATTAAAGATTAAACCGAAGGAAAGGGTTATTAGGACGGCAAAAAGAATGCCCATCCAGCGCATCCCCAGCGCTTTCTCCATAAAGTAGGCGGGTCCGCCGCGGAATCCGTCTTTATCCTTTACTTTATACATTTGTGCCAGTGTACTTTCTACAAAGCCGGTCGCAGCACCGAGGAGGGCAATTAACCACATCCAAAATATAGCACCAGGCCCGCCCGCCGTGATTGCGATAGCTACCCCGGCAAGATTCCCGGTTCCTACTCTCGCGGCCGTACTAATAGCAAATGCCTGAAAAGGCGTAGTACCTTTCCTTTCATTAAAATCAGATCGGTCTGTGCCCTTGACGAGCAGCTTCACCATCTCTCCAAGTAGTCGGAATTGTACAAATTTTGTGCGGATGGTGAAGAAGAGTCCGAGTCCTAACAGCATACCAATGAGAAGGTACGTCCATAAAACATTATTCGCTGAATCAACAAGAGTACCAAACCAAGTATCCAAAACATCACCCCTATGTAATAAATATTCGTGATTCGAATCAATTTCATAAGTAAGTTTCTGAAAATAACACACGAACATGTTGATTGTAACATAAGGCTTCTAGAAGCAAGGTCTGCTGGAAGCCTCCCCCTGTTCTCCGGACGCTGGTTCCGCTATTTCCTCCAAACAGCACCGTTTTAAGACGCTGCCGGACATGGGTTCCGTTATCGGCTGAAAAAGAAGCCAAATTCTCTGTCATTCAGGCAAATAGCGTACCTGATGTCCTCCAGCCATTCAAAAAGTGAGAAATTGGTTCAAATAACGGAACTCCTGTCCGCATCACCATTCGATATAATTGTCCCCCCCTTTAAAAATTCAGAAGCGGAAGGTGGTCACTCCAGGTCGATGAAAACCGGCCATGTCCTGGGACCAGCATCGGTACCAGCACGTCTGGTACAAGTTTGAGGTAATGCCCGGGGAAGCTTAGATCAGTCCAACGGGAAGCGTTCGACTGAAGCGAAAAACCAATGGCAGAAAAAAATTATATGTTCATGTTCGTATCAGACTTATGAAATTCATTCAATTAATATTTCCCTCAATTTAGGTGAAACTAACATGAAATTACAAAGGAGGATGAAAACATGGCTAAACCAGATGATCGTTCGGACAATCCTGAAAAGCTCGAGAGAATGATCGGGCATACGATGCAGAATATGAATGAAGCAAAGGATTTTGTGAAAGCTCATGCAGAGGAAATGAATGAAGAGGAAATTCAAGAGATAGAAGAGAAAAATGAACGCAGAGCGAGAAGTATAGAAGGGTATCGTGAAGAAATAAAAGATGAAACGCAGGACAGCAGGGACAGTTAAGTAAAAGGAAACCGCCGGAGCAGAAACACCGGCGGTTACTTTTATGCTTTTCATGAATAAGCATGCTGAGCAGATTTTCGCAGAAACAGCAGAACCAGACTGAAATGCTTATTGGTCAATTTCATATTTGTCACGACTTTCTGCAAATGAATTAAAGCGCCTTTTGAAGAGGTAAAACAAATGGCTGAAAATTACTTTCAACATGGCATAGCCTGGAATGGCTAAAATGATCCCTATCACGCCGAATAAATGTCCTGCAGTCAACAGGATAAATATAATTGTGACAGGATGAATGTGGAGCCGTTTACCCATAATTTGAGGAGAGATAAACTTTCCTTCTAACAGCTGTACGACAGTCCAAACAATGATAAGTTTAAACAGCATAAATGGTGATGTAACAATTGCAATGATCAGTGCCGGTGTTATGGCAATAGCCGGCCCAAGATACGGAACGATGCTAGTGACACTTGCGATGGAAGCGAGCAGCAGCGCATAGTCAAGTCCAATAATGAGAAATCCAATATACATCATCACACCGATACAAAGACTAACCAGAATCTGTCCTTGAATATATGCCCCGAGCTGATGATCAATTCCGTAAAACACGGTTCTTAAGTCATCGCGGATTCGAGGTGGAAAAAGTGTAACGATTCGTTCTGGAAACTTATTACCGTCTTTAAGTAAATAAAACAAAATAAAAGGAAGAGTAACAATTGCAATAATAACGCTTGTCAGCTGTGAAATAAAGCTTGTAACTCCTTCTAAGGTGCGTCCGCCATATTCGGCAATGTTTGCCGGAATATCCTGTGTTATACCAGTAAGATCAGAAGATAGATCTTCATAGTAGCTTGCAAACATGGAGTTTTTCAGCCATTGATCAAGGCTGTTTCCCATCTGCGTAAGATAGTCCGGGAATTCCTCCGCCAGGTCGACAAACTGCCTTTCTAAAAAGGGAATAATTAAGAAAATTAATAAGGTAATTAAACCAGCAACGACAAGAAACATAATAAAGATGGAAACGACTCTGTTGATTCCTATTTTAACGAGAAGATAGACAAAGGGACTTAGTAGGTAATATGCGATCACAGAAAGGATTACAGGTAAAGCAATAGTTTCAATCAATACCACAAAAGGGTGAAAGAGAAATGAAACGTGAGTGTACACTAATATATTTAAACCCAGTAATAAAACAACACCAAGAAGAAAATAGAGATTTCTTCCGCCAAAAAAACGCATAAGAGAAGATGTCTCCCAACGAAACATATACAATTTCCTTTCTTTGTGAACGAATTTCATAAGTGGATGCGGACAACAGATACGTTATTTTATCAAATTTTCCACATTTTGAATTGGCGGACAGGAGTTCCGTTATTTACCTGAATGCTAGAATGGAACCCATGTCCGGCAGCGTCTTAATACGGTGTTGTTTGGAGAAAATAGCGGAACGAGCGTCCGGAGAACCAACGGCGGTTTGCGGATCGGGAATCCTTATGCCGCCCCCCGACAGGTTCGTGTGTTATTTTTAGAAAAGCACTTATGAAATAGATACTTTTCTTTAAGAAAAATATTTCTGCTATATATATTATCATAATATATATGAAAGCTTTGTTACGAAAGCATGTGAAAATAAAAAAATACGAAAGGCAGGTTTGCCTGCTTTAAAGGAGGGAAGAAGTGGGGGGATGCAGAGATATGAAAGGAGTATGTAATTGGCACTAATATCCATATCCATCTTTATAGCTGCTGCTATTATATCTGTTTTTGCAGCGATAAAACTATCAAAATATGCTGATATTATAAGTAAAGAAACAAAAATGGGAGGCATGCTTGCGGGAATGCTTTTACTCGCTGTCGCTACCTCTCTCCCTGAACTGACCGCCTCGATTTCTGCAGGTGTGATCGGCAGTCCGGATATTGCTATCGGTAATGGGGTCGGAAGCATTCTGTTTAACATATTTGTACTGTTTTTATTTGATATTCATTTCAGACAGAAACGATTATTTTTAGGAGTGTCGTCGAATCATATTTATACCGGTGTTATAGCTCTGCTTTTATGTGTAATTATTGGATTTGCACTGCTTGTCAGGTCTGGGCCGGATTTTTTAGGAGTAAGCTTGACAAGTTTTGTAATTGTAATTATTTATATTACTGGTCTCACGATTGTGTCCCGAAAACAGCACTTAGAAATGGAAGAGCAGGAACCAGTTCAATTCTCAAGAAAGAAATCTGTAACTAATCTATCATTAAAGACTTTAGCTTGGCGATTTTTAATTTTTGCATTTGTAATATTTATATCTGGAAGCGCCCTTACTGTTTCCGGGGATATGTTGGCAGAATCCACCGGAATCAGCGCAACAGCAGTCGGAAGCTTCCTGATTGCCCTTGCGACCTCTCTTCCGGATGCTGTCGGAGTGTATGTTGCGTTGAAAGTAGCCAATATAAATCTGGCGGTCGGGACGATTCTTGGAAGCAATCTGTTTAATGTGGCAAGTATTTCGACTGCAGATGTTTTTTACCGGAGTGGTAGTATATGGGAAGATGCTGGACCACAGAATGTCGTTACGGCAGCTGCGGCCTTTTCATTAACAGCTTCCGTGATGTTGATCTTAAATAGAAAGAAAAGCCGCACTACGATAACGTATTTAATGCCGTCCCTTACTGCTGTTGCGATTTATATTGGTTATGGTGTCTATATTTTCATTTTCTAAAACTGGCAGTGTTATTTCAGTACCAACGAAATAACGCTGTTTTTTTGCTTGAAATTTGAAACTGGATGGAGAGGTGATTCGTTACGTACAGAGACTAATTTATGAAGGAGAAAATTTACTGGGGATTGCCTGACTATTCTTATGCTCAGCTAATATCAAAAACATTTCTGAAGGAGCCTTGATCATCTGATCAGCTCCTTCAGCTTATCGAGATGGCTGTAAATGATTGATTCGAGACTCCGATTATATAACACTGCTGCGGGGTGGTAGATAGGGAAAATTGTATAGTGTTGAGCCGTGAACTCGTATCGATTAGTTTTCTCATCAGTCATCTTCAAAATTGGCGAATCTATTTGTTTTCCAGTGACCTCCGCCATTTTTTCTTGTTTTCCAAGCAATCTTGAAAATGCGACTTTGCCCATAGGAGCTATTATTTTCGGGACCGTGTATTGAATTTCGAAATCCAGCAAGGGGGCGTGAGCAGCTGTTTCTTTTTTTGTTGGGGTACGATTATACTTCCGCGGCTCTTTATTTACTCGTTCTTTCCATTGAAATGGCCTGCTGCGTACGGCACTTGTGATATACACATCCTTTCTCTCATACCCGAGATAATGAAGAAATTGAATAAATTCTTTTCCAGCCATTCCGCTGAAAGGGATGCCATTTTGAATTTCAGTTTCTCCCGGTGCTTCTCCTACAAACATTACAGGAGGGTTGATCGGTCCTTGACCAAAAACGAAGCCTTCACAATCAAAAGGCTCCATACGTTTCTTGCATGTATTTACGAGCTCTTCAGGAAACATCTTCTGACCTCACTTTCCCCGTTATCTCTAACCCTTTCCCACTATTACCCTGGTTCACTCTGCTTTTTTATCATATCTAGTAATCCTTGCATATTCTGATGTTTCCTTGCATGAAACATTGACTGGAGTGGGCATCCTTTTGTCTCCAGACGTTTGATGACGTAATCCATCGTAAATATTGTCCGGTCTAAATCTTCTGAGACTTCCTCCCAAAATAGAGGGCAGGCGACCAGCCCCTCATTCGTCCCCCGAACGGCATATGGGGCGATTATCGTCTTTCCTTTTGCATGCTGGGGAACATCTACATACATCCTGCCTTTTCGCTTTTTCTTTAAACGCTCCATTGTGAATAAATCAGGGAAGGTGGAGGTTAAATAAAGGCCGAATGCGGCAGTTACTGGTTTTATCTCCTTCCATGTATAGGTGTCAGCGGGGAGCGGCAGATAAAATTGAAGACCTTTATTGCCTGAAAATTTAACGAAGGTTTCAAGGTGAAAGCTGTCACAAAGCTCTTTAAGCTGTAAAGCTGCCTTGGCTGCCAGGAAAAATTTAGAGGTCTCTGGAGGGTCAAGGTCCAGCACTATGTCCTCTACAAATGGAGAATCGATCGTCTCAAAGGGTATATGCCATTCGAGCGCAAGCTGATTAGCCAGCCAGAGCAGGGTATGAGTGTGATTGCATACTATAAAGCGGATGTCATCTTCTTGGTGTGTGTCTACAAAATCCGGGGCATAATCAGGACATTCCTTTTGGTAAAAACCATCTTCAAAGCTGCCGTGCGGGAAACGTACCAGAGTTAATAAGTGCTGTTTTAAATGTGGCAGAGCGTAGGGAGCAGCCAGGCGCACATATGACAAATAAGTAAGCTTAGTGATATCCGGTTTTTTCCAAAGGAGTTTATCAGGACTCGTAATGTCTACTTCCTCCGGCCACTTTAAGTCAGCAATCTCAAAAGTCTCTGCGGTGCAGTCAGCCGGGCTGCTTTGTAATTGAAAGCCGGCAAAGCGTGGTTCACGTAAATCACCCGCTGTACGGGTAGTATAGGCAGCAGTGATAACGAGCGTTGGTTCCATAATATATAGTTTTTGATAGTTGTCCCAGGTACCATTGTTTTTAATCATATGAGTTAACGTCTTTTTTTCTTCCTTTGAAAAGCCATGAGCCATCTTTCCGGCAGCATTCACCTCACTACCCTGATAATAACCGAGGTGAAAATAATCATTAGACGGATCATAGGCAGTAAGAAAACAATTTGCCATGCTTGGATACTTCACTTTTATCCAATTATTGGTTTTTCCAGAATTATATTGGGACTGGGTTCGTTTCGCGATAACTCCTTCACTGCGGCATTGAAGCTGCAGTTCGAGGATATCCTCAATATTTTTGTAAAAAGGCACAAACATGATTGAGTTCATATTGGTTACAGCTGGCCGGAGAGGGAGTTGATGACCTTCCATAAATAGTTTCAACAGCTGCTTGCGCTTAATTAAAGTTTGTGAAAATTGTGGTTTGTTCTTCAGCATTACTACGTCAAATGCTAAATAGGCGGCAGGGCGCTTTGCTGCCTGTTCATTGATCTTCGTTCTGCTGCGAAGCCGGTGTCTGCTTTGCAGGGCATAAAAGTCAGCCTTCCCTTCGTTATTTAGAATAGCAAGTTCCCCATCCAGCTCGAATGCCTCAGATGATGTACAAAACTTTTTGCAGCTGCTCCATATTTCCGGAAACAGCCATAGAATATCCTTGCCGTTTTTCGTTACAAGTTCTGCCGATTCGCCATCCCACCTCAGCTTTGCCCTGTAGCCATCATATTTAATCTCATAAATCCATCCTGCTATATCCGGAAGAAAATTGGATCTTTCAGGTTTCATGAAATCCATAGTCGTCCCCTCCTGAATTCTTTTCATAAGTAGTATGAATGAGGAACAAGGTGAACATGCACACTATTACAAAAAGGAGGGTATCTCCATGCACACGATGTGGAAAGGCAGTATCCAATTTGGTCTTGTCAGTATTCCAATAAAAATGCATGCGGCTACAGAAGATAAAGATGTTTCCTTTCGATCTCTTCATGCAAAATGTCATTCCCCTATAAAATACGAAAAAGTCTGTCCAGTCTGCGGAGAAGAGGTAGATAAAGAAGAACTTGTAAAAGGGTATGAAACAACTGCAGGGCAGTTTATTATTATGGAAGAGGAAGAATTGAAAAGTATACGCTCACAGTCACAAGACAGGGCTGTAGAAATTCTTGATTTTATTAATATTGACGAAATTGATCCGATCTATTTTAACCGCAGTTATTACCTCGGTCCGAATGAAGGCGGCACAAAAGCTTACGCCCTGCTGAGACAGGCGCTGAATGATACGAGAAAAGCAGGTATTGCAAAAATTTTGATTCGATCCAAAGAACAGCTTGCCGTGATCCGAGTGTTCGAAAATACGCTGCTGATGGAAACGCTGCATTTTCCTGATGAAATTAGAGCAGCTGCTGATGTACCCAACGTTCCCAGCGAAGAAAATATTGTGAAAAAAGAGCTCGATACTGCTAAAATGTTAATTGAACAGCTTAGTGAAGAATTTCAGCCGGCTAAGTATGAGGACGAATATCGGAAGAAACTATTAGATCTTATCGAAGCAAAGAAAAATGGAGAAGAAGTGACGTCTCCAGAAGGGCCGCCTAAGAAGGACAATGTAACGGACCTAATGGAAGCACTGCAGGCATCAGTGGATCGAAATAAAAAGAAAACCACAAAGAAAACGACAAAAAAACGGAAAACTGCACCGAAAACGAAAGTCACCTCATAGAAGAGGTTTACAATGTTGATTCTTCCTTAAAACCAATGTAGTGTAAAAAGCAGGAAAGTGAAATTGGTTGAGGAGGGTTTCAAGCATGGATGATCGTTTATTTAAGTCAGCGATGGGTAAATTTGCCACTGGGATAACGGTGGTGACGACCGAATCAGATGGAGAAGTACATGGAATGACGGCAAATGCTTTTATGTCCGTCTCACTTGATCCAAAGTTGGTGTTAATTTCTGTCGCGAAAAAAGCAAAAACTCATGGTTATATTGAACAAGCCGGAAAATTTGCTGTAAGCATTCTAAAAGATGATCAGGAACAGCTTTCACAATATTTTGCAAAACAGATAGGTAAAGACGTAGATGTGAAATTTGAACGCTTTGAGAATCAGTCTGTGATTGAAGGCGCCCTGGTGAATATTGCCTGCAACGTCTATGATTCTCATGAAGCAGGAGATCACACGTTGTTTATCGGAGAGGTTATCAATCTGCAGGTGCAGGATGAAAACCCGCTTCTTTATTTTGAAGGAAAGTACAGGGAATTTAAATAATGTAAGATAAAAAAGCTTTGCGGCAAAAGCCGCAAAGCTTTAATTATTCAAGTGTGCGCTTATTTTCATCTGTGTCAAACGGTTTGTCCGGCTCCGGAGAATCTCCTTTATTAAATATGCCGTCTCCGCCACAGACGCTGCATGAATATCTCCATTGCTCATCATCCATTAGAAGACCGGTACCATCGCAAGCTTTACATTCATTTTCTCTTGGATTCATTGATAACATTCTCCTGTTAAAAAATTCTGTTACTGTCTGTCTTTGACCCAATTAATTAAACCGCCTTTTAACAGGATGTCCTTCTGCCGATCTGATAATTCATGTTTAAGCCCAATTTCTTTTCCGCTTTCTTTAATGATTGCTTTTAAGTCTTTTCCTTCTTTAATCGAAGCATGAATGTCTACAATTTGCAGAACATCACTTGAGTTAATTTTGTCGTAATCACTTTCATTTGCAAAGGTTACCGGAAGAATACCAAAATTAACCAGATTCTGCCAATGAATTCTTGCGAAGTCTTTTACGATAACTACTTTTAAGCCAAGATATCTTGGGGCAAGCGCAGCATGTTCCCGGCTAGATCCCTGGCCATAATTGGAACCTCCGATAATGGCGTGGCCGCTTTTCTCCCTCATATCCATCGAACGACTGTAATAGTCCTCATCTAAAATCTCAAAAGCAAATTTACTAATCTCCGGAAGATTACTTCGATACGGCAGGACCCGTGCTCCACCGGCTAAAATTTCATCAGTAGAGAAATTATCCCCTACTTTAAGCAGAATTGGTACTTCCATTTCATCAGGGAGTATATCCATTTCAGGCAAAGAAGCAATGTTTGGCCCTTTTTCAAGCTGGATTTTCAGGGATTCTTCCAATTCCGGAGGCTCCTGCAGCAAACGGAAATCCACGGTAGGCTTATCTGGGTCCTTGACCTTCGGGTATTTCATTTCCAGTGTCCGAGGATCTGTAATTCTTCCCTTTAGGGCTGAAGCAGCTGCGGTTTCCGGGCTGCAAAGGAATACGCTGTCTTCCCGAGTTCCTGAACGGCCCGGAAAGTTACGGGGTGTCGTTCGCAGACTGTTTCTTCCTGAAGCCGGGGCCTGGCCCATGCCGATACAGCCGTTACAACCGGCTTGATGAAGGCGCCCGCCGGCTGAAAGCAGACTGGCCACGTGACCGTTTTCTACTAAATCCGTCAACAATTGCCTCGATGTAGGATTAATGTCAAAGGAGACCCCGGGCGCAATCTGATTATTTTTTACGATTTCTGCTGAAATGGCAAAATCACGATAACCGGGATTTGCTGATGACCCAATGTATGACTGGTAAATTTCTTCCCCGGCCACTTCCTCTATAGGAACAACATTTCCTGGACTCGATGGTTTTGCAATCATCGGGACTAATTCCGAAAGGTTAATTTCTTCCTCTAAATCATATGTTGCTTTTTTATCTGCAGTAAGCTCCATCCATTCATCTTCACGTCCCTGGCTTTTCATAAATCGTTTAATTTCTTTATCGGAAGGAAACACAGTAGCTGTTGCGCCAAGCTCCGCCCCCATATTGGCGATTACGTGTCTATCCATGGCACTCAGCTCCTTCAAGCCGGGACCGTAATATTCTATGATTTTATTGACACCACCTTTTACATCATGGCGTCGCAGCAGCTCAAGAATTGCATCCTTCGCACTTACCCAGTCCGGCAGTTTGCCAGTAAGCTTGATGCCCCAAATTTGAGGCATTTTCACATAGTATGGTTCTCCGGCAATTGCAAGTGCAACATCAATACCTCCTGCGCCCATCGCAAGCATACCCATGCATCCGTTCGCACAGGTATGGCTGTCTGAACCAAGCAGCGTACGCCCCGGCCGGGCAAGCCTCTGCATATGAACGGGGTGGCTGACCCCATTACCTGGACGACTGAAATATAAGCCGAACCGTTTTGCTGCACTTTCTAGAAATAAATGATCGTCAGGGTTTTTACTGTCTTCTTGAATCATATTGTGATCCACATACTGAGCAGAAGCTTCTGTTTTTGCGCGTTCTATCCCCATCGCTTCGAGTTCAAGCATAACCATTGTTCCCGTAGCATCCTGAGTCAGAGTCTGGTCAATTTTCAGGCCGATTTCTTCTCCCGGCTCCATTTTGCCGGAAACAAGGTGCTCACTTATTAATTTTTGTGCAACATTCTGAGCCATCAATACCCCTCCAATGAATTATTTCTGATTTTGAAGTAATTACTTCCACATGTGTATATGTTTTCTATTCCTTTTGTGATGTATGTACAAACAATGAAATATTTCTGTATAACAAGATTCTACGGGACAAAAATGTTAAAATAACAATGAATCTTTTTCCCGCTTCATTCGTACAAGTAATAACAAATACAATTTTGTCTTGGGAGGCATCGGCGTTGGGTAAAAGAATAATGTTGTTTATTTTAACAAACGTACTCGTCATCACGACGATTACGATTGCGATAATGGTGCTGGGCATGTTTGGGGTAAACCTGAATTACATCACAGCGGAAGGCTCAATTAATTTTGTCAGTCTCTTTATTTTAAGCGGTGTGATTGGGTTTGCAGGGTCATTCATCTCATTGGCTATGTCGAGATTTATTGCAAAACAGGCGATGGGTGTAAAGGTGATAGATCCTGATAAAAGTACTGGTGTCGAAAGGCAGCTCGTTGAAAGAGTACACCGGCTGTCCCGCAGAGCCGGCTTGACGAAGATGCCGGAGGTCGGTATTTATAATTCTGCAGAAGTGAATGCTTTTGCTACAGGTCCAAGCAAGAAACGTTCGCTTGTGGCAGTGTCGAGCGGTCTGCTTCAGTCTATGGATGACGATGCGGTCGAAGGTGTTCTCGCTCATGAGGTGGCGCACGTGGCGAACGGGGATATGGTGACAATGACACTTCTTCAAGGTGTTGTTAACACGTTTGTCGTTTTCTTTTCCCGTATCGCAGCATTTTTTGCGTCCCGCTTTATTCAAAACGACGCTGTTAGAATGATCGTTCATTTTGGAGCAATCATCGTTTTTCAAATATTGTTCTCCATCTTAGGAAGCCTTGTCGTGATGGCATATTCCCGCTACAGAGAATTTCATGCTGACCGCGGAGGGGCTGATCTTGCAGGTAAAGACAAAATGGCGCATGCTCTGCGTTCTCTGCAGTCCTATGTGAATAGAGTGGACAATGAACATGCTTCTGTTCAAACATTGAAAATTAACAATAAATCTTCTGCAGCTATGCTGTTTTCGTCTCACCCTCCGCTGGAAGAGCGGATCCGCAGGCTGGAAGAGAAATAAGAAAGATCAAGCTGGGGCTGTATCAAAAGCCCCTTTTTATAGAAAAAGTAGTATCCTAAATAGAAGATAGCAGGGGACAAGTCCGAAGACTCCAGTGGGAAGAGCAGCGGCTGAAGATCCGCCGGGCGCGGGTTTCGCCCGGTTAGCTGAAGCGCTGCCCACGGAAAGCGAAGGACTTGTCCACTGCTTTTTTTACCATGCAAAAAGGGGCGAGTATCATTTATGATACAGCCCCTATTTTTTTGGCTCTAAAGAGAATTTATATGCTGCGGGCTGATCGCATTCCACGGCCAACACTAAAGCAATTGCTCTTTTCCGATGATTCTAAAAATTATTTGTTCTTGGGACAACCTCATATATCATATTTTTTTAAAGAGTTTGATGGCGGAGGAGGGGGATGCAGTGTATAAACAAAGGGAGGATGCACCTCAAAGAGAAGAAATGCTGCAGATTTTTAAGCAGCTGGCGGGCCAGGCGAAATTTTTAGAGGAAAAACTGGCAGCATGTGAAACGGATTATATTCAGGCGACGCAAGGCTATGCAGAAACCTTTAATCACTTTACCGTTCAATTGACTCAGCCGCATTTAAACGTGGCGCTGCTGCATGTAAAAGCGATGGAAACTGTCAAAGATTTTCGGTTTCTGCAGCTGCAGATTTTGAGAAAACAGTTAACCGGCAGGATAGAAATCGATGTTCCGCCTGCAGCCTTAAGTGAATTAGTGAATGAGGCAAATCGAAAACTAAGTAAACTGTCTTATTTTAAAAAGCTTTCTAAAGAAAGCTCACATTTAGAGAAAGCATAATTACAAACGCCAGGCTGCAGAATAAAGCCTGGCGTTTGTAATTTCCTCAAGAATTGTTAATGGAATGTACATAGTAACAGTGGGCAGGATCTGATATAAATAGTAAATAGTCCCCTTAAAATAATAAGCCATCTGAATAATATATGTTTTGATTAAAGGAGAAAGGAAGTGGGAGAATGAGAAAGAAAAGAACTTGGTACGTAGTGTTTACGTTATTGATATTGGCTTTTCCTGCTGCGGCAGGTGCGCACACTCACCTGGAAAGCTCAGATCCGGAAGATGGAGAAACGCTCAGTGAAGACACGGAAGAAATTGTTTTAACATTTGATTCCTCTGTGCAGGAACCGAATGAGGTTACTTTGACTGGAGAAAATGGCGAAGCGCTGACCCCGGAAATTATTCATGAATCAGAAGATACTCTGCAAATTAAGCTTCCAGATGATCTTCAGGAAGGTGATTACTCATTAGCATACAGTATCGTGGGTGAAGACGGTCATATGATGGAAGAGGAATTGACATATACCTTCGAAGCAGATGAAACGGATCAGGATACAGCAGAGGAGGAAAGTGAAGCGGAGAAGGAGAATGCGACTCCAGAGGAAGAAAGTCAAAATGAAGAAGAAGCTTCAGATATAGAAGGTAATGAGGAGAATGATAGTGAAACCGAAGAGAATAATCAAAACACCTTTATTCTTCCAGCAGCCGGGGGAATGCTGATCATTGCGGCTTTATCTTTGATCTTTTTGTTGCGAAAGAAAAAATCATGATCCTCGCATTGAGTAACAGTATGATGTATTTATGTTTTTCGATTATTATGGGAGGATGTCTGCTGGCACTTATACCAGCTGATAAAAAACCCAGCATTAAGCTTCCACAGAAATGGCTGTCAATAAGCACCGCATTCATTCCGGTATTCGCCGCAGCACCAGTGATTTATCTTGCGGCTGACATCAATAAATATAGAGATGAATCATTTTGGATAAGCTTATTGCACATTTTATTCACTGCAGAAACAGGCAGAGCATGGACTGCGCTGCTGTTTCTGTGTCTTTGTTTTCTAGGACTGATAGGGATCATGTCTCGGACTGCCTCCTTTCCAATTGTATATGCTGCCGGTATTTTTCTGATATTTGGCATGATTACCACGCAGGGGGTTACCGGTCATGCGGTCAGCATGGGAAGCTATCCTGGAGCAGCTGCTCATATTTTTCATTTTATGGCTGTCAGCGCCTGGCTTGGAGTACTATTTGTGGTCAGCTGGTATTCGACTGACGATAACTATTGGAAGGAATTCACAGGCTGGTTTACTCCTATAGCTGTTGGCTGTGTAACCGTCGTTATCTTTTCAGGTATGCTGATGGCTTCTTTCTTGACAGAGGACTTAACGAATTCATGGCTGCTCACTTATGGTCAGACCCTGCTTCTCAAGCACTTGTTGTTCATCCCTCTACTCACCTATGCATGTATTAATGGATTTTTACTAAGAAGAAAAATTAACAGCCATAAGAATTACTCACCACGAATCTGGTGGAGAGCGGAGTCTCTGATTGCAGTTGTTATTTTTGTCGTGACGGCATTCATGAGCGAACAAGAGCCTCCTCATAATATTCAACAGACGCTTGCCTCACAGGAGCCTACACCTATCTTCCAGTCACTGTTATCTTTCGAGGTTTCTCCGGAGACAAATGTTACATTCAGCCCTGATGTCGTCAGCATACTATTTCTAGTAAGCGGACTGCTCTATATCATGATCATCGTAATAGGTTTCCAAAAGAAGCTTTCAGCACCAATCACGCTGCTGTTGAGTTTACTGACGGTGCTCAGTTTGTATTTTGGAGTGATGAACAGTCTTGAAGATACTTCCGCTTCCATGTCCTATCTCTTTCAAGAAGACTAGAATCCCTCACTGGAACGGTCTTCTTTTTTCGAAATTTAAGAAAGTAAGGATTGTGTTGATTGCATCTCTGCAGGCTGCCGCTTTCCGTGGGGCTTGTCTTCAACTAATTCATCCTCAGCGAAGCTTCGTCAGAATGGATTTTCAGACTTCGCTGATCCCGCGACGCACAGGACCTGGCCGGTTTTAATCGACCCGGAGTGTCCGGAATGACCGTTAGAAAGCTGACATGTTTATGTGTCAGTTTTTTCAATTCATTTTTCTGGAAAATACAAATACATATCGTTTATACTGAGAAAGTTAAGAATAATATATCGGCACCCGAAATAATGAGAGATTTGAGGGAGAGACATGGTTAAAAATCAACAGGCAACAGGAGTAGTGATGGCTACTCTTGCTTATTTGCTGTGGGGGGTACTGCCTCTGTATTGGAAACTTGTGGGAGAGGTGCCCTCAGGAGAGGTGCTTGCCCATCGAATAGTCTGGTCTTTGGTATTTATGACAGCGGCCCTTCTCATCATGAGAAAAGCTGGAAAAGTAAAGAATGAAATTGTAAAGACGTTTTCTTCCTTTCAGTCCGGAGCATCTATTACGCTTGCGGCAATATTAATTAGTGTCAACTGGTTTATTTTTATCTTCGCGGTAACAAGTGACAGGGTGATTGAAGCTTCGCTTGGTTATTATATCAATCCGCTTATAAATGTAGTTCTTGCGACTATTTTCTTAAAAGAAAAGCTAACAAAATCCGAGGCCGCAGCTTTTTTTCTGGCAATTGCCGGGGTTATTACATTAACAGCTTCCTATGGATACGTACCGTGGGCAGCATTGGCACTTGCGCTGTCCTTCGGAATGTATGGATTAATTAAAAAAACAATCTCTGTTGGAGCATGGGCCGGTCTTACTATTGAAACACTGCTGATGACACCATTTGCCCTTTTATTTTTGTTGATTATTGGGAATGGAAGTGGGACAGTTTTTTCATACGATAGTGGCGTGGTGATGCTATTAATAGGTGGAGGGGCAGTAACAGCAATTCCATTACTTCTCTTTGCAGCAGGTACAAAACGGATTACTTTTTCGCTGGTTGGATTTTTACAATATTTCGCTCCAACTATTATGCTGATATTAGGAGTGTTTTTATTTAAAGAACCGTTCTCCCCTCAGCAGCTTACCGCTTTTATCATTATTTGGATTGGACTGATTATATTTACAGTGTCCCGGTCAAGCACGTCGTTAAGAAATAAAAGACAAACGATGGTTGCTCATTCAGAAAATTAGCGGGCTTGATGGGAGAAAAGGGGGAAGACATGGAGTATAAAGCAGGCAGTTTTTGGAGAAGGCTTGCTGCAGTTCTATTAGATGGAATAGTTGTAGCTGCGCTCTCATTTATTATTTTTTATCTAATGGGGGGTAACCTTACATCATCACCCACAGAGAATTGGGTGCAGAACCTCATTTCTTTATTATATGGAATGGTCCTGCCGGCAGTCTGGAGCGGGTACACACTAGGAAAAAAAGCGCTCGGTGTAAGAATCATTAAAATGGACGGCTCCAATGTTAGTTTATGGACGATGTTTTTAAGGTATTTTGTCGGTGGCCTTGTAATGGTCGTGACGCTCGGAACAGCCTTAATTGCTTCGATTATTATGATAATTGTAAGAGAAGATAAACGTGTCGTGCATGATTTTATTGCTGGAACGAGAGTTATTAAAGCGTAAAGAGAATACAACTGTTTCATTACTTTTATTATTGTAGTGAAACAGTTGTATTTTTTGTGTATTTCCAAAGGTTGCATGTATATAACAGATTATCTCAATGAACCGTTTTCAATATTGACTGTTTTATGAAGGATTTGTGTTTATTTTGAAACATTTTCGTGAGAGTTGTTTGACAGGTACTGACAGAAAGCCTCAAATTGTAACATATCTGCTATGATAAACTTGTGTATTTTTCGCCAGTACAGGGAAAAGGTTCACATCATAAATTAAGAGATATATCTATATAGAAAGGAGTGCTGCGTCCGGTGAGGCAATTAAATTCCTGGGTAAAACGCTTAGCACTATTGCCGGCTCTCGCTTTTCTGTTACTCACAGGGGGATGTGCAGAGCTTACAGTGCTGGATCCAAAAGGTCCGGTCGGATCCGCCCAAAAAGATCTCATAATGTTTTCTATTATTTTAATGCTTGTCATAGTCGTGGTCGTATTTGTATTGTTCACGTACATGTTAGTCAAATATCGAGATCGTCCAAATCGTGATGAAAAAGACTATGATCCTGACCACGAGGGAAACACAATGCTTGAAATTGTCTGGACGATTATACCGTTTATTATTGTCGGAGCGCTATCTGTTCCGACTGTTATTACGATTATGGATCTTGAGGAGCCCCCTGAGGCTACAAGTGATAAAGAACCGCTCGTTGTTTATGCAACGGCTGCAGACTGGAAATGGTTTTTCAGTTATCCGGAGCAGGGAATTGAAACGGTCAATTACTTACACATTCCGACAGACCGGGCGATTGAATTTAGACTGTCTTCGGCTGATTCGATGGCTTCCATCTGGATTCCTGCTTTAGGCGGGCAGAAGTATAACATGGCCGGAATGGAAACCAAATTATATCTCCAGGCAGATGAAGAAGGGACGTATGACGGCCGGAACTCAAACTATAACGGTTCTGGTTTTGCAGAGCATACCTTCGAAGTGATTGCTCAGAACGAAGAGGAGTTTGTGGACTGGGCAGACGAGGTAAGCAATAATGCTCCTGAATTATCGCAGGACGAGTATGACGCCATGCTTGCGCCAGGACTGGTCGAAGAACAGGAATTTTCCTCTACTCATTTAGAGTATGTAGACCATGGGACAAATGAAGGAAGAGACTATACTGTCGAACGTTATGGTCCCGATGTATATGAGAATAAGCTGCATCTAAAAGGCGGCAGAGGAGTAGAAGAAGGTGCGGGAAGCAATGACTAATATCGCACATCGGAAAGCAGGTGAAACGACTTGAACCTTGGTTTTATAGATTTTCTTCTAGAAGACTTTTTAGTCACCGGCCAGCCTCTAATTTACGGGGCGATGGTCTCTATCGTTCTCGTCTCAGCTGCCATATTGTTTGTATTAACCTATTTTAGAAAATGGGGCTGGCTCTGGCGGGAATGGATCATTACAGTAGACCATAAAAAGATCGGTATTATGTATATTATCGCCGCGCTGGCGATGCTTTTCCGGGGCGGGGTCGATGCTTTACTAATGCGTACGCAGCTGACGCTGCCAGGGATGGAATTTTTGGATTCTCAGCACTATAACGAAATCTTTACTACTCACGGTACAATCATGATAATTTTCATGGCGATGCCGTTTCTAATAGGGTTAATGAACTATGTTGTTCCCCTGCAGATTGGGGCAAGAGATGTTGCCTTTCCGGCACTGAATAACCTAAGCTTCTGGTCATTCGCTTTTGGGGCAATGTTATTCAATATTTCCTTTGTAATTGGGGGATCACCTGACAACGGTTGGACCGCCTACACCCCTATGGCAGGCTCAGAGCTTAATCCCGGGCCTGCGCAGAATTACTATTTGCTTGGTCTTCAGCTTTCTGGTATTGGTACGCTCGCTACAGGCATCAACTTTATGGTAACAATATTTAAGATGCGGGCTCCAGGCATGACAATGATGAGGCTTCCAATCTTTACGTGGTCCACCTTGATCACTTCGCTTATTATCGTATTTGCTTTTCCAATTTTAACGGTAGCATTGGCGTTAATGACAGTTGACCGGATATTTGGTTCTCATTTCTTTACGCTTGCCGGTGAGGGCATGCCTATGATGTGGGCGAACCTTTTCTGGCTGTGGGGGCATCCCGAGGTTTATATCGTAGCACTTCCTGCTTTCGGTATATTCTCTGAAGTTATTTCAACATTTGCACGTAAGCAGTTGTTTGGATATAAAGCAATGGTCTATGCGATGGTGGTCATCGCTGGATTAAGCTTCCTCGTATGGGTCCACCATTTCTTTACGATGGGAGCGGGCGGAACTGTCAATTCGTTCTTCTCCATTACCACTATGCTGATTGCGGTTCCTACCGGAGTGAAGATATTTAACTGGCTTGGAACGATGTATAAAGGGAAAATTACCTTTGAAACTCCGATGCTGTGGGCACTTGCCTTTATACCCTGCTTTGTAGTCGGTGGTGTAACTGGTGTAATGCTTGCCATGGCTGCAGCAGATTATCAGTATCACAATACGTATTTTCTTGTCGCGCACTTTCACTATGTACTGATCTCTGGGACAGTATTCGGCTGCTTTGCAGGTCTGACATTCTGGTACCCTAAAATGTTTGGTCACAAGATGAATGAGTTTTACGGAAAAATTAGCTTCTGGCTGTTTGTGATAGGTTTTAATGTATGTTTCTTTCCGATGTATTTCCTCGGATTTGCAGGAATGCCTCGGCGGACGTATACAATTGAACCGGAATGGATGGCACTTAATGTAACGGCTTCTATCGGTGCTATTTTAATGGCTGCAGGGTTTGCTGTCTTTGTATATAACATTTATTACAGCTTCCGCTACAGCACTCGTGAAACTACCGGAGACCCTTGGAACGGAAGAGCACTTGAATGGGCAACACCGACGCCAGTGCCTTTTTACAATTTTGCTACAATCCCTCATGTGGAAGCACCAGAAGCCTTCTGGCACATGAAGAAGAATAAAAGAGTGACGTACGATGAAAGCAAGCTGGAACCGATTCATATGCCTAATGACACGGGCACACCTTTCATTATGATGGCCTTCTTATTTGTGGCAAGCTTCGGTCTTGTCTGGGAATGGTTCTGGATGGCGATTCCAGCATTAATTGGGGCGATTGTTTATATGGGCATCCGTTCCTTTGAAAATAACGACGGATTCCATGTCCCGGTGGATGAAATTAAACGGACAGAAAAAGAAGCAAGGGAGGATAAACGATGAGTGGACATGCAGATTTAAAAACCGGCCCTATCGAATATCGTTCCCATCAAGGCAGAATGGACATCCTTGGCTTCTGGATATTTCTTGGTGCGGAGGTAGCGCTTTTTTCTACGTTGTTCGCCACGTACGCCGTCATGTTCGGGCGTACCGGTGATGCAAATACACCACATGAACTGTTCGAACTGCCGATGGTCCTCATCATGACCTTTCTGCTTCTGACAAGCAGCTTTACGTGCGGACTGGCTATTCACGAAATGAGGAGGGGCTCTCAAAAAGGAATGCTCGTATGGATGGGCATTACACTTGCTCTCGGGCTTGGCTTCCTTGGATTTGAAATTTACGAATTCGTTCACTATATTCATGAGGACGCCGCCATGACGTCGAGCGCATTTTGGTCAGGCTTCTTCATTCTCACCGGCACACATGGCCTGCACGTCACCTTAGGTATTGGCTGGGCAGTGATGGCGCTTATACAGGTTATCATGCGGGGTCTGAATCCTATGACCGCGAAGAAGATATTTATTGTTGGTCTTTACTGGCACTTTTTAGATGTTGTCTGGATCTTTATTTTCACAGGTGTTTACCTGATAGGGATGGTGGTATAGATGAGTTCACATACCGATGAACGTTTCCCTAAAAAACACGTGATTGGTTTTCTCGCTTCTATTATTCTGACACTTGTTGCTGCGTATACTGCTCTTGGAAGCGGATTGCCGACGACCTGGATCATTATTATCATTATGGTGCTTGCCGTAATTCAAGCTGCAATTCAGCTGTTCATGTTTATGCATATGACGGAAACAGACAGTGGCGGCCTGCAGACAGGCAATATTCTATTCGGATTTTTCACAGCGGCTGTCATTGTGGCAGGATCGGTTTGGGTTATGTCCTTCGGATATCATCATGATCATGGCGGAGGCCCTGATGAAGGCGGATCTGATTCAGAAGAACATGAAGAACACGAGGATATGGACCACTAATTTAAGAACCCTCTGGAGCAAGAGCTTCAGAGGGTTTTCTGCATAGGAAAACCCGGCACTGAGGCCGGGTTTAGTTTCTAATTGGAACGAATACTGGATTGCAGCTCAGAGCGCAGGCGGCGCATCGGCTGTTTGATTTCCAATTCTTTGAAGAAAGTAATCATCAGCATAATCAATGCTACATCTGCCAACGCAAGGCTTCCGTAGAATGCGATTACAGAAGTAGGAGCATTTAACAACGTAATTGATGTGAAATGACTATAGAAATAATCCCACATGCCGAGCATTAAAGCAAACTGTATAACGGAAAGCCACTTATAGCCCCTTCTCCAAAAAATCAACGGGCTGACTGACGCCAACAGCATAAAAATTAGAAGAACATCCATATTAGCACACCTCTTTAGTAATGTCGTTTGAAGTAAATTCATTAGTAAACGGTTTCATTTATTAAGTTACGTTTATTGTAACAAATGATTCACAAAAAAGACATATAAAAACGCTGAAATTTGAATTTTTTTTGAAGGAATTTTTTTCGGGTTGATTTTTAAAATCTGGTATAAATATATACATTTGAAAACCTGCGATTGCAGGGGCGGTGTTGTTTTAAAAAGCAGCAAACACAGTAAAACGCGCTTTTTGAAGTGATTAGCGGAAGCAGGGTCCGGAGAACTAGCAGCACACAAACCAAAACGGACTTTCCACTACGCCAATACAAATAAGAAACTAAAGATTATCTCAAAACACTTCCTCCTGAAATTTTCACTGATTCTCCGACGATGTTAGCTGCTGCATCAGTCAGCAAAAAAACAATGGTGTGTGCTACTTCCTCAGGTTCGGTAATTCGGCCGGAAGGGAGGCCGTTAGCAGCAATCTCCATCTGTTCTTCGAATGTATTTCCATTTCGGTCTGCAATCCGCTGAATAGCGCGTCTGCCCATTTCTGTATTAACAAATCCTGGGCAGACTGCATTGACACGAATGCCATGGGGAATGGCTTCTACTGCCATTGAATGTGTAAATCCAATTAATGCGAACTTTGAAGCGGCGTAGGCAGTATTCCCATAGGTTCCCCGAAGTCCCGACAGCGATGAAACATTTACAATTGCGCCTTCTTTCTGGCTGCGCATGGATTCATAAATTTTTTGAGTTAATAGGACAGCTGAAGTGTAATTCACATGCATAATTTTTTCCATCTCAGCCTGCGTGAGCTCCTCGACAACAGCGCCGCCACTGACTCCGGCAGAATTAACGAGCAGACTGATAGGACCGTGCTTTACAGTAGCTGAATCCACAAGCTCATTTCTATCCGTTTTTCTTCCAATATCGGCAGTGTGTATATAAATTTCTGCTTTTGAGTTGGTTAAAAGAATTTCTTCCTTTAATTTTTCAAGTTTTTCTCTGCGTCTGCCTGTGATTGTAATTTTAGCTCCGGTTTCAGTGAGCTGCTTGGCCGCAGCGTAACCGATTCCACCGCTGGCACCAGTGATGAGAGCATGTTTTCCTTGAAGTGCTGTTGGAGAAAATAAGGTCATATTCTGACTCATCCTTTCATGTTTAGATAATGATATGGTTTACAGTGATTCGATCTTCGCTGTTTCGAAACTTTCCAGGCGAAATGCCAATCATTTTTCGAAACACTTTGTAAAAATAATTATCATCGGAAAACCCCGTTTTTAATGCAATTGTCTTCACTGGCAGATCTGTATTTTGAAGCAGCTCCACCGCATATTGAATCCTTAACCTGGTGATATATTGCTTGGGGGTAAGGTGAAAAAATTCTTGAAACTGCTTAATAAAATATCCTCTGGACAGTTCTGCCAACTCAGCCAATTCCTCTACAGTCACAGGCTTCTGATAAGAGGCATGCAAATATGTAATTGCTTTGGACATGTGTGGAGGAAGATCAACTTTTTTGTCGATCTTTTTCACAAACCTGTAGCACTCCATAATAAATTCATAGGCTTTCGCGGAGGCATAGTATGAGTCGGTGATTCTGCCAGTGCTCGTTTCATCATAAATGGTAAATAAAGACTGAATGACTTTTGCATCGGGTGGGACATCCATAACCGGACCATTTAACTGCAGAATATCACTCCAGCAGGAACGTGTATATTCACCGCCGAGAATGATGAACACAAACTCCCAATGACTGCTTTTACTTGGAAGATAGTAGCGATGGTCGCTGGGAATCTCCACAAGAAAGGCCCGTCCGGCTGATAATTGGTATTTTTTCTTATTCATCTCCAGGACTCCGTTTCCGGAAATAGTGTATTGAAAAAGGTAAGAACCAATATCCTGGCGGGTTAATCCATTCCAATCATAACTAACAGACGTTTGTTTTTCGCGGCCTGCCACTAAAAGATTCGTGGGATTAGAGGAGTTTTGAAAATTAAAGCCATAATTCTTTAAGGACAATTTATTACCCCTTTCTTATACCTTATTACCGTTGTTCCTGTTAGGAAAGCGCTTTATCATAGTAATTATCAACGTACCATGTATTTGCTTAGCGAGCACGTTTTTATTTTTTGGAGGGGATACTGGATGAGTTTTAAAGTAGCTTTTATTGGAGCGGGGAGTATTGGATTCACACGCGGGCTATTAAGAGATTTATTAGCTGTGCCGGAATTTCGTCAGATAGAGGTGGCGTTTACAGATATTGACGACCACAACCTTGAGATGGTAACTGAGCTCTGTCAAAGGGATATAAATGAAAATGGACTCAGCATTAATATTCAGGCGACCACTGATCGGCGGGAGGCGTTAAAGGGTGCCAGATACATTTTTATTGTTGTACGAATTGGTGGGCTGGAAGCTTTTGAAAAAGATATTGATATTCCTTTAAAATATGGAGTCGATCAATGTGTCGGTGACACACTTGGTCCGGGCGGTATTATGTATGGACAAAGGGGAATTCATGCAGTATTGGAATTTTGTAAAGACATTCGTGAGGTTGCTGAGCCGGAGTGTCTGATGTTAAATTATGCAAATCCAATGGCAATGCTCACCTGGGCATCCAATAAGTATGGGGGTGTCCGAACGGTTGGGCTCTGTCATGGAGTTCAAGGCGGACACCGGCAGATTGCGGAAGTATTTGATCTTAAGCAGGAAGAAGTCGATATTGTCTGTGCAGGAATTAATCATCAGACCTGGTATATTCAAATCCGTCATCAAGGCAGAGATTTGACCGGTCAATTGCTGGAGGCATTTGAAAACCATCCAGAATACAGTAAAACAGAAAAAGTGAGAATTGATATGCTGAGGCGTTTTGGCTTTTACAGTACTGAATCTAATGGCCACTTAAGTGAATATCTCCCGTGGTACAGAAAGCGTCCGGAAGAAATCAAGGAATGGATTGATCTTGGATCGTGGATCAATGGAGAAACAGGAGGATATTTGAGGGTCTGTAAGGAAGGGCGCAATTGGTTTGAAACGGATTTCCCAAATTGGATGAAAGAGCCTGCTTTTACTTACACTGCAGGTGAGCGGGGGCAGGAGCATGGGTCATATATAATTGAAGGACTTGAAACCGGACGTATTTATCGCGGGCATTTTAATGTCGTAAATCAGAACACGATAGCTAATCTGCCCGAGGATGCTATCGTTGAAGCGCCAGGGTATGTAGACCGGAGCGGTATTCATATGACGCAGACAGGCGAGCTTCCGATGGGACCGGCGGCGGTATGCAATGTGAGTATTTCTGTACAGAGACTCGCCGTCGAAGCCGCCGTTTCTGGTGATGATCAGCTGCTGCGCCAGGCAATGATGCTTGACCCTTTAACTGGAGCTGTCTGCAACCCGCAGGAAATATGGCAGATGACAGATGAAATGTTAATTGCCCAGGAAATATGGCTGCCACAATATGGTCAAGCAATAGCCGAAGCAAAGCTTCGAATGGCTGAAAAAAACCCGCTTCCGACAAAAAATTATCGCGGAGCAGCACGGCTGCAGGTGAAGACTATTCAAGAAATGAAAGAAAATCGTAAGGCGGCCAGTAAAAATGCCGGTGAAGCGGATAAATCGACCGAAAGGCCAGCTGCATCAAAAGAATAAGAACTATTTTTGCGGAGTTTTCAACATTATTTTTCCGTTTCTCGTCTTTTTAAGTTGGGGAAAACAGAGAAGAAATATCTCGAGTGGAGGAAGCGTACAGTGGCTGCCGCTGGCTTTTCTGCTAGAATCCTTAAGCAAGCTTCGGCATGTTCGTGTTTTGTATTCAGAAAAATCAATTAGAGATTGATTCAAATCATTACTTATTCTTTCTTTCTGTTTTGGTGATATAATGAATGCAAGGGGAGGAAAGAAGGGAGTAAATGCAAGTGAAATCGTATAGTGAACTTGCTGATAGTGTCGTTTTTGTTGGTAAAGGTTCGCGGACGTGGCTTGTATCAAAGGATGACCAGCTTGATTTGATCGGAAAGGGCAGAAGTGCATTCGCCTTTCGGATCCGGGGAACAAACAAGGTGCTGAAGCTTTTTTTTCCTGAATATGAACATATTGCAGCAGAAGAATCAGAAATCTACGCAGCTCTTGAAGGATTGCCCTTTTACCCTGAACTTTACGGTACAGGAAAGAACTTTATTGTATTGGAGTTTGTAGATGGACATACGCTGTTTGAATGCCTGCGTTTTGGACTGCCGGTGAGTGAGACGGATCTAGAACAAGTAGACCAGGCGTTGGACCTTGCCAGACGGAAGGGGCTGAATCCCTCCGATATTCATTTAAGAAACATATTAATTACCAGACAAGGCACTGTAAAGATCATAGACGTAGCAAGGTACAGGCAAACAAAAGAATGCAGTCAATGGGATGACTTAAAAAATGCTTTTACACGATTTTACAAAAAACGTTATTGCCCAAAACGAATTCCTGCATTATTTTTACATTTAATTGCAGCAATGTACAAGCGTAATATTCTGCCAGGAGTATAATTTCAAATTTCAACCCTACGGACGGTTCTTTAGTATAAAAACTAAAGAGCCGTTTTTTCTAATATAAAAATTAATTGATATATGCAATATCCATCATGTGAGCTTATATAATGTTGCATATTTCTCTTAATACTATTTAAAATATGCGTTATTATGAAAGTGGTTTCATTTCCATTCAAATTTTTAATGGGGGAAAATTATGAAAAAAATTATCTTTGATAAGCAGGATCATTTAGGAATTATAACATTAAACCGCCCTGAGCAATTAAACTGCTTTGACTTTCAGACATTGCAGGAATTCCTGGAGATAGTAGAGCTAATTCAAGTGGAAAAAGATATTCGAACAGTAATTATTACTGGAGCTGGGAAGAAAGCATTCAGTGCAGGCGCAGATCTGAAAGAAAGAAAATCATTGTCTGAAAAAGAAGTAAAAAGAAATGTACGAATGCTTCGAAGCTTATTTTCCTCCATAGAAAACCTTCCGCAGCCAGTAATCGCTGCCATTAATGGTTACGCATTAGGAGGGGGGCTTGAGCTTGCGCTTGCATGTGACTTCCGCTATGCAGCTGAAAGTGCTGTCATGGGTCTGACAGAGGTGAGTCTGGCTATTATTCCAGGAGCAGGAGGTACACAGCGCTTAACAAGGTTAATCGGACCATCTCATGCAAAAGAGCTGATCTTGACTGCCAGAAAAATTGACGCTGAGACAGCAAAAGAGCTAGGGGTTGTGAATAAGGTTTTTACAGAAGAGGAACTAATGAAGGGTGCAAGAGAATTAGCTGAAGAAATGATGGCTAATGGGCCTCTTGCTTTAATCCAGGCGAAGTATGCTATAAATCATGGGAACAATACTGATTTAAATACAGGACTTGCCATAGAAGCAAAGGCATATGAAGTAATCATTCCAACTGAAGACCGTCTGGAAGCACTCGAAGCATTTAAAGAGAAAAGAAAGCCCAACTTTAAAGCTGAATAACAATATAAAAAATAGTAAACCACAGCGGGGGCGACTGTGGTTTTTCTAATCTATTTGAAAAGAGGGGTCATAAATGTCATGTGTTACCAGCTGGATTTTTTCACACCAGGGACTTGGCCTTTATAGGCAAGCTCACGAAAGGCGATGCGTGACATGTTAAATTTTCTCATATATCCTCGAGGTCTTCCGGTCAGCTCGCAGCGGTTATTCAAGCGGGTGGGAGAAGAATCACGAGGCAGCTTTCGAAGTGCTTCATAATCGCCTTTTTCTTTTAGCTCCTGACGCAGTTCAGCGTACTTTGCAACGGTCTCCCGGCGTTTTTGTTCTTTCACGACTTTTGACTTTTTGGCCATCCGTCATTCTCCTTTCCTTTATATTTTACAAATCGTAATGAATACGATTTAATACATAGTTGATAATAACACAGCATGATTGGAGAATCAAACAAGACAACAGGATATTTACATCTATATGAAGAAGTAATGGCTTTAGGAAAGGAGTAGTTTAGTCGTGAACAAAAAGCGAGTGGGTATTTATCTTTTTAAAGATGTAGAAGTATTAGATTTTGCAGGTCCGTTTGAAGTTTTCTCAGTAGCTTTTGCATCTGCAGGCAACATAGAGGAAAAGCTTTTTAATGTTAGTACAGTCTCTGAAAATGGAGAAGCAGTAACAGCCCGTAACGGGCTCCGTGTCGTTCCAGATTACAGCTTAAGCACAGCGCCTGCTTTTGATATTTTAGTTATCCCCGGCGGTAAAGGCGCTAGGGAAACAGAAATGCACAAGGAACGATTACATCACTGGATAAAAGAACAGCAGCGAAGTGCCGAAATCATTACCTCCGTCTGCACAGGAGCGCTGGTGCTGGCGAAATCTGGGTTATTAAATGGAAAGTGTGCAACTACTCACTGGGCTTCCTATGAGAGGCTTGAAGAATTCAAAGAAGTAGAAGTGCTCCGCAATGTTAAATTTGTGGACGAAGACAGCATTATTACCTCCGGAGGAATTTCCGCGGGAATAAATATGGCTTTTCATATAATCAACAAGCTGCATGGTGAACAAGCTGTAAAGCTGACGGCGGAGTGGATGGAATATGATCTTTAATTAATGGAGGAAAAACGATGGAAATTGTGAAAAGACGCTTCCAAAATACTCTTGTTGAAGCATTAGGCATTCATTTTTTAGAGCTGGAAGAAACGAAAGTTATTGCCACCATGCCTGTACATAACGCAACTCGTCAGCCGATGGGGCTGCTGCACGGGGGAGCTTCCGTGGCTCTTGCGGAGACGGTCGCCAGTGTCGGAGCGTGGAACCTTATTGATCAGGAGAAGGAATTTGTAGTCGGAGTAGAGATTAATGCCAATCATATAAGGTCTAAAAAGGACGGCACCGTGACAGCAACAGGAATCCCTCTTCATATTGGGAGAACGACCATGGTGTGGGAAATAAAAATTGAAGACGAACAGAAGCGGCTTATATGTATCTCAAGATGCACGATAGGTGTGCGTAGACAGAATATAGAAGAAGGATACGGGAGGGTGTAAAGATGATTGAAAAGAAAACAGGCTCCAATTATAACGCAGTGGACCTGGGGAAAATGGAAAACTTAAAAAGCCACAAAATTGAAGAACCTGTAAAAGCACGCGGGAAGGTGTTTCTAAATGAGCTTCTGGAGCTTACTAGTATGGAGGTTTCTGTGAATTCATTTCCTCCGCATACCTCGATGCCATTTCATCACAAGCACGGAGAAAATGAAGAGCTATACATCTTTATTTCCGGAAAGGGCCAGTTTCAAGTGGACGATGAGACATTTGATATAGAAGAAGGCTCCGTTGTGAAAGTTGCACCAGCAGGCTCAAGAATTTTTCGCAATAACTCAGATGAAAGTCTCTACTATGTATGTGTCCAGGCCAAAGAAAATTCTTTAAACAAAAGTGGCGTATCGGATGGTGAAATTTTAGAAAAAGAAATTCAATGGCCATCCTAGTTTTTTCATCGTTTCTTCAGGGAATAATATCTATAAGGAAGGAGCGATGATGGATGGCTGAATTGAAACAAGGAAGCAATACATTTTATTTAGAAACGAACGGAGAACGTAAAGCGGAAATCTCGTTTACGAGACAGGATGAAAGTTTAATTATTGACAGTACCTACGTATCAGAGGAGCTCCGCGGGAAGGGAACTGGAAGAGAGCTGGTTCATAATGTGGTAGAACTTGCCAGGGCAGAAAATAAAACCATTATACCGAAATGCTCCTATGCTGAGAAAGTTTTAAAAGAAACATCGAAATACCATGATGTATTAGAACCTTTGTAAATACAGAAAAGGCCGGGCTTCTGCTGCCCGGCCAAAATTATTCTTCATTTACATCTACAGGAGTTATTTTAAGTGCTTCTGATAAAAAGCTGACGCTCCCTGCACTTCTGTCACAGTTAATTGATGACCGCTGTGCTCCCATTGAACACTTACCGTGGCTCCTGCGCTTTCAAGCATGGCAGACAAATCCTTCGTTTCCTGCGGGGAGCAGATAGGATCGTTTTCTCCTGCGCCTATAAACACTCCCGTACCGGTTAAGTCAGGCAAATCGATATTTCGGCGCGGCACCATCGGGTGAAAAAGCAGTGCCCCTTTTAATGAATGGTTGTAGTGAAACAGCAGGCTCCCTGCGATATTTGCTCCATTTGAATAGCCGGCAGCCACAATATTGCTTCGGTCAAATCCATACTTTTTTGCACTTTCATCGAGGAAATCATGAAGCTCTTTTGTGCGGAAAATCAGGTCCTCCTCATCAAAGACACCTTCAGCAACTCTACGGAAATACCGGGGCATTCCATTTTCTACAACATTACCGCGCACACTGAGTATAGAGGCTTCCGGATCAATCATCCGCCCAACCTCCAGCAGATCTTCTTCGGTGCCTCCGGTTCCATGAAGCAGAAGTAATACAGGTGCGTTTTTGTCTGAGCCTTCTTTATAAATATGCTTCATATTTACCTACGCTCCTTTATAACTGTTCTGGTTTATAATTAAGTGGTTTTAAGCTTGCTTCAATCTGCTCTCGTTTATTTTCCAAATAAGGAGGAAGAGCTAGAGATTCGCCAAGATGATTAATATCCTCATCCCCGTCAAATCCTGGTCCATCCGTCGCAATTTCAAACAAAATGCCGTTTGGTTCGCGGAAATAAAGAGACTTGAAATAATAACGCTCCACAAATCCCGAATTTGGCAGACCTGCATTGGTAATGTGCTGGATCCATTCATCAAGCGCTGCCCTGTCTTCCACTCGGAAAGCAACATGATGAACTCCTCCGCGTCCCTGCCGTTCAAATGGTAAATCCGGGCGTTCCTCTATATGAACTTCAGCACCGCTCCCGCCCTTTCCTGTTTCAAACACGATAATATCAGGCTGACCATCTTCATGAGAAGGGTAGGTAGATTTTTTGCGGAAGCCCATTACTTCGGTGAGCACATGGACAGTCGATTCAGCCTTGCGCACAGTGAGCCTGATGGGGCCTAATCCGGTAACACCGTATTTCTGTGGCACAGAGGCTCTTTCCCATGGACGTCCGCCTTCAACCCCTTCATTATTTTCATCTGAAACAAGTATCAAGCGCTGCCCTTCAAAATCAGTAAAAGCCAAGGTACTGCGCCCGGCCCGGTATGCAATTTCTTCGTGCTGTACCCCATGATCATCCAGACGCTGTTTCCAATATTGAAGTGCTTCGTTATTGGGCACGCGCAGGGAAGTAGCGGATATGCTGCTTGTGCCCGGCTTATTTGGTGCGGCCATCGGAATTTCAAAAAACGTCAGCTCCGTTCCCGGGTTCCCGCGTTCATCACCGTAAAATAAGTGATATACGGATGTGTCATCCTGATTCACTGTCTTTTTCACAAGTCGGAGTCCAAGCACTTTTGTATAGAAATCTAAATTTTCTTTCGCATTCGCAGTAATGGCGGATAAGTGATGAATTCCTTTTAATTCCATTTTTAAATACCTCCTGAATGTTTATTAGTTTTTTGTAGTTTTCTCAACAATTCCAGCAGTTGCTTTTGCTCTTCTCTCGCCAGGCCTTGAAATTGGGAAGCTTGAAAACTTTCTTGTGCAGCTGCGGTTTTATTTAATAGATCAACACCTGCTTGAGTGAGCGACAGCGTTTTTGTGCGCCATATCTGCTCTCGTAAAATCAATCCCCGGTCTTCGAGCTTTTTCAATAATTGAGTCATGTTTCCTTTGGTAACAAAAAGCTTATCAGCGAGCTGCTGCTGACTTAACGGCTCGTGCGCTCCGGTTTGAACGAGTACGTCAAATTGAGCAACGGTAAGGTTATAAGCTTTTAAATGTTGATTGGATTTCCTCAGGCTTTCGTTATAAAATCGCGAAAGCCGGAACCAGATCATCAGCCCCAGCCGTTCATCATGTTTAGTCATTTTCATAGACATCGGACCCTTTCAGGTAGTCTTTCAATGATTTTACCCTTATCAGTTTATATATAAACTGATATTTGTACAAGAATAATGTTTCAATAAAGAAGGTTTAGGGTTAAAAGAAGAATAAAGGAGGCGTCTTATGTGGGTAATCTTGAACAAATAAGTGAATTTAAGGCGGAGCTTGGAGAAGGGCCGGTGTGGGATCACTACAATAATGTGCTCTACTGGGTGGATATCGAAGGAGAAAAATTACTTAAGTATAACCCGGATACAAGTGAAGAGAAAATTTTTCACATAGGCATACGGACTGGCGCAGCAGTTCTTATAAAAAGTGGGACATTGCTGCTTGCCACTGAAACCGGTTTCTACGAATGGGAGGAAAAAACAGAAAGGTTAACATTTATTTCAGACCCGGAAGAGAAAAAAGATGGCAACCGATTTAACGATGGTAAGGTAGATCCGCACGGTCGCTTCTGGGCAGGGACGATGTCTCTTCACGGAGAAAGTGGAACCGGTTCCCTTTATCGATTAAATCATGATTATTCGATAGAGACCGTGAAAACAAACGTCACCATTTCCAATGGGCTGGCGTGGGTGCCGGACGGTTCGAAAATGTATTACATTGATACTCCGACAAAAAAAGTTCAGGTTTTTGATTTAAACCGTGACACGGGGGAAATCGTAAACGAGGCCACTGCATTTCATGTCCCGGAAAACGAAGGCCGTCCAGACGGTATGACGATTGATGAAGAAGGAATGCTTTGGATAGCCCATTTCAACGGAAGTCAGGTAGCCCGCTGGAATCCCGCTACGGGAGAAAAAATGGATTCTATTCAAATGCCGGTATCATTATGTACATCTTGTACGTTTGGCGGACCGGAGAGGAAGGATTTATACATCACTACAGCAAAGATGATATTTTCAGAGGAAGAACGCCGCATGCAGCCGGAAGCAGGAGGCCTCTTTCGGATATCTTTAGATATAAAAGGTGCTCCATCCTATACTTTCAAAAAATCATAAAGCTGTTAACTGTAAATTTCCGGAGAAGAGAAGTACAATGGATGAGAAGCTGAAGAAAGGGTCTATGTCATATGAAAGCGTATATTTTTCTTCTCATTACTGTTATTATCTTCTCCGGGAATATTATTGTTGGGAAAGCTATCAGCGATCTTCCCCCTTTTACTATTGCATTTTCCAGAGTGACACTCGCTTTTTTAATAATATTACCGATTGGCCTTTCACAGGCAATTAAATACAAAAGTACATTCGTGAGCGAATGGAAGCCGCTGCTCGGCATGGCACTCACTGGAGTGGCTTTTTTTAATGCCTTAATCTATGCCTCTCTCCAATTCACGAGCCCGACCAATGTGGCAATTATGGAATCCGCCATCCCCGTCGTTACGATTTTAATCAGCTTGTTATTTTTAAAAGAAAAGCTCCGCCCCTTACAGTGGATCGGTGTTCTGCTTTCCGTAGGGGGAGCAGTCTGGGTCATTACAAATGGTTCCTGGCAGGTGCTTGCGTCCATGGCATTTAATATCGGAGATGTCATAATGATTGGAGCCGTAGTGACCTGGGTCTCGTATTCTATGCTTGTTAAGTACCATATGATGAAGTTCCCTGTGTACGGTACATTAGTAGTAATGCTTGCAATTGCCATTCTTGCACTGCTTCCATTTGCTGCGGTGGAATGGTTCAGGCTGGGATGGCCTGACCTTTGGAGAGCCGATCGCCTGCTTGGGGTGGCGTACCTCGGAATTTTTCCATCTGTGATTGCATTAATCTTGTACAATAAAGCTATTGAAGAAGTCGGCCCATCGATTTCGGCAGTATTTTTAAATTTACTTCCAGTCTTTACAATGGCGGGAGCATTACTGTTTCTAGGAGAAAATGTAACTCACGTTCAATTAATTGGTGCATTTATTGTAATCTCCGGTGTTTTTTTAACCACCGTACGCAGAAAATCACTAAAGAAAAAGCCGGCAGTCATTAAAAATTTATGAGCCGGCAGCACACCTCATGCCCTGATGTTACCAAGTCTGAGAAAATAATAACGAAGCTGGGTATTGTCCCAGCCTCGTTATTGTTAAGACGAAATATATTCCCCTCCATTAATATGAATGGTTTGCCCTGTCATATAAGTTGACTCATCAGATGCCAGCAGTACATATGCGCCGGCATGCTCAGAAGGCTGCCCTGGACGGCCCATTGGGGTATTTGTACCGAATTTCTCCACTCCCTCAGCCGGGAATGTAGCTGGAATGAGAGGAGTCCATATTGGCCCTGGAGCTACTGTGTTAACTCGAACTCCCTGTTCCACAAGCGCTGTTGCCATACTGCGCGTGAAGGTAACGATCGCCCCTTTTGTCGAAGAATAGTCAATCAGGCTTGGATGACCGCGGTAGGCATTAATGGAAGCTGTGTTAATAATTGTACTGCCTTCTTTTAGATGCGGCACCGCAGCTTTTGTTATATGGAACACAGAGAAAAAGTTGGTCTGGAATACCTCCTCAAGCTGTTCTGCACTCACGTCCAATATACTGTCATGAACGTATTGAATTGCAGCGTTGTTAACAAGAATATCAAGCTTTCCAAAATGATCGACGGTCTTTTGAACCACCTCTTTGCAAAATGCTTCTTGTTTGATGTCTCCTGGAAGCAGAAGACATTGAACACCCTCAGTTTCTACCGCTGCTTTCGTCTCCTCAGCGTCGCTGTGCTCATCTAAATATACAATTGAAACATCGGCACCTTCTTTAGCATATGCCATGGCCACCGCACGGCCTATACCACTGTCTCCACCGGTAATGAGCGCTGTACGTCCCTTTAGTTTATCACTGCCTTTGTACTCTTTAGGCTGAACAGGCAGCGGGTTCATTTCTGACTCGATACCTGGCTGCTTTGCCTGGGTCTGCCCGGGCTGACCTTCTTTTTGACGGTGCATTATATCCATATTTATTTTCTACCTCCTTGTGGTCATGTATCACAATGATTAACTTTCCACTTTATTGGAAGAAATAAACCACGAACAGGATGGGATATGATTTTAACGAGGGAATGAATATATATATAAGACCAGAGCAAGGCTCTGATCTATGTCCGAGAGTTGGATAGAGTGTGAGAGGCGAGCAGCATGATTGTCATATCGTCCATCGGCGGATTATGGAGGCCGGCACGGACGTCACGATAATAGCGCTGCAAAGGATTTTTTGCTGATAAGCTTCTTGCCCCAGTAAGACGCATGGCAAGATCAACAATGGAAATTGCATCATTAACAACACTGAGTTTTACTGCACCAAGTTCAGGCTTCATTGCCTGTTGTTCTGTCTCTGAGGCATTATCCCATTGGCTGGCGACCGAGTAAAGGAAATGCTGGCTCTGCATCACCTTCAGCTCCATTTCCCCGATTTTCTGCCGGACGTTTGGAAGTTCTGAAATCGTCCCCTCAATACTGTTAGGTGAATATTCCAGTGCGAAGGAGGAAGCATATTCTTTTGCAGCACGTGCAATGCCGAGATAACAGGCAGGGATATGAAGCAGCCATCCAGCTGCAGCTTTGTCGCCGGGAGTCAAATATGCTGCAAGGCGGTTGGCAGGAACATGGACTTTGTCAAGCACGAGGTCATGACTTCCGGTTCCGCGCATTGACATTGAATCCCAGGTTTCCTCGATCGAGAGCCCATTGCTTTCTCTTGAAATGAGAAAGTTAGCGACACTATCTTCTCCTTCAATAGCTGCGCTGACAACAAAAAAATCGAGAACTGGTGCCATTGTTGTGAATGTTTTCCGGCCTGAAATCAGCCAGTCTTCTCCATTTTTCACTGCAATCGTAGTAGGTTTCCCACCCCTGGTAGGGCTGCCAGTAGCGGTTTCTGAGGCAGTGTTGTTAAGAAGCGCTCCATCGTTTACGGCCTTTTCACAAAATTCTTTATATAATTGTTGCGGCCACGCTTTTGTTTCAGCTAAATTTTTTACTATTCCCATGTGCCAGCCAACGGAAAGTCCAGTTGATCCGTCTGCTTTTGAGATAATTTCCTGTGCTTTCACAAGCTCTAATAATGAGATGTTCTTTCCACCATACTCTTCAGGTACGGTCAGGGCCGTATAGTGAATAGATTGAAGCTCTTTTATATTTTCTGTCGGAAATGTCCCTTCTTTATCATGCTTCCAGGCTCTATCTTCGAACGGCTTTACAGCTTCCTTTAAAGCATCCAGCCGATCGTCTTGATTATTTAATTTTAGAAGGTTCATGCTCTGCCTCCTTATTTATTTGCAATACCTTATATTATAAAAACATAATGAAAGAAGTGCTTCAACTATTTGGGTTCAAAGAGACCATTGTATGCTTTTTTCATTTAAATATCTAAACTTGTGCTCTGAAAGCAGAATCAGGATTATTATAAAACATGAGGGGAATAGCAAGTATAATCGTCGACTAATGTCGAAGAATATTGATTTAGAAAAACTGAATAGTGAACCAAAGGCTGCAGAACACTATTACATATGTATTGGAAGGAGATGGGACATGGAGACAAAGAAATCTCTAGGAACGGTATTTTATGTTACTACAGGAATATTATTTTTTGCGATATTATTTGGGTGGATTGCTCCTGATGCATTGGAAACAGGGACTGCGGCCGCTCAGACCTTTATTTCTACTCGCTTTGGATGGTATTACTTAATTATTGTTTCAGTGTTCGTGCTTGTTTGTGTATATTTTATATTCAGTCCTTATGGAAAAATACGGCTTGGAAGACCCGACGACAAGCCAGACTATAGTTATCCGACATGGTTTGCCATGCTTTTTAGTGCAGGAATGGGCATCGGTCTCGTTTTCTGGGGAGCGGCAGAGCCAATTTCCCACTATATGATTGATTCCCCTACGGTGGAGGAAGGCACGAATGAAGCAATATTAGAATCGATGAGATTCACTTTTTTTCATTGGGGACTGCATGCATGGGCCATTTATGCAATCGTTGCAATTTGTCTTGCATACTTTAAATTTAGAAAAGGCGCCCCTGGTATGATTAGTGCCACTCTCAGCCCTGTGATGAATCCTGCCGGCCCTCTTGGTAAAACGATCGATATTATCGCCATAACGGCAACTGTTTCCGGCATTGCCACTACTCTTGGATTTGGGGCAGTGCAGATAAATGGCGGTCTTTCTTTTATGTACGGTCTGCCACTCGGCTTTGGGGTTCAATTTACGATCATTGCGATTGTGACTTTCTTATTTCTTATTTCGGCATATACTGGGCTGAACAAAGGAATTAAGATACTTAGTAATGTAAATATGATATTGGCTCTGCTTCTTTTTGTTTTCATTATGGCAGCAGGTCCCACATTGTTTTCGATAAATATTTTTACAGATACATTAGGCAAGTATATACAAACGCTGCCGACCATGAGCTTTCGCATAGCTCCTCTTGAGGAGGACGCCCGTGCATGGATCGATGGCTGGACGGTATTCTTCTGGGCATGGTGGATCGCCTGGTCACCGTTTGTCGGAACTTTTATTGCAAGAGTTTCGAAAGGTCGTACGCTGCGTGAATTTACAGCAGGAGTACTGCTTGTGCCTTCGCTGGTCGGCTTCTTATGGTTTTCTTTCTTTGGAGGCGCGGCGATACTTCTGGAATCAGAAGGGACGGCTGTTATTTCAGAGCTTGCCACAGAAGAAGCATTATTTGGGATGCTTGAAAATTATCCGATTGGTGAACTTATGTCCATTCTTGCGATGACATTAATTGCAACCTTTTTTATCACCTCCGCAGATTCGGCTACCTTCGTTCTTGGAATGCAGACAACGAACGGTTCATTAAATCCGCCGACTGGAGTGAAGTTCCTCTGGGGAATTATTCTTTCTGCAACGGCTGCTATACTTTTATATTCCGGGGGGCTTCAGGCACTTGAAAATGCTATGATCGTGGCTGCCTTCCCGTTTTCTATAATTATGCTTGTAATGATTTATGCGCTGTTCAAAGCTCTGCGCGAAGAGAAGCCGTTTGTAAAAGCCGAGCATAGAAACATTAAAAACAAAGACAAGGACTAATTTTGGTGATTCGTACCCTGGAATTTTCAGGTGAATGGGAGGGTAATAGTAAAACTGAGTTTCTGCTGATGAACAGACCGGAGAGCCGCGACCGGTTTCTTCGTCATCTTCAGCAGTTCCACTTCAGACATATGTAGGATAAAAAAGGTTAGGTCTTGTTTCTAGTTTTTATTTGGAAAGGTTTGAGATAAAATAAGAAAGGTATGAAAGAGAAAAGGAGGCAGATAAGATGAAAAAATATACACAACAGTTTTTAGGCATCGCCGGGTTAACCGGAACGCTATTATTTCTTCCAGATTTGAATTCAGTGGACGCAGCAGTTCTCCAGCAGGAAAGCTCCGGAACGGAAGTGACGGAGATCCAGCAGCAGCTGAATAATATGGGCTATTTACATACAGAAGCTACAGGTTATTATGGTCCTTTGACAGACCAGGCGGTGAAAGAATTTCAACGTGATTTCAATTTATCACAGGATGGAGTAGCAGGTGCCCAGACGCTGCAGTCACTTGAAGATGCGGATATATTGGCTAGAACGGTACATGGTGAAGCACGCGGTGAAAGCTTTGAAGGGCAGGTAGCCGTGGCAGCGGTAATAAAAAACAGGATGGAATCCTCTGAATTTCCTTCTACGATTAATGATGTCGTTTATCAACAGCGGGCCTTTACGGCAGTAGATGACGGGCAATATAATCTAGAGCCGGACGCGACATCCTACCAGGCTGTTACAGAAGCATGGCAGGGATCCGACCCATCCCAGGGGTCGCTGTACTATTATAATCCGGCTGAAGCTACGTCAGAGTGGATTTTCACAAGACCTGTGAAGCTTGACATTGGAAAGCATGTTTTTGCGGATTAATTACAGGTTGGGTTAGAAATGATAACGATTGAATTGGCAGGCCAGGAGCAGGCCGAAGAAATTCGTGAAGTAATGCACCAGGCGTTTGCTCAGTATAATAGTGAAAAACCACCGTCAGGAGCGATGCTTGAAACGGCTTCCTCCATACGTACGATATTAGCAGAAGAAACTGAAAAAGCACTGCTTTGTTTTATGAACCTTGAGCCTGCTGGAATGGTCAGGATCCGGGAAGAAAAAAAATCTTTGTATTTTTCACGACTATCGGTTGTGCCCGCTTTTCGAGGCAGAGGAATTGGCAAAGCGTTAATTAAAGAAGTGGAAAGATATGCCATTGAAATGAATAAACAAATGGTAACCTGCAAAGTGAGAGTTTCCACGCCGGACAATATTAAACGTTATGAGGCAGCCGGCTATCATATTTATGACACATACGAACTGGAAAAGCCCGGCTGGCCGCCCATTGCTATTGTAGCTATGAAGAAAATTTTAAAAAGCTAAAGCTGGGAGAAAACCCCAGATTTAGCTTTTTTCCGTTGGCAAGGCTTCGACACGGATCTTCGGTCCGCATCCTTCCCGCGGTATAACTTTTCCCTATCGTCAATCAGCCTGGTAGAAGTTAAAAAGAGCGCGATCAAATAAAACGCTTCCGACTATCACTTTTTCTGATAATCGGAAGCGTTTATTACTTTCTAGTGGCTGTTAATTCAAAGCCTCATTTTTAAAAGCTTATGAAGTTCTTTCTACTTCATTTTTTAATAATATAACGCGGGGATACGGGTACTCCTCTTCTTCTCCTGGGAATGGGTACCCAAGATATTCAACGCAGATCGTTCTATCATATTCTGCGATAACACGGCATTCTTTCTTTTCATAGAGGAGAAGCTCGCCCTTTTCAAATAGCGGTTCTTCTTTATCTTTTTCCATGGCAGATGCCCCCTTTACACTTATTAGTAATTTAAATCATGTGGAGCAAAGAAGCAAGTTTTTTGTTTGAATGAAATTAGTAAGATGGGCAGCTATAGTACCTTTCTAAATATTCAATGTCGGTAAAATTCCACAACTAAAGTGAAATTAAACGTCGTCATTGATTAGATTAAGGTCAACGAAGGTCAAAACTATTTAAATATAATACTTGATTTTTATAGTCATTTTGGAAGAAAGGTGAGAAGATAGCATTGTTCAAATGCCAAAATAAAGCTAAGAGAGAAGAAGGTGAAGGATATGCGGCCGATGACAGCGTATGGAATTACAGTGGCTGGTGCTTCTTTTTGGGGATTGACTGGTCTTTTTGTTCAAAATTTATATGTGTATGGTTTGTCGCCATTAGAAGTTGTCACCGTTAGAATGACGCTTTCTGCCTTGCTTATGTTTCTTATCGTTGGAATTGTAAGGCCGTACCTTCTCAAGATCTTTATTCGGGATCTGCCCCATTTTGTCGGTCTCGGGGTGGTCAGCATTGCATTATTTAACTGGTGTTATTTTACTGTAATGGAGCAGGCAAATCTATCTGTTGCTGTTGTTCTCCTCTATACGAGTCCAGTTTTTGTCGCAGTTCTTTCCAGATTTGTATTTAAAGAACTGTTAACGGTTAACCGAATTATTGCGATTCTGCTTACCCTGACCGGCTGTGCTTTTGTCGCGGGCCTGCTTCCGGGAGGAGCAGGTGGAGTAACTACATCCGTTTTATTAATCGGTATTGCTTCAGGCTTTTTTTGTGCACTGTACAGCGTTATCGGAAAATTTGTCAGTCGCAAATACCACTCCGTGACAATTACGGCGTATGCAATGCTGTGCGGAAGTATATTTTTACTTCCTGTCAGCGGGATTATGAACAACCGCGAACCTTTTACTGAACCGGGGATGTGGGGGTTTGCAGTAGGCAGTGTCATAATTAGTACGATTTTAGCTTATGTCCTTTATACGATGGGATTGAAATACATCGAGTCTGGACATGCGGCCATATTATCTACGGTAGAACCAATTGTCGCTATCTTAGTAGGCGTTTTGATTTTTCAGGATCACCTCTCATTCTGGCAGACTTTTGGTATTACGCTTGTTTTTTCTTCCATTCTTTTTTCTATCTTTTCTCATAAGCGGAAATTTCAGATGCCGCGCAGAACCGGTCCCCGTCAAGTAGAAAAGGCCAAGACAGAGAGGAACAGACAACACGTTCAGTAAAGTGTATTCATACAAAAGGGACTGTATCAAAAGTCTTTTCAAAAAATTTTAGTCCCCACTTTGGTGGTTAAAATCACACCAAAACAAGTTAGGGGCTGTATCATAAATGATACTCGCCCCTTTTGCATGGTAAAAAAGCAGTGGACAAGTCCTTCGCTTTCCGTGGGCAGCGCTTCAGCTAACCGGGCGAAACCCGCGCCCGGCGGATCTTCAGCCGCTGCTCTTCCCACTGGAGTCTTCGGACTTGTCCCCTTGCTATCTTCTATTTAGGATACTACTTTTTCTATAAAAAGGGGCTTTTGCTACAGCCCCTTATTTTTGGGATGAAGTTAATAGATTATCTTCTTTTGATACAGTTTATTTTTAATGATTAGAAAGATTTTGTTGATTTCATCCCTGCAGGTGGACGCTTTCCGCGGGGCTTGTCTTCAACTAATTCTGTCTCAGCAAAGCTTCGCCAGAATGGATTTTCAGACTGCGCTGATCCCGCGACGCACAGGAGGTGTTAGTGTCGATGTTGGCCACAGGACGTGGCCGGTTTTAATCGACCCGGAGTCGCCGCCTTCCGTTCTTCAATCTAAGAATAATCACCATAAGGGCGACTATGTTTTTTCGGCTCCCCTGGGAAATGAACCGGGCAGAAAGTGAGCAACTCTTGTTGGGCTCAGCGGAAATTAAGCTCCTGCGGCGGTTCTCCTTTTTTATTCATTAACCGAATGCTTTCCGGCTCAATTTCAAGTACGACATATTCTGGATCGTCTGGGCCGTCCAGCCACTTTCCCATATCGTTATTCCAGATTTTTTCTTTAATCTGATCATCCTCACGAATGGAAGCCCTGCCGGCTACCTCTACGAATGCATCGCCAAAACCTTCGCCGTCATAGCCAAGGAGAATATGAACGTGAGGGTTCTTCTCAATTTCTTCTGCTTTGTGAGTTTCTTTGCTCGTCGGTGTATGGAGTGTGAAATCGTCATTGAAAAAGGTCATATAGCGTGAATGTGGTTTGTTTCCTTCCACGGTTGCAAGTACGCCGATTTTGTGTTCATCCAGGATCTGGACGACTTTTTCTTTAAGTTCTGATTGATTCATGTTGACACTCCTTATTGAAATGATATTTTGCTAAAATGAAAAGTGTAATATTGGAAGTATTCCTTGAAATACATAAATCTAAACACTAAACGGAAGGTGGTCGTTTTCATGCAGCCACGGGTTATTATCGCGGGAACTGGCAGCGGAACTGGAAAAACAACAATCACAGTCGGATTAATGGCAGCCTTTATAAAAACGGGATTAGCCGTCCAGGGTTTTAAGTGTGGCCCCGATTATATTGACCCGAGTTACCATACAGCAGTAACGGGAAGATCGTCGAGGAATATGGACAGCTGGATGCTTCCGCACAAAGACATGCTTTCCTATTTTCAACGCGGTGCAGAAGGTGCCGACCTTTCCATTATTGAGGGCGTTATGGGGCTTTACGATGGAAAGAGTCCAGAGTCGGACCAGGGGAGCACCGCAGAAATAAGTAAGCTCCTGCAGGCACCGGTAATTTTAGTGGTAGACATTTCGAGCATGGCTAGAAGTGCAGCAGCCATCGTAAAAGGATTTCAAGCACTTTCAGAGGACGTGAATATAGGCGGGGTCATCGTAAATAATGCCGGAAGCGAAGGGCATTATAAACTCTGCAAAACGGCAATTGAGAAGGAATGCGGGGTACCGGTCGTAGGGTATTTAAAACGTGGAGACGTTCCGCAGATTCCCGAGCGGCACCTCGGCCTTATTCCGGCCCTGGAGCGTGGAGAACTCGATGAACTTTTCGATAAATTATCATCTGTGATGAAGCAGCAAGTCCAACTAAATGAAGTAAAGCGAATTGCGGAAAAAGCAGGGGAGCTTGAACGAAATAAATCAGCCTCCGCCATGAAAAGGAAAACAGTAAGAATTGCGGTCGCACGTGATCATGCTTTTAATTTTTATTATCCTGAGAACCTTGAACTTCTCGAAGAAAATGGGGCAGAGCTGTTGTATTTCAGCCCATTGAAGGGGGAGCCTCTTCCCTTGGAAAGTGATGCCCTGTATATAGGCGGTGGTTTTCCGGAGGAATTTGCCGCAGAACTTGCAGCAAGTACCGAGACGAAAGAATCAATTTTGCAGGGAATTCGTAAAGGCATGCCTGTATACGCAGAATGCGGCGGCTATATGTATTTATGTAAATCGATCATGACCACTGATGGTCTTAGTCATACAATGATCGGGGCAATTCCTTCTACAATTCAAATGACCACAAATCTTGCTGCTTTAGGATATCGCGAAGTCGAAGCTTTGCATGATACAGTTCTCCTTAAAAAAGGTGAGCAGGCACGAGGCCATGAATTTCATTACTCCACCGTTTCTGCCGAGAAACCATACGATGCTCCCCATTATGTAAAAGGTATGCGAAAGAACGAAAAGGAAGGATATTATCTCCCTAATGTCACAGCGGGCTATACTCACATACATTTTGCCTCAAACCCTAAAATGGCAGCCAGGTTTGTTGAATTAGCAAAGACGTGGCGTACTTAATGAACAGCCATATCTAATGTTTGGGAGAATTTCGTTCTTCCTCCGCCATTTTTTTTGTATAACTTCGCTGAATGGAAAGAAGAAGACCAAGAAAAACCACAACGAGAATGTAGCTCATAATTCGGAACGGCTGGAAAGAGATGATAATTAAAAATACTGTATAAGCTATCAGTACCAGGTTTGCTGCAACATCCTGCTTAAAGGTAAATGACAGTTTAAGCCTTGTCCATTGATACAGCTGACTTGCTGCAAATAGAATCATGTAAAGATCGGCAAATGACAGCATCTCTGCCGTTTCTGAATCAGGCGGCTGAAATGTAAATCGGAAAAATAAATAAATAGATATAAAAATAAGCGCGGGCATGATTGGATAATCAGTAGATTTTTTTTGTTTTTTTGCCATCTCCGGCCTCCTGTATGTGTGGGTACTGCTAAATAATTTTACCATACAGGAAGTCTAGAAATAATATGATACGATAAAAAGGGCACTCCGTTGATGAGGCTCTTTTTTTATCGCGGCTCCTTTTTCATGGACTGGCAAAATGAGAGCCGGGTGCCGATAATACAGAGCGCGGCCTTCAAATCACATAAATATGTTATTTGTATCTGCATTAATTTAATCTTACGCTGATCCATTTGAATTTGTATCACAGACCAACTGTTTTTTTACAATGGATGCTGAGGGGATAGGAAATGCGTCAACTAGAAGGACTACGTTTTGTGACATATACATTGTATGCCTTAGTATATATAGGTAATATTTTTGCAGAGTCTGAGCAGATTACATATTTACTCGGTATTATCGGCATGTTTGCTTTGATTATTTCCTTTCATGGAGCGAATCGGACTTATCAGGTGCTGGCGGTTGTGTTTTTTATTATTTCTACTTTGCTGTTTTTTTCATGGGAGCTTCCATTCAAGGAGCTGCCGAAATATTTCACCTCTATGGCACTGCTGCTGGCTTTACTTTACATGATCCCATATATTAATCATTTCATGATTGTCGGTCGATATGAACGTTCATTGTATCGTCTGCTGCAGACACGTACGCTGACTCTCCGTTCTTTTTACAGGAGAGTCTCCTTTACTCATTATATGCTCGGCCTATTTATATTTCTGTCAGCAATTCCGCTTGTATATCGGTTTGTTACACAGCGGTTGCATCAATTTTCAGATAAGACAATTCAGAAATTTGCCGTTCAGTCGATGCTGAGGTCTTTTGCGAGCGTCAATGTATGGAGTCCGATTGAGGTGTACATCGCGCTGGTGCTGGGTATTACAGGCGTTTCTTATTTAGGTATTCTTCCATTCCTGTTCGGGTTTTCTATATTCATGCTGATGATAGACTGGGTAATCGCGGGCAAATATAAAAGGCTTCCGCTGCCTGAAGAAGCTCCCGGCCGCCTCTTTGCAAAAAAAGAAAAGCTTAAACTGCTCTCAATGGGGTTCTTTCTCCTTTTGTTTATCAGTACAGCTTCTCTTGTTACTTTTTTGACTCCATTAGATTTTTTTGAATCTCTTATTATTATTATTTTCCCGTATACCTTTAGTTGGGCTTTCATAATACGGCGGCACAAAACGTTTTTGCGGTACAATGCCGTTATGCGCCAGCAGCAGACGAAAACGATGCAAAATTTTATGCTGCTGTTTATAGTACTGGGCTGCTTTAACTCGATTGTTGAGGAAACAAATATCTTCCAGATTATCCGCGGGCCATTTATGGGACTGGGAGATACTCCGCTGCTTTTATTTTTAATGCTTCAAATTAGTTCCATCGCGCTTGCCTGTGCCGGAGTGCATCCACTCGTCACTATCAGTATGCAGGGACTGTTTGTGGAGCCTTTTCTGCAGCAAATTAATCCTTTGAGCATCGCTATTGTGATGATTACTGCTACGCTGGCCAATGATGCGGCAGGTACATTTAATGTGCCAATCACAATGATGAGTCAGTACATGAAACGGCAGCCATACCTTCTTACACTCTGGAACCTGCCATTTGCGCTGATTTTTGGCGGAGCAGGAGTCGGATTGGCTTATCTGCTTTTATGATAAAGAAGGAATTAGGCAATTCATGTCGAAATGGTTTTTATGAAGCTTTTTTTAGATAGAAATGAGGGACTGCCATGGGATTTTCAATGGAAATGAACTGGGACATAATTACACATAAACAAACGGAAAGGCTTGATGAAAGTAATTTTAGATTAATCAAAGACGGGTATCAAATGTATCCGCTTGATCTCTCTCTTCCCATCCACACCTTTGAAGAAAAAGAACCATTTGGAAGAGCCGTTATCAAGAAGGTAGAATGGCAAAATGGGCGTACGATTCTGGATTATGAACTGGTATCATTGAGTTCTGTAAATTAAAAGCGGCTCCATAGCAGGGCCGCTTCCCGTATTAGACGAAATTCATATCTTTTGTATTGCCGCGCATGCTTCTGACCTGGTCAGGATCTGCAATTACTGATGGCTGATAATCAATTAAAATAGCTGAACGTTCTCCTGGTCCGTCACCTTCCCCCTTTTCCACATCCCCAACATAATGAGTTACGAGAGGATCATATATACCATAGGACTCCAGTGGGGAAGACAAGTAAAAGGAAGCTGTCAGCCCGCCCTCCTTAATGTCCTCAGGCAGCCTGCCGCGGTGTTCTGGGATAGAAATCGCATTTAGGCCGCCTTTCACATTTTTGCGGCTGATTAAATGAGCGAACGTAAATGGCTCCCCGTCCTGATGCAGCGTATTTGGTGACGATACTGCTTTTTCTCCGGACTTTTCCGCTTTTAATTTCACAAAGTGAACCCCCGCATGAAACGGCATCAACGCATCTTCTTTTGTCCAGAAGGTCTGTTTAAAGTTGAAAAGAATAATTTTTTCAAGCAGATGGTTCCTCCGTGTTCTTTCCCCTATCGCCGGAAAGCGTCGGTATTCCCCAGTGTACTCAGGATTAAAGCTCCCTTGAAAGTATTCATAATACGTATTTCCATCTATCACCGTTTCCGGGAGCCACTCCATATGATAGGTCCCCGGCATAATAATAGCTCTCGCATAGCGGCGGTAACGGTTCAGAGCCGGAGCGTATTCGTCCTGCGGTAAATGCTCGAACGCCTCTGTCAACTCCTTTAAATCCTCATCGATACCACTGTAATGCAGCATTTTATATAAATTATAATATTCAAACCCTGTATCTTTTAACTTACTCATGTTATGACCTCCAGCATCTCACAAAACTAGCACGTAAAAAGTCTATCACGGAATTTCTATTTTGTGAAAAAAGAAAAAGGTAGTATAATAAAAGAACATTCGTTCTAAAGATGAGGAGCATTATAATGGCTGTTATACTAGCAGAAAAACCTAGCCAGGCACAAGCTTATGCAGAAGCTTTTCCAAAAGGCAGAAAGGAAGATGGGTTTATTTCAATTCCTGCCTGTCATCTATTCCCGAAGGGGGCATATTTAACGTGGGGAGTAGGTCATCTCGTTGAATTAAAGAGTCCTGCTGAGTATGATCCTTCCTGGAAAAGGTGGAGTCTTACCCAGCTTCCGATGATTCCAAAAGAGTTTGAATTTAAGACCACCTACAAAACGAGAAAACAGTTTCAGATTGTACGCCGCTTACTAAAGCAGGCAGAGGAAATAATTATCGCTACAGACTGTGACCGTGAAGGTGAAAATATTGCAAGAAGTATTATCCGTCAAGCGGGGGCTGAGCATAAGCCGGCAAAACGATTATGGATCAACAGTCTTGAAAAAGAGGAAGTTCTGAAAGGATTTGAACAGCTGCGGGAAGCTGAAAGCTATCGCTCTCTTTATGAGGAGGCTCAGGCCCGCCAGATCTCCGATTGGATTGTCGGTATGAATGCGAGCCGCCTCTATACTCTTTTATTACAGAAAAAAGGTGTCAGTGATGTATTCAGCGTAGGGCGTGTTCAGACCCCGACGCTTAAATTAATATACGACCGCCAAAAGGAAATTGAACAGTTTACACCTGAACCTTATTATGAAATCGAAGGAACATTTACCGTAAGTACCGGGACCTACAAAGGAAAAATAAAAAAACAGTACAAATCAGAGGAGGAGGCCCGGAAGCTTCTAGAGCTATACGGTGTAAATAAACAAGCAGAAGGTATCGTTAAAGATGTAAAGATCACTCAGAAACGTCTTAAGCCGCCGCTGCTTCATTCCTTATCGACTCTGCAGACCCTTGCCAATAAAAAGTACAAATACAGTCCTTCAAAAACACTTGATGTGCTGCAGAGCCTGTACGATCAGCCGTTAAAGCTTGTCACCTACCCGAGGACTGATACACAGCACATCACGAAAAATGAATTCAAGTATGTAAAGAACAACTTTTCTTCTTATCAGCAGCTTGCTGGTGCTTCCTTTCAGCCAGCTTCGCTGCAGCCCAGGAAACGCTATGTTGATGATGCTAAAGTACAAGAGCATTACGCAATTATTCCGACAAAGAAGATCCCGACAGAAGCTGCTCTTCAAAAGCTTTCGAAGGAACAGTACAATCTTTACATGGAAGTTGTAAACAGTGTACTCGCGATGTTTCATGAAGACTTTCAGTATGAAGAAACGATTGTGACAACAGATGTGAACAAGCTTTCCTTCTTAAGCAAAGGAAATGTTGAAAAAGTAAAAGGCTGGAAAGAGCTGTTTTATTCAAAAACAAATACTGCCGGCAGGAAGCAGAACGGCAAAGAAACGCTTGTGCTGCCGCCGCTTGAAACAGGAATGAGAGCGGATGCGGAGGTTAAGGTGCTAATGGAAATGACCAGGCCGCCGAAGCTGTATACCGAGGGGCAGCTGATTAATTTAATGAAAACATGTGGGAAAGTAATTGAAGATGATGAGGAAGCTAAACAGACATTAAAAGATGTAGAGGGTCTTGGTACAGAAGCGACACGAAGCAGCATTATTAAGACACTGATCCGCCAGGAGTATATAAAGGTAGTAAAAAATATTGTTCATGTGACAAGAAAGGGTGAGATCCTATGTGAGGCTGTGGAGGGCTCCTTATTATCAAAGCCGCAGATGACTGCGAAATGGGAGTTATTCTTAAAGAAGATAGGGGCAGGGGAAGCAGAAAAACAAACATTTATTACCAATACGGCAGCCTTTACGGAAAAAATTGTCTCATCGGCAGGAGAAGACGTAAACAAACTGGCCGTAACCGAAGAAGATAAAAAGCAGACCGGTAACAAAAGAAAAAGCGGCTGGGAGCCGGTAGCTGAATGCCCGGCCTGCAAAAAAGGGAGACTAATGCCGAGAAAAGGGTTTTATGGGTGCAGTGAATATAAAAATGGATGCCGTCTCACCATCAATAAAACAATCCTTGGCAAATCGATCAGTCCAGCTCAAGTCCGGCGCCTTTGTGAAAAAGGAGAAACCAGCCTCATAAAAGGATTTAAGGGAAAACGTCCATTTGATGCAAAGCTTGTGCTGAAAAACGGGAAGCTCGAATTTTTATTTCCCCACAAAAATAATTAGGCGACGAAGTGCTGAAGTATACGAAGCACATTTCCTACAGCAGCTTATTGATCGTAAAATTATCCTCTAAAAGCAGCCAATTCTGCGGGAACTCCCAGCCGAGAACCCAGTAATAAACGCCGCGCAGTTCAAATTCCTTCACAAGATCAAATTTTGCCTGAATGCTTCTGGCATCTTCAAACCACACCTCATGCTCCAGTCCTTCCTCATCATAATAAGTAAAATGAGGGGACTGGGCTTCTTCATCATATTCAATGGCGGCGTTATTGTCAGCTGCCAATTGGACAGCCTGCTGATGATCGATGGAGGTGGCCCTTGTTTCACCCTCTACATACGGAAGTGTCCAGTCATACCCATAGAGTGGGATCCCGAGCATGATTTTATCGGGAGGCATAACCGAAACGGCGTATTCTACCACACGCCTGACCTGATTTAATGGCGCCACTGCCATTGGGGGCCCGCCGGTCCATCCCCATTCATAAGTCATCAGGAATACAAAATCCGCTATTTCTCCATGTGCAGCGTAATCATGCCCTTCATAGAGAACTCCCTCCATCCCCGGTTCCACCTGCGGCGCAAGCGCGCTGGATAGTAAATATTCTTTCTTGTCCAGCAATTCTTTTGCTTTGCGCATGAGGTTGTTATAGCTTTCCCGGTTTTCAGCCCCGAGATATTCTAAATCGAAATCCAGCCCAAGAAAGCCTTTTTCATCCATTATCGCTATGGCTTCTGACAAAAGCGTATCCTGAAGCTCTTCACTTTCCAGGATTGTAGTCGCAAGCTCCGTGCTGAACTGTCCATCTTCCATATTAGTTATAACCATCAGCGGGACAATTTGATTCTCGTAGGCAGTGTTAATTACGGCTTGATCGTCAAGCGGAGTAAGAGTGCCGTCGGGATTCATTTCATAACTGAATATCTGTAAATAAGTTAAATACTGCCCTATTTCATTCACTGCTTCCGTCGATTCGTCACCAGTAATATCCAGGTCTATATAGGCACCGACGTCAATGGCCGGCTTTTGACGATATGGAGTATAGATATACAATGGATAGCCTTCCGGCACAAACTCAGAATAGGAAAGCCGATTTATCCTCAACAATTCAGAAAAAGGCACCTGACAGCGTTCGCTGATTCGGCGAAGGCTTTCCCCTGGCGCTGCCCAGTAAAAACGGCCTTCTATAGGTATTACGAGTGCCTGCCCAGTTACGAGCTGTTCTGGATCCGGTAATTGATTAGCTTCCACGATCGCCTGATAGTCCACATTATAGCTTTGGGCAATTTCCCATAAGGAGTCACCCGGAGTCACCACATGTATTTGCACAGCCTCGTCCCCCTGAATTTTTCGCCTTATTCCACCCTATTATCGGAAAAGGAAATCCATGACTTGCGAAAGTAATAATTGCAAACTTTATCTTCGATATAAGAATCATTTCCCACATCCTTTCACAAACTACATAAAAGTGTGAGGTGTTGAAAGGAGAGTGTACGGTGAGTTTTCTATGGGAGTCGGCTGTCCTTGTGTTTTTCGGTCTACTGCTTTTAAGAGTGGCCGGCCGCAAATCAATCAGTCAAATGACGGTAGCCCAGACAGTCATCATGATTTCGATTGGATCTTTGATTATTCAGCCTATTGCTGAAGAATCGGTATGGAAAACAATCACAGCCGCTGCAATTTTTATTGGCTTTCTACTAATCGTAGAATATGTCCAGGTGAAATCAAACAAACTGGAACAAGCCATGACCGGAAAAGCATGTGTCGTTATTAAAGATGGTAATATTGTATATGATGAACTATTAAAACTCCGCTTTACAGCAGACCAACTGGAGCTGCGGTTAAGACAACAGGGCATTACCAATGTGGCTGATTTAAAAACAGCCACCCTGGAATCGAATGGACAGCTCGGCTACGAATGGATGCCTCATAAACGCCCGGTAACAGTGGAGGACATGGAGCAGCTCCTTGGAAAAAAACTCGTTCAGACACACAATCCCCAGAACATTTTTGATGAAACAAAAACGAAGCGCCACCCTGTTCCAAATCGAAAAAAATTTCAGTAACGGTCATTAATGGACATAGGAAACGAATGCATTTATAATAATTACAATTAATGTTTTCTAGGGTTCCGCGGGGAGTAACTGCACCCGGTCAGGTCCGAGAGAAAACACACGGAACCTTAAGTCCGTGACACGGAGGGACAAAAGCCCGGGAGATCTTCTGTAAAGGAGGTGTCCGGGTTTTTTTCAAAATAAAAGAAAGATTTTGTTGATTTCATCCCGCAGGCGGACGCTTTCCGTGGGGCTTGTCTTCAACTAATTCTGCCTCAGCCAAGCTTCGCCAGAATGGATTTTCAGACGGCGCGCATCCCGACGGAGTCGCAGCCCTGCGTTCTTCCATCTAAGTAAAATCACCATATATTAAATATCGCATAGAGGATAAGCTCTAGCCCGGGCGGGTTTTGCCCGGTTTTTCTTAGTATATAAAGAAAGATAGGAAGCGGGGAAGCTTGATGAATAAGGAATGGCTGAAAATTTTTATTGCTGCTTTGTTTGAAGTAATGTGGGTAATTGGGTTAAAGCATGCTTCATCGCCGCTTGAATGGGCAGGCACAGTGCTTGCAATTATAATTAGTTTTTATTTATTAATTATGGCGGGCAGACATGTGGCTGTAGGGACGGCTTACGCAGTATTTGTTGGTCTTGGAACCGCTGGAACAGTACTTTCAGATATTTTGTTTTTTGGAGAAGAATTTCAATGGCTGAAAATAGTATTAATACTTGTTTTGCTGGCTGGAGTTATTGGTTTAAAAGGAGCGGCGCCAAATGATAAGGTACAGAGAGGAGCGAGTTCGTGATGGCCTGGCTGTATTTGTTTGCAGCAGGAATTTTCGAAATGACAGGCGTGACAATGATTAATAAGTTTCACCACGATAAAAGTCTGGCCGCCCTTCTTTTGGTAGGCGGAGGTTTTTCATTAAGCTTTATTTTTCTTGCTTTTGCGATGGAGACACTTCCGATGGGGACTGCGTATGCGGTCTGGACAGGTATAGGCGCTGCAGGTGGGGCTGTGCTTGGAATGATTTGGTACAATGAGTCAAAGGACATACGCAGAATTTTCTGTATTGTATTAATCATTGTGGGGGCAGCCGGCTTAAAAATCGTATCTTAATAAGCCTGACAGCCAATTGATATGATGATTTTGTTAACGATTCCCTTTCTTCTTGCACCTGCGGCGTCTGTTCTATATATTTGACGTAGGAACTAGCAAACGATATAAAGGAGTTGCAAAAATGGATGTAGTAAGTGTTTTTTATCAATCACATGCCGGTTCATGGGCGTTTCTGATTCTGTTTTTTCTGATAAGCTACTTTGCAGCCGGTCAAAAAATCACATTAATGCTTCAGAGACTGTTTGCTGTGATTATGATTATTTCTGGTGTCGGAATGATTGTGGCTTATGGGTTTCCACTGGTTTATATTTTAAAAGGGGTATTGGCACTCGTTCTCATCGCTGTTATGGAAATGCTTATCGGGAAAAAGAAAAGAAAGCAGTCTCATGGCGGGCTCTGGATTGCCTGTATTGTGCTTGCTGCCCTCGTTATCATGCTTGGCTTTGGTGTCATTGGTTAATGGGCAGACTGTGAGTTGAAACGGGATCTGAACTCATTTGAATGCTGCTAAAAAGGATGCTTCCCACTAAAGGGGAGGCATCCTAATTTTTTTTACTCCACGATTTTGCTCGTTCTGCAGCCTTTTTTACATCCGATAAGGATTTTCCCATTCCTGATTCAACTGCAGCAATGTAGGAACCTTCCACTATTGGAGCATCAGCAATTGCTGTTTCTATATTTTCATCTCCTAATAATTCAATAGCGAGCTCTGTATTCATAAAAGCACTGCCGAGATCAAATAAAATGATAACGCCTGCTCCTGCGTCTGCTTCCTTTATGGCCTTCTGTACTTTTTCTGCACTCGTTCCGATTTCATCATCTTCCGTTCCGCCTGCAGGAATGACCATCACATCGTTTTTCTTTGTTTGAGATATCAGCTCCGCCACGCCTGCTGCGAGCTGAGAGCTGTGAGAAACAATGACAATTCCGACATTCGCCATTATTGTGCCCCCTCTTTATGAAGAATGTCAGCCATTGCTTTAAATAAAAGATACGACGAATAGGCTCCTGGATCCATATGGTCCACAGATCTTTCCTGCAGGTATGAGGCACGTCCTTTTTTAGCCGTCATAGGTTTCGTAGACTCTGCTGCTTCTCTCGCTGTGGACTTAAGCTGGTCTGCATTAACGCTTCCGGCACGAATGTATTCGCAGACGGGAACCCATACATCAAGCATGGTTTTGTCTCCGATTTCTGCTTTCCCGCGCTGCTTTAATCCATTGATTGCTGCCTGAAGAGCTTCAGCCAGGTGTTCTTCTGTTAAACTCGTAACATCTTTTAAGGTGTCCGCTGCTTTTAAGAAAGCTGTTCCGTATAAGGGCCCGGAAGCTCCGCCTACTTTCGATATCAGTGTCATGGCTGTATCCTTCAAGAGACTGCCTGCATCTTCATAATCAGCATTCTCTATTTTTGCCGCCGCTTCATGAAAGCCCCGGGCCACGTTATACCCGTGGTCCCCGTCCCCGATGGACTGGTCGAGTTCAGATAAATAATCCTTGTTTTGCTGCATCTCTGAGTTGACCGCATATAGCCATTTTTTCAAGGCTGAAATATTCAGGTTCATTTCTAACGTCCTCCTTTGTCAGGTGCGATGCTGCAGCAGCAGCTGTCTGCATTCCTCATCGAGCTTAAACAGTGTTATAGAAAACCCTGCCATTTCCAGCGAGCTCATATACTCTCCGACAAACGTACACTCTACGTTTATATTTTTTTCCCTTAAAATCTCATGAACCTTCCTGTTTACTACAAATAGTTCCATCAGTGGCGTCGAACCGAGACCATTAATCATAACCGCTGTATTATCCTCTGCCTCTAATTCTAACTCAGGCAGGATATAATCGAGTAATTCTTCAGCCAGATCGTCAGCCGGGGCTAAGGTACGCCGCTCCATTCCTTGTTCTCCATGGATCCCGGTTCCAATTTCCATTTCGTCTTTTTCAAGTGTAAAACCGGGCTTCCCGGACTCCGGAACGATGCTTGGGCTTAAAGAGACTCCCATCGATCGTATGGAGGTGGCAGCTTTTTCTGAGATATCGGCAACTTCCTCCAGGGATTTTCCAGTAGCTGCAGCAGCCCCTGCAATTTTATGAACGAATATCGTGCCTGCAACTCCACGGCGGGCTTCAGGGTCTGCAATAGCCGTGTCATCCCGGACAATCACCTGCCGCACACTTATGTTTTCAGCTTCTGCCATATCTGCAGCCATATCAAAGTTCATGACATCTCCGCTGTAATTTTTCACAATAAGTAGTACACCTTTTCCGCTGTCCACAGCTTTAATGGCTTCAAATATCTGATCGGGAGCAGGAGACGTAAACACTTCACCGGCAACAGCTGCATCAAGCAGTTTTTCACCGACAAATCCAGCGTGAGCTGGTTCGTGCCCGCTTCCGCCGCCGCTTACGAGTCCTACCTTTCCAGGGACAGGAGCGTCTTTCCGAATTAGAACATTCCATCCGGAGAGCCTGCGGAGTCTTTCCGGAGCAGAAGCAACAATTCCTTCAAGCATTTCATCCACAATATTTTCGGGCTGATTCATCACTTTTTTCATCCCAATTCCTCCTTGTGTATTCGATCTAAACGTAAATTTCGCCTGTACCCTGAAACCATCTTCTTCCTATACCCGTTTTTTCCCTTTTTTAATTTCAAAATAAAGCCTTTTTGGAACAAATAGCGGAACCATTGTCTGCAGAACTGGCAGTTGCTGCTCGGCGGACTTTGGCGTTTCGTTTGCTCCGCTTTAATCAACCAGCTCTTTCCAATCGTCCCGGACTTTAGTTGATGATCTCTGTTGTTAATGCGGCAGAAAGATAAGCTGAAAAAGAAACAAGACAGCAAAAACGTAAACAAGGGGATGGACAGTTCTTCCGTTTCCTTTGACAAGCTTCATTAACGGATGCGCAATAAATCCAAATGCGATCCCGGTTGCAATGCTTGAGGTTAACGGCATCGTCAAAATAACCAGAAAGGCAGGAAACGCTTCATCAAATTCCGCCCATTTAATTTCCGCCACAGAACCGAGCATGAGACTCCCGACAATAATAAGAGCAGGGGAGGTAATTGCGGGAAGTCCGGAGACGGAGCTTACAGCGGGACTGAAGAAAATTGTTAGAATGAACAATCCGGCCACAGTCACAGTGGTCATGCCTGTCCTCCCACCAACAGCAACTCCTGATGACGACTCAATATAAGCACTAGTCGGACTTGTGCCAAAGATCGAGCCGACTGTTTTTGCGACAGAGTCTGCGAGAAGTGCCTGACGTACTCTCGGCAGCTTTTTTCCCTTCATGAGGCCAGCCTGTTCAGCAACACCAATCATTGTTCCGGTAGTGTCAAAAATAGTGACGAGCAAAAATGAAAATACTACGGCATAAAGACCGTATTGAAATACGTCAACAAACGCCTGCACCGGTGAGCCAAATATAAACCATTCCGGAGAGGGAGGAGCTGCAGTAAATCCATTCTCAAATGAAAGGTGGCCGGTCCCAAAAGCAATCAATCCGGTGACAATCATCCCTATAAAAATGGCGCTGTTTATGTTCATTGCCATGAGAATGATGGTAATCGCAAGACCTGTAAGGGTCAGCGCTACCACAGGCGACTGCAGATTACCAAGCCCCACTAAATTATCGGGATGAGCAACGATAATTTCACTCATGCGCAGGCCGATAAAAGCAATAAATAAGCCTATTCCAGCGGTGATTCCATGCTTCAAGTTTGAGGGAATTGCTTCGATAAGCTTTTCCCGAAATGGAGTGAGAGACAAAATAACAAAAATAATCCCAGAAACAAAAACAGCGCCGAATGCTACCTCGTAACCGACAGCATCATTCGTGCCAACTACAGAATAAGCGAAATATGCATTTAATCCCATGCCCGGTGCGACAGCGATAGGATAGTTAGCAAAAAAAGCCATCCAAAGGGTGCCGATTACTGTAGCTATTATAGTTGCCATAAATACCTGATCAAACGGAACGCCGGCATCTGAGAGAATGACTGGATTTACAACGACGATATACGCCATAGTTAAGAATGTCGTAAAACCGGCGAGTAGTTCCGTGCGTGAATTCGTTTTATTTTCCTTCAGCTTAAACCATTTTTCCAACATTATTATCACCCTGAATAAAAATCTATTTAAAGCCATGTATAATATTATTCTTAAATATTTATAAATACAAGAATCATGCAGAAAAAAAGGACCCTGCAGGCAAATTATTATTTCTTAGAAAGCGTGTATGGTATTATTAAGTTACATAATAACTAATTTACATACGCTTATGTCACCTAAAATGGAGATGAACACATGGAATATGTGCAACCAATTAAAGATCACAAAACGATCTGTTTGTTAAAGAGAACGTTAAAGAAACAATCTTACAGAGATTACCTTTTATTTGTTTTCGCTATTAATACAGGCATGCGGATTAGCGAACTGCTCCACGTTCAATGGGAAGAAGTGTTGGAAAAGGATGGCACGATTTCGCTGTTTCTTCCTGCTGAAAAGGAATCCATTTATTTAAATGAACGTATAAGACGCACGCTTATTAAGTATAAAAAGTCCCATCAATCTGGGGAATCTCCATATTTGTTTCCTTCGTTACGAAGTGGTACTCCAATTACAAGACAGCAGGCCTACCGAATAATGAACAATGCAGCAAAAAAAGTCGGGATTGTGGAAAAAATTGGTCCTCACACGCTCCGGAAAACTTTTGGTTACCACGCTTATATCCAGGGAATTGCCATTGCTCTTATCCAAAAACGATTTCACCACTCTACTCCCTCGGAGACTTTAAAATATATCGGGGTTATTCCAGGAGAGATACAGTCGAAAATTAACGTTAATTTATAAGAAGAAAGGAGAAGATTGAGTTTTGATAATAGAAGGATTTAATGTTGATTCCTTTGTACTGCTTGCTGCATTGCTGTTAGTGGTTGGTGTCACTGTTACCAAATTTTCTTCCAGGCTCGGTATGCCTTCCCTGATTCTATTTATACTCGTGGGAATGGTTATTGGAAGTGATGGTTTAGGAATTGTATACTTTGATAATGCAGAGCACGCTCAGCTTGTCGGTATTATTGCACTGATTATTATATTATTTGAAGGCGGTACTCAAACGAAATGGTCAACGATTCGACCGGTCGTTCTTCCATCCATATCACTTGCAACTATAGGAGTGTTTGTCACCTCTGCTATCGTAGGTGTCACGGCAAAAGTGTTTGTGGATGTTACCTGGCTGGAGGCATTGCTCCTCGGTGCCATTGTAGGTTCAACTGATGCAGCGGCAGTATTTGCGGCATTAAAGGAAAGAAATATTAAAACGAAGGTAGCGGCAACGCTGGAAGCTGAATCGGGAACGAATGATCCAATGGCAATTTTTCTTACGCTAATATTTATTGAATTAATTACAATAGATCAGCCCAACTACTGGCTTCTGTTCGGATCGTTCTTTTGGCAGATGGGCATCGGCCTTCTCGTGGGACTCGGTCTTGGTAAGATAGCTTCTCTTTCCATCAATCGTATCAACCTCGATTCCAGCGGCCTGTACCCCATTTTTGCTCTGGCCCTGGCAATGCTCACGTATGGTGTAGCGGCCGGGGTGAATGCCAGCGGATTTTTGGCAGTGTACGCGGCGGCTTTAGTAATAGGAAATTCAGAATTAACCTACCGTCATTCAATTTTCCGGTTTAATGAAGGCTTTGCCTGGATGGCTCAGATTACAATGTTTATAATCCTCGGGCTTTTGGCTTTTCCGGAACAGATATTAAGCAGTGGTGTTTTTGGAAACGGCCTCCTCTTATCCGGTGTTCTTATTTTGATTGCGAGACCGGCAGCCACCTTTTTGGCCACTATCGCAATGGGTTACTCTTTTAAGGAAAGAATCTTTCTGTCATGGGCAGGCCTTCGGGGAGCCGTTCCTATCGTTCTGGCGACCTTTCCAATTGTTGCGGGAGTCCAGGGAGCGGAGCTTTTGTTTAACATTGTCTTCTTTATCGTTCTCACTTCTGCCTTAATCCAGGGCACCAGTATTTCGTATCTGGCCAAAAAATTAAATTTATCCGGGCCAAAGAAAGATATGCCCTATCATTCTTTAGAATTGATATCCATCGGGAAAGCGAATGCGGAAATCATTGAATTCAGAACCGATGAATTTACGCCTATAGTTGGGCAAAAGCTTCACAACATTGAATTTCCTCCTTCTGTTCTTATTAGTGCAATTGTGAGAAATGAAGAGCTGGTAACGCCATATGGAGAGACCGAAATCCTGGCGGATGATTTTCTATACATTCTTGTTTCTAGAAAAGAGAAAATCCAGTTGAGAAGAATGTTGAAGACGGAGTATTAGCTGAATTATAATAATTGAAGAAGAAGCGGGACTTTGAAGGGTTCCGCTTTCTTTATTCTTTTCAAAAAAATCATATAAACGATTTATAGTAAAAGAAGAGTGGAGACTGGGTTCAGTTGACCCGGTACTGACTCAGTTTTTCCTTATAGTAGAAAGAAGGTTTTCCATTGGCAGTCCTTATCGATGTGTTAATACCGATTGCACTCATTTTCCTATGTGGTTTTCTGCTGCAAAAAAAGCAGGTCCTGGATGTGCGTTCTCTTTCAGCAGCAGCGCTTTACATATTAAACCCGGCTCTAGTTTTTCAAACGTTTTACACGACTGAACCAGATAGTGATCTAGTTCGAATCACTGCATTCTCTGTTTTATTTCTCCTTATTATGATAATTATTAATAAAATCCTGAAGCGTATCATGAAGTGGTCTATGAAGGAGGAAAGCGGAATGATGCTTGCGACCGCTTTTATGAATGCGGGAAATTTCGGGGCACCGCTGATACTGTTTGCACTTGGTGAAGAAGCATTCGCGTATGCGGTCATTTTCATGGTTATCCAAGCTCTCCTCATGAATACCGCTGGAGTTTATATTTCCAATAGAAGCAGCTTGACTCCTGCAGATGCCCTGCGAGTTGTTATAAAAATGCCTGTATTTCATGCGCTTCTCGCCGGATTCACCCTTCAGGCTGCCAGAATACCGATTAAAGAATCTTACATGGATGCGGTTGACTTGCTGGCACAGGCAGCCATTCCAGTAGTAATGATTGTGCTCGGCATGCAGCTTGCCAATATATCTGTATCAGCAATTGATTGGAAAGCAGTCAGTCTCGGAACAGCGATGCGGCTTGTTTTATCACCACTGCTCGCTTATGCTTTAACATATATTGTTCAAACGAATGATACTCTAAGCACAGTGCTGATTGTGTCCTGCGCGATGCCTTCAGCGGCAACAATTGCCATGATTGCAGTACAGTTTGATTCTAACCCTCAGCTGGTTTCAGGTGTTACACTAATTTCTACGATTTTAAGTGTACCATCCTTATGGATTTTACTTTTAATTATTGGAGTATGAAGATTTTGAAAGGAAGGACTTTAAAATGAAAAAATTAATAATTGCATCCATAGGTTTATCATTTTTGTTTTTGCTTACCGCCTGCGGGCAGACAGAGAATGAAAGCGGCGATGAAGGAACTGCTTCGCTTGAACCACTTGAAGTCAAAATTGACATGGCAGAGAATGCGGAGCCTGAAGAAGAGATCGATATTACGGCAGCCGTTACCCAGGACGGCGAAGCTGTGGCAGACGCAAATGAAGTGAAATTTGAAATTTGGAAAGAAGGAGCAAAGGAAGAAAGTGAAATGGTAGAGGCAGACGGTTCAAAAGATGGAAGCTACACCATTACCCACACCTTTGAGGAGGAAGGCACACACAGCGTTACAGCGCATGTCACTGCCAGAGATACACACACTATGCCGACGGAGACAATTATGATCGGTTCAGATTCAGAAGAAAGCTCTTCTGGTGAAAAACAGGAAGAAAACGAAGAACATGCTGGCCACCACCACAACTCGCCGGTTACTGCTGAGCTTGAAGAGGTAGAAGAAGTGAAGGCGAATAAGGAAACACCTCTGACGTTTTCGGTGGCACACGAAGGAGAACCTCTGACAGAAGCACGTGTCCGGCTGGAGATATGGAAGCACGGAGAAGATACAAGGAAGTGGGTTGATGCAGAAGAAGAGGCAGACGGTACTTACAAGACTTCGCATACTTTTGAGGATTCTGGCGGTCACTATATTACTGTTCATATAGAAAATAACGATGGCCTTCATGAACATGTTGATAATGAAATAACTGTGCAATAGTAAAATTCTGCATTCCTAAAAAAGTAGGCGGCCATCTTTATATACTCTGCAAAAAAGGGAAGTGATTCTCTTACTAACCTGTGTACATAGTTTTGCCGGAGCAGCTCTGCCCCGGCTCATATTATTCTCCGCGCTTTCGCTTTTCTGTTATTGATTCACCTCCGAGACCGTAATTATCTGTCTCGATTTCATCAATAATGACTACGGTGGATTTAGGATTTTTCCCGAGTGTATCCTGAAGAAGTTTAGTTGTTCCTTCAATAAGAGCATGCTTTTGTTCTGGTGTGGCAGGCTGTTCTTCTTTTGTGATTTTTATATTTACAAATGGCATGGAAGCATCCCTCCTTATTCTTATATTATCAAAAAGGTACCTGTCTGACAGATTTATTTACTTTATTTTGCTGGCGGAATTGACCAATGCCGAGTAGGATCATCCCTGCTGCCAGTACAACAATGGCAAAGTAAAAGGAGGAAGAGAGTACCCCGCTTATGGAGATGATTACAGCCGCTGCAGCCGGACCGATCATTTGACCTGCCCCATAAAAAAAGGTAAGCCTGCTGATGACGCGATTGCTTTCCCTGCCTGCTGCAGCCCGGCCTTCACTCATTACCATGGTTACTATCCCCATAAAGGTTGCTCCAAAGAGAATGGACCCGAGCAGAGCTCCAACAGCATTAAAAAATACGACCGGTAAAGCTATTCCAATTATTTGGACAACGAAAGCAAACTGAATAGCCGGAAGATTGCCGATTCTTGACGCGATTGCAGCCCAAATGACACATGATGGGGCTGCTGCAGCCCCGACAAACACCCAGCTCAGGGAAGGTGCTGAGTGAAGAAATGGTATTTCTGATGCAAATGCTACAAGGTAGGTGCCGCTTATAATATATCCTATGCCCTCCATAAAATAAGCAGCTGTCAGCCAAGGTATTATTCTGGAATTGTGGTTTGTACCTGTGCTTTCTGGCATTATTTTTTGCTCCGGGGGATCTTTGACCCAGTTCAGAACAGCTCCTCCAAGTAAAAAGGAGAGCAGCCCGAGTGAGAGCCAGACTCCGTTCCATTCTGCTATCTGCATAACAATTGGTACAAGAAGACCAGTGCTTATAATGCCGAGCCCGACTCCCCCAAACAAATATCCAGACAAGGGAAGTCTGCCTCTGCTGGCCAGGGTGTCTAAAATGAGACTTGAAACGAGCACAAATACAATCCCACTCGACAATCCGGACCCAAACCTTAAGGCATGCCAGCCCCACTCTAAATTCGTAAGTCCCATTCCGAGCGTCGTGGCTGCATTCATACTAAAGAATATGTAAACATTGAATGCTCTTCCTCGTTTCCAGCTCAGTTTTCCAGCAAGCAGAGCACCGACCAGATAGCCGAGGTAATTACTTGACGCCAGATACCCTGCGGACTCATTATTTAAAGATGTATGCTCCACCATTACCGGGAGTATTGGTGTGTATGCAAACCGTCCTATTCCCATGACGACTGCAAGCACGATCACACCAGAAAGTAATATAAAAAAAATAGATGCTTGCTTGGGCGTTTTTAATCCTGCAGACTGACTCATGGATGTCACTTCCTTATAAACTTGTTCTATCTAGCATTCTAGCAATAGAGGACGAATCTTGGAAGCGATTGACATAGAACAAATTTTCCTATAAAATTTTAGATAATATAACCACTGGGGGCGTCTTTTGACTGAGACAGAGAATTCTGGTCCCTTTGAACCTGATCTAGTTGATACTAGCGGAGGGAATGTTGGTACGGTCCTTTTTAGGAGAGTTTGTGAAGTCCCGTCCCCGTTTTCCTGAGGGATGGTTTTTTTGTTTTCTTAAGTTTTGAATGTACTATGGCTATGCTTTTCTTCTGTACAGATGTTCTCGAGTTGTAAAAATAATATTAATTATTCACTAGGGGTGCCTTAACCGGCTGAGATCAACGGAAGTTGAAACTCTTTGAACCTGAACTGGAAAAACCAGCGGAGGAAAGTGATTGCAGCATGCACTCAGCAGCCGCCGCCTCTTTCCTCACAGCAGGGAAGGGGCTTTTTTTCGCTGCGGAAAAGGGGGATTAAGAAAAGTGCAGCTTCATGCTATTTCTTCAGGAAATCAGAGTATAGAAAAATGGCACGAGGTGACATTGCAGACTCACCATTATGTCGATTTTGTACACATCAGAGAAAAAAAGTGGTCCAGAAAAGATATAGAAGCTGGAATTCGGCTGCTGCTTCAAAGTAATGTCCCGAAAATGAAAATAATAGTGAACAATCAGCCAGAGCTGGTTGAAAAATATAATCTTGGCGGTATTCATTATCCTGAACACTCCCCTATCCGGAAGCTGACTGGAAAAGTTCTGCACGGTGCTTCTGTGCATAGCGTTACTTCTGCTGTGGAGAAAGAAAAACAAGGTGCAGATTATCTGTTTTTCGGACATGTGTTTGCTTCTTCAAGCAAACAAGGGGTCGCAGCCAGAGGATTAATGAAGCTTCAAGAAGTGACAGCAGCTGTCAATATTCCAGTAATTGCGATTGGTGGAATGACAAAAGACAACCTCAGAAAAACAGCTCTTCATGGAGCAAAAGGAGCGGCGGTGCTCTCAGGAATTTATTATGCAGAAAACCCTGGTGCAGAAGCTGCCGCTTTGCGAAAGGAAGGTCAAAATTGATTCAATCCTATGACGTAATTATCATTGGTGGAGGAGTAAACGGCTGCTCGATTGCATACCAGCTGGCTAAACGGAACTATAGAGTGAAACTGCTGGAGAAGGGAAGGATTGCCGAAGAAGCTTCCAGCGCTGCAGCGGGTATGCTCGGAGCTCAATCGGAGTTAAAGAATAAGGGCGCATTTTTTGATTTTGCCAGGACGAGCAGAAATATGTTTTCTGAACTTGTACCGGAAGTGGAGAAGGCTTCTGGATTAACAGTTTCCTACCTTAAGAATGGGATGCTGAAGGTTGCGGTGACAGCGGAAGAAGCCCTTCAGCTTCAACAGATAAGGGTTATACAGGAAGCTGAAGGAGAGCATGTGGAATGGTTGAATGCAGAGGAAGTCCTCCATCGGGAGCCTGAAATCAAGGGAAGAATTCAGGGAGCTCTTTATATTCCTCAGGATGGACAGGTAAAGGCTCCTGACTGGACAAAAGCTCTGGCACGGGCGGCAGCGAATATCGGGGCTGACCTGCAGGAGTATATTAGCGCTGACAGATTAATAGAAGATAATGGCAGAACCACTGGCGTAGAGACCTGTTACGGGCCTGTTTACGCTCCGCATGTGGTGGTCGCAGCAGGCGCGTGGTCCGAAAGTCTGCTGAATAAAGATAAAGCACCAGTTCCACAGATGATCCCAGTAAAAGGCGAATGTGTGTCACTAATACCTGAGCGGAGTGTGATCCGTTCCACCATTCATGCCAGCGACTTTTATATCGTTCCTAAGGCAGACGGATCGGTTATTATCGGTGCCACGGAACGGGAGGGACACATGGATAAAAAAGTTATGGCAGAAGCCGTGCAAACTCTGCTCCGCAAAGCCTGCAGCCTTGTTCCTGCATTTGAAAGAGCCGAGTGGGGCCGGGCATGGGCAGGAGTGAGACCACAGACAGCGGATGGTATGCCATATCTGGGAGCTTACGGACAGAAAGGATTATGGCTGGCGGCAGGCCACTACAGAAACGGTATTCTACTCTCCGCTGTTACAGGGGAATGGATGGCGGATATGATCGATGGAAAACCCGTCCGTTCAGACTGGAAATCCGCTTTTTGCCCGAAAAGAACTATCGAAGGAAAGGAAGATCGCATTGGAAGTTACCATTAATGGTGTAAAGCAGAATTTGCCGGACTCAGCAGACAGCGTGAGCGGTCTATTAGAACATCTTCATTTATCAGGGAAAAAAGCAGTGGTGGAACGTAATGGCACAGTACTGAAAAAAGATGAGCATGCGGATGAAGCTGTTGAAGAAGGAGATATTCTTGAGATTGTCCATTTTGTAGGAGGAGGGTGAATTTTTATGTTAAACATTGGGCCATATTCTTTTAATTCACGATTATTTTTAGGAACAGGAAAATATGAAAATGCAGAGATTCAGAGGTGCTCAGTACAGAAGTCGGAAACGGAGGTGCTGACATTTGCCGTAAGAAGAATGAATATATTCGATACCTCTCAGCCGGATCCTTTCGAAGAAATGGATCTGTCGGGTTTCCGCCTTCTGCCTAATACAGCGGGAGCAAAAACAGCTGATGAAGCAGTAAGAATTGCAAAAATGGCAGATGCAGCGAATATGTGCGATATGATTAAAGTCGAGGTTATAGGCTGTGATAAAACACTACTTCCCGATCCAGTGGAGACATTGAAAGCTTCTGAAATACTTCTTAAAGAAGGCTACACGGTGCTGCCATATACGTCTGATGATGTAGTGCTGGCAAGAAAGCTTCAAGAACTTGGGGTGCATGCAATCATGCCGGGAGCTTCCCCGATCGGAACAGGTCTTGGTATTATAAATCCTTATAATCTGTCTCATATTATCGAGCAGGCAGAAGTGCCGGTAATTGTGGATGCCGGCATTGGAAGTCCCAAAGATGCTTCCTACGCAATGGAGCTTGGGGCAGACGGCATTCTCTTAAACACTGCAGTGTCCGGTGCAGAAGTTCCAGAAAAGATGGCAGAAGCAATGAAATATGCAGTGGAAGCCGGTAGACTCGGATATGAAGCAGGACGGATAGATAAGAAATTTTATGCTCAGGCAAGCAGTCCGGCTGAAGGAATGAGCAGACTTTGAGAGAAAGATATTCAAGGCAGGAATTGTTTTCCGGAATAGGAGCTGACGGTCAAAGAAAGCTGCAGAAGGCAGAAGTAGTGATTATCGGGGCCGGGGCGCTTGGAAGCAGTGCAGCAGAAACCCTCGTACGTGCTGGGGTAGGAAGCATCACTATTATTGACCGGGATTACGTTGAATTCAGCAACCTGAACCGTCAGCAGCTTTATACAGAAAACGACGCAGCGGGCACTATCCCCAAAGCTGCAGCCGCAGAAAAACGGCTCCGCGAGATTAATAGTAATATCACTATTAATGCGATAATTGGGGAAGCAGATATCGCTTTTTTGGAAACTGTTACCACCTGTGATCTTATCATCGACGCACTTGATAATTTTGAGACCAGGATGCTCGTGAATGACTTCTGCCAAAAGCACAATATCCCATGGATATACGGGGCATGTATTGGAAGCTATGGACTAACATTAACAATTAGGCCAGGTATTACGCCTTGCCTGCACTGTTTAATGGAGGATATCCCATTAGATGGGGAAACTTGTGATACAGCTGGTATAATCGCCCCTGCAGTGCAGATGGTCAGCGCCCATCAGACGACAGAAGCTATGAAGCTGTTAACAGGTAACCTTGCTGCGCTGCGGCCCACTTTGTTCTCCTTTGATCTTTGGAAGAATGAATTTTCTGAAGTGAACGTAAACGGTTTGAGAAACTCTGAATGCCCTAGCTGCAGTGAAAAAGCCGTGTATCCTTACCTCGATTACAGTCATTGGACAAAGACAGAAATGATGTGCGGAAGGGAAGCTGTTCAAATCAGGCCTGCTGCAAATCAAGTACTTTCTTTACAGGATTTAAAGAAAAGGTATCAATCTTTTGTTCAGAAAGAAAATGATCATTTACTTGTGTTACTGCTTGAAAATAAAAAAGTAGTTATTTTTTCAGATGGCCGCGTCATGATCCACGGAGTAAATGATAAAACGAAAGCCAGACAGCTGTACCAGATGTACATCGGAGGTTAGCTTCCGGAAATTCTTTGTATGGAAGATGTTTTAGTTAATAGAAGTCCGGGTATTTTCAATTACCAGGAGGCGATAAAATGACCCCATTTTATAAAGAGTTTTCAAATGATGAAGAAGCAGTAGGGGCTGTGCAACTTTTAAAATCCAAAGATATTCACGAGGATAATATTTTTGTAATTTCACATGACGATGATCACACCCAGCGCGTAGCAGACAGGGCGGATGCAAACAAGGTAGGCGCGAAGGAAACAGGGCTGAGCACAAGCGTCAAGAACATCTTTCGAAAGAAGGGCGATGAACTCAGGGCTAAGTTTGAAGAACTTGGTTATACTGAGAACCAGGCAGAAGAACTCGAGAATAAGCTCGATGAAGGAAAAGTGATTGTTATTGTGAAGGATGCACCGAATAGTTTGTCCTTGTAATAAAAATCGTAACAGCGGAAGACTGCTCTTACACAATAAGAGCAGTTTTTTTGTGTCCAGCAGCCTGCAGTTTAACCCTTTCCCCGGACAGCGTGTCCTGTAGTTTTTCAGGTAATAATTAAGATGAGACCCATTTGTTATACATAGTTAGGTATGATTTGCTAAAAGCAGTAGAACGTGATACCTTTTGTTTGGTTAGAAATACGTAGTTACTTCATATTAATAGGGATATTTAGAAGATACAAGCTGAGGCTGTGAAAGATTCTATGAAATTGTGGCAAATCAGTAAAAACAGTCGGAAAATTTGTTTTCGAACTGTATAATATAAATGATAATGTAAAATGTGGAGGTAATGACGTTGAAAATTATTGTAGCAGGTGGAGACGGCTTTTGTGGGTGGCCGACAGCTCTATACTTATCGAAGCAGGGCCACGATGTATCCATTATTGATAATATGATGAGAAGAAAGTGGGATGAGGAGCTGCGCTCCAACTCTATTACTCCGATTGCTTCTTTAGAAGAAAGAGTAAATAAATGGAAAGAACTAACTGGCAAGGAAATTCGTACATATGATGGAGATTTGAATCATTATGACTTTCTCCGCGAGGTTTTAAAAAGAGAGCAGCCGGAAGCATTTGTACATTTTGCAGAACAGCGCTCTGCACCATACTCTATGATTGACCGGGAACATGCAGTATTTACCCAGGTAAATAATGTAGTCGGCAATCTAAATGTCCTTTACGGAATTAAAGAATATGTCCCGGACTGTCATTTAATTAAACTAGGAACCATGGGAGAATATGGCACTCCTAACATTGAAATTGAAGAGGGCTATATTGAGATAGAGCACAAAGGACGCAGGGATGTCCTTCCGTACCCTAAACAGCCTAACTCTTTTTACCATCTTTCAAAGGTGCATGACAGCCATAATATTATGTTCACTTGCAAGATTTGGGGAATCCGGGCTACCGACCTAAACCAGGGCGTTGTATACGGACTTGATACTAATGAAACAAGAATGGACCCGGTACTTGCCAATCGTCTTGACTATGATGGAGTATTTGGTACTGCTCTCAATCGGTTTATTATTCAGTCCACGATTGGTCATGACTTGACTGTTTACGGAAAAGGCGGACAAACCCGCGGTTTCCTGAACATTGAAGACACCGTGCGCTGCATTGAAATTGCTGCAGAACATCCTGCTGATAAAGGGGAATTCCGTGTTTTCAATCAGTTTACAGAAGAATTTTCTGTGCTTGATTTGGCTAATATGGTACAAAAGGTAGCTAAAGAAGAGGGTTACGATACAAATGTCGGTCATTATGACAATCCGCGCGTGGAACTTGAGGAGCATTTCTTCCATGCAGAAAATACAAAACTCAGAGACCTTGGCCTCGAGCCGCATCTTCTCACAGACGAGGTAATTCGTGATATTTTAAAAACCGTTGAAAAATATAAAGACCGGGTCATCAAGGATAATGTGCTTCCAAGTGTTACGTGGAAGTAATAAAATGAACGAGGAGTGTTCTCGTTGAAAATTGCTATAATTACCGAGACGTTCCTGCCTTCAACAGATGGAATTGTCACGAGATTAACCGCCTGCATCCGCTGGCTGCTTGACGATGGTCACGACGTACGTGTAATTGCGCCGGACCTTGGAGTATATGAGTTCGAAGGTATAGAGATTAAAGGGGTGCCTGCGCGCACCCTTCCTTTTTACCGCTCGAAACAATTTGCTCTGCCGCATCCTGTTGTGAAGAAGCACTTGGAGGAATACAGGCCGGATGTTGTTCATGTGGTCAACCCGGCTATATTAGGATTCTCCGGGGTGAATTATGCAAAGAAGCTGAATCTGCCGTTAATTGCTTCTTATCATACGAATGTAGCGCAGTATCTTGATTACTACCGGCTCGGAGCTTTTAAATGGCTGATCTGGTGGTATTTCCGGAAGCTTCATAATAAGGCTGATTTAAATTTATGTACTTCAAAAACGGTACAGGATGAATTGATTGAAAAGAACTTCTATAACGTCCATTTATGGAAACGCGGCGTCGATACAGACATGTTCCGGCCAGATCATTATGATGATGAAATGCGCTATCGGCTGACGGACGGAAAGCCGGAAAGAAAGCTGCTGCTTTATGTCGGCAGACTTGCCGCTGAAAAGGAAATTGAAAAGGTACGCTCCGTATTGGAAGCGTCCGATGAGTTTTCGCTGGCAATCGTAGGAGACGGACCGCACCGCCAGGCGCTCGAAGATCATTTTCGAGATACTCCTACAGTTTTTACAGGGTTTATGCATGGGGAGGAGCTGGCTAAAACATATGCATCTGCAGATGTGTTTGTGTTTCCTTCAACCACAGAAACTCTCGGGCTTGTTATTATGGAAGCGATGGCGTCCGGTCTGCCTCTTGTTGCTGCCAAGAGCGGTCCGACGTGTGAACAGATTGAGGACGAACGAACGGGCCTGCTCTATGACCCGGAGAAGGATGGAGATTTCACAAAAACTGTATGCCGGTTTGAAGACGAGACTTTGCGTAAACGTCTAGCGTTGAATGCTCACAAGGATATTGCTGAGCTCGGCTGGGCAGGAGCTGCTGAACAAATGAGAGATTTATATGAAGAAGTGATCGGACTGGATAGAAAACATCAAATGAAAAAGAAAAAATTAACGTAAGAAGCACCAAAAGCAGAGGGATAACCGATGAAGAAAAAAAAGCTGCGAAAAGGGCCATTTCAAATTATGACGTTCAGTGCGATCGGAATAGCTAATGCCGCAGTAGACATCGGTTCATTAAATGTGCTGCTGGTGCTTTTTCCTACGGACGAGCGGGGCATTCTCGCATTATATAATACAATTGCTTATTCGCTTGCAGTGGCTAACAGCTATTTCTGGAATTCATATATCACGTTTAGACACAGTGCCGAAGGAAGTAACAGACAACGGATTGCATTTATACTCCAGGGAGTTGTCAGTCTCGGTGTCAATAATCTCGTGTTTCTTGGAGCAAATCAGCTCTTTCAAATTATTGAAATCCCACGCTGGCTCAGGTATAACCTAGCGAAAGGCCTCGCGATGTTTTTATCCTTTACTGCCAGTTTTTTCATGATAAAGCATTTTGTGTTCAGAGATTCCTCAAAAAAATAATATACAGTAACAAGTATTTTTTGGTTGCGCAGGGAGGATCAACCTCTTTATACAACATCCAGATGAAATAAAAAAAACCTGATTCACTTTCCTGGATGGAATGAATCGGGGCTGCTTTATATTAAGCTGCATCATTTACAATTCTTCTTTGCACTATTTTTCTCGTAATCACTCCGTGGGATGGAGAAAACAAGAATACGAGCAGAAAAATCAGTCCGGCTGTTGAAGCCATGCTGCCGGATATCGAAACGTTCAACGCTTTTGCTATATAATATCCTGCTGTAGAAGACAGCACCCCGATGCCTGCACTTAAGATAAGCATATGCGATAATTTTTCCGTTAAAAGATAGGCTGCGGCAGGGGGGACAATCAGCATTGCCACCACAAGTATCGCTCCAACGCTGTCAAAGGAAGCAACTGTAGTTAGTGACACCATGGACATAACAATGTAATGAAGCAGAGTTACAGGCAGTCCAAGAGCAGCAGCGAGGGCCGGATCAAAAGTTGATATTTTCAATTCTTTGTATAGAAGAAGAATAAGAAACAAATCCAGGATAAATACGCCGCTGATTATCCAGAAAGCTTCTGGCCCCAATGACATTCCATTCCATTCGAATGTATTGAATGGAACAAAGGAAATTTCCCCCATTAAGACGTGGTCTGTATCAAGGTGTACATCTCTTGCATAAACCGATACAAGAATGACACCGAGAGAAAATAACGCTGTGAATACCACCCCTATAGCTGCATCCGTCTGCACGCCTGAAGAATCAAGCAGCTGAATGAAAAACGCGGTTAACAGTCCGGTAATTAACGCTCCTAACAGCATTAGTGGACCTTCCAGGGTTTGAGATACTAGAAATGCCCCGACGATCCCAAGTAATACGGTATGGCTGATAGCGTCTGCTACCATGGCCATTCTTCTCAGTACTAAATACGTACCGATTATTCCGCACGAAGCACCTACAAGTCCTCCTACAATTAATATCCATAATTCATACACTAGAGACTGCCTCCTTTCTCAGTTATTGCTGAACAGTAGCGATAAGCCCGTTTTTTTGGCTGATGGTTACCGGTTCTAAATTTTCTCTGCGCATTAACTCATAAGCACGTTCTTTCATTTGCTCTGGCAGCCGGTCAATAGTTCTGCGGCCAACATCTTCATCATGAAAAACGCCAAGTTCGTCCTCATACATTAAAAACACATCATATATTCGCTGATGCAGGGCCGCTTCGTAAGAATATTCCAGCCCTTTTTCCGTTAATAGATAAGCAGAATTGTCTCTTGTAGAAGTGATTAAATGGTGCTGCTGTAAAATTTTCAGCGTTTTCTTTGTTTGCTTTTCAGGCAGATGAATGTGTGAAGTTAAATCGTTTAACGTAAATGAAGCTGAATTTATATTATTTTTATAACGCTCCTCCAGCAAATTAAATACTGAACGGAGAAGCTGCTGCTTCCAAATTTCCACGGAGAATTTACGATTCCGGAGTGCGTTTGCCGCCAGGCCTCTTTTTGGCGAAAAGAGAAGGGAAAAGAGAAATACAACAGTGGCCGCGACTACAATAACCGGTCCAGTCGGTAGATTCGTAACAGAGGAACTGGCTGCCGCACCAAATGCACCGGAAAAAGCACCGATAAGACCTGCAAGAACGGCCATAACACTGAGCTTATCTGTCCAATATTTGGCTGCTACTGCTGGAGTGATAAGCATTGCAGCCATCAGCACAACTCCGACTGTCTGGATCCCGGTAATGACTATTAGCACAACCATTGAGCTGAGCAGACCATTCAGCCATTTCACAGGCAGGCCGATTCCGCCTGCAAACAAAGGATCAAAAATAAGAAGCTTTAATTCTTTGAAAAAAAGAAACGCGAGCAGTAATAGAAGCGTGGCGGCACCCATTAGAATTTGAACATCTCTGCCGACAAGAGACGCTGCCTGGCCGAAGATAAAGTCATCCAGTCCGCCTTTATTACCGCTGCTTCCATTTGTTATTCGAGTGAGCAGCACAATTCCAAATCCAAAGAACACTGACAGTACAATGCCGATTGCAGCATCCTGTTTAATTCTTGATTTTGCCGCGATCGCACGGATTGAATAAATTGCGAGAAGGCCGGTAAGGGCGGCACCGGCCATCAGTGCAATTGTTTCACGGCCGAATATAAAAAAGCCAAAGCAGATGCCGGGGAGGGCGGCATGGGCCATCGCATCCCCTATTAAGCTTTCTTTCCTGAGCAGTACAAAACTGCCGGTTACACCACTTGCAAGTCCGAGTAAAGCGGCTCCTGCCATCACCCATTGAGCATTGGCACTAAGGAAAATATCAAACATGTGAGCTCTCCTCCTGCTTTGTCAGAAAAGCTAATTTCCCTCCATAGGTTTTTTGCAGTAGTTCTGTTGTGAAGGTTTGTTCTGTGGGACCTTCTGCGATTAATCGTTTATTTAATAGAATAATCCAATCAAAATAATCTTTAGCCGTCTGCAGGTCGTGGTGAACAACTAGCACCGTTTTACCCTGACCTTTTAATTCGTTTAATAAAGAAATGATTGCCCGTTCTGTTTTCGCATCAACACCGGCAAAAGGTTCATCCATAAAATAAATATCAGCATCCTGAGCAAGCGCTCTTGCCAGGAATACACGCTGCTGCTGTCCACCTGAAAGCTGGCTGATCTGCCTGTCTGCATACTCCTTCATTCCGGTTTTTTCCAGACAGAATAAGGCATAGTCAATGTCCTGTTTACGTGGCCGCTTAAACCAGCCAATATGGCCATATCTCCCCATCAATACAACGTCCAGCGCATTAGTTGGAAAATCCCAGTCAACAGAACCTCTCTGCGGAACATAGCCGATATGCTTTTTTTGTATCTTTACGTTTTTTCCCAGTACTGCTATGCTGCCAGTGGAACGAGGAATCAGGTTTAATACAGCTTTTAAAAGAGTTGATTTCCCTGCTCCGTTCGGGCCGATAATGCCTACCAGCTTTCCTTTAGGAATTGATAAAGTAATATCACGCAGAACAGGTGTTTTTTTATAAGCCACAGTTAAATTTTTGATTTTTACAGCTTCCTCCATGGTGGATCCTCCTTCTTGATAAACGGTCAAGCTTTAAGCTGGCCCTAATAAATCTTACTTTAACGAGGATGTAATCGTATCAATGTTATGGCGGAACATCCCCTCATAGGTACCTTCTTCTGTACCAGCTTCGCCCATGGCATCTGAGTACAGTTCTCCCCCGATCGATACTTCATGTCCCTGATCAGCTGCCCCTTTGATTACTGCATTGATGGCTCTTTCGGATACACTCGATTCTACAAAGACCGCTTTAATATCATTTTCCACAAGCAAGGAAACCAGGTTGTTAACGTCACGTACACTGTACTCTGAGTCTGTGCTTAAGCCCTGCAGACCGTTCACTTCAAAACCATACGCGTCCCCGAAATATCCAAAAGCATCGTGAGCGGTAACCAGAATCCTGCTCTCCTCTGGTATACTTTGCAGCTTTTCGTCTGCATATTGATCAAGCTCTTCCAGCATCGAAATGTATTCATCCGCATTTTCTTGATAAGTGCCGGCTTCGTCTTCGTTTAATTCAGCCAGTCCAGCTGCTACTTCATCCACGGCATAGGTCCATCTATTTGGATCAAACCAAACATGAGGATCAGAAGAATTGCCTCCTTCTTCTGTAATTAATTCTTCTTCAGGCACATTTTCTCCAACTGCAATTGTTGGCACGTCGTTCTTAATTTCCTCGAATACTTTAACGAGATTACCTTCTAAATGTAAGCCGTTATAAAAAATAATATCAGCGTCAGCAAGCTTTTGTATGTCGTTTTGAGAAGCTTGATAAAGGTGGGGGTCTACTCCCGGTCCCATCAAGGTTTCAATCTCTGCCTGGTCACCTGCGACGTTCTCAGCGATGTCCCCAATTTGTGCCGTAGTGGTCATAATCTGCAGCGGCTCTCCGTCCCCACTGTTGGAATTACCCTGTCCGCATCCAGCTGCCAAAACAATGGTAAGACCGGATAAAATAGCTGTTACTTTTCTTTTCATTGTTTCCTCCCTGGATATAAATTGTCTTAGTCTATTATTATTAGGTTACCTCATCAAAGTTTCCTAAAGGCAAAAAATAATTCGAAAAAATGCACATATTTACCCACAAGCAAATATGTTTCCCTAAGGAAAGAATATCTCATTATTAATTTTTCGTCAAATGTTTTATTGTTGATACTATATGAGCGTTTATCCTGGGAGTTGCAAATTTTATTGTTAAAATTAAAGGATTTTGTAATAATATATAGAAGTCTGTGTTATGAAGGCGTCACAGTAACCAAGAGCGGGAAAAGGAGGAGTGTCATGAACGAGCAGGAACCTATTCATTTGTATCTTTCCCGCTACCGGGAACATCTTCAATATCTGCGTGATACTGGTCAGGAAACTCCGGGCTGGCGTGAGTTGCGGGATGAGGATTTACCCGGCTTTTTGCAGATTACAGACTCCACCATCGAAATAAAAGAAAGTGATGTTGTTCGTGACCTTGCACGTGAAGGCTCGTGGAAACCGGGAAGCAGTATTTCAATGCAAATGCAGCTGAAAGACGGAACTGTTTATATTATGCACGGCTACTTTGTTGAGGATAAGAAAGACTGGTATCCAAATGAAAATCCTGTGGTGCATAAAAGTAACAACTGCGGGTTCTGCCAGTCCATTATTGGCTTGGGCAAAGATGGCAATGTTAAAGAAGAGTTCTGCATGCTGCCGCTGCCGGAAAAAAAATATTTATTTGAAGAAATGCTGAACAGGCATCGGGAAGACCTTTATCATAGCTGAAAGAAGCGCCATCGCGGCGCTTCTTTTTAAATATACAGAAAGGTGCCCGCCAAACCATACCCGATACGTTGCTGCAGGGAACATTTCACTTATAATATAGGAGATAATAAATGAGAAACAGATTCTTTTAAGCGGATCCACACAGACCTTTCTAAATACTTCTCATATGTCAGCTCAGAAGATTGCTCTATATCCTGTTCAAAAATAAGGGACATTCTTTCCGCAGTAGGCCGGTGGTATAAAAACGCATTTACTTCAAAATTTAAGCGGAAGCTTCTCACATCAATATTTGCGGTCCCTACAGATCCGACTTTTCTATCTACAACGATCGTTTTTGAATGAATAAACCCATTTTCATATATAAACACCTTTGCTCCGGCTTTTAAGATATCACCGATATGAGATAGTGTGGCCCAGTAAACGAATGGATGGTCGGGTTTGTTTGGAATCATTATTCTTACATCCTTACCTGACAAAGCCGCGATGCGGAGAGCATCCATGAGACTTTCATCAGGTATAAAATACGGGGTTTGGATAAATACCGATTCTTTTGCAGAAGTAATCATTTTAATATAGCCGTTTTTAATCTGCTCCCATTCTGAATCCGGGCCGCTTGAGACGATTTGGGCAGCCATATCGCCGGCAGCCTCAGTCGGCGGAAAAAACATTTCTTCATATTGAATGTAATGATGGTGAGTCGCTTGATTCCAGTCCAGGATAAATCGGGTCTGGATCGCTTTAACTACCTGGCCGCGTACGCGCAGGTGGGTGTCGCGCCAATAGCCGAATTTTGGATTGAGTCCAAGGTATTCATCTCCTACATTAAATCCTCCAACGTATCCCACGTTACCATCAATAATGACAAGCTTGCGGTGATTGCGGTAATTCAGGCGCAGGTTAATAAATGGAATCCGGCGGGGGAAGAATATTTCCACTTCCCCACCGGCAGCTTTTAACAAACGAAATACCTTATTAGAGAGTGCACGTGAACCCATTTCATCATATAATACTCGGACCTTCACACCCTCCCTGGCTTTTTTTGTAAGTAAATAAAGAAGCCGGGAGCCGAGGTTGTCGTGGCGTAATATATAATATTGCAGATGTATGTGGTTTTCAGCGGCTTCGATGTCTTTAAAAAGCTGATTAAATTTTTCATTTCCATCAGTGAATAAATCGACATTATTGTCCTGAGTCAGAACTGCATCATTATTGACAAGGTGCATGTATATTAAATCTCTGTATTCTCTGGCTTCCGGATCATTAAAATGAAAACGCTGCTCGCGTAAAGCGTTCAGCTGCTCCTGAATTAAATTTTCAATACCGATTTTTTGGATGTCAGCCCAGTCAAATAATCGTTTTCTGCTCAGGTTCTGTCCAAATATTAAATAAAGAATAAACCCGAGAAACGGTACGAAAAAAAGAACCATAATCCACGCCCATGTTGAAGTGGCGTCTCTTCTTTCCAAGAACACAATAATGCCGGCAAAGATAATATTTAAAACAAATAAAAAGCTAAGTAAAAAAGAAAGTACACTCATATTATTCCCTGCCTCACGTCATTGGGACAACTAGCAGATCTCCCGGGTTAATTTTTGCCTATATTTTTATTTTATCACACGTTTTCATATTTCGAACGAATCCTTTTTTTTACTAGTAAATAAATCAGAGCTTTCCCATTTCTATCCTCAGGTATTATAGTATAAAATGTAGGAGGCAGATAGAAAAGAAGCAGCGTCAAGTAAAAAAGGGGAAGGGGATTTCCTTCAGTATGAAGAATGAATATATAGGAATAGATGCCGGCGGCACACTTTCCAAAATAGTATATACAATCAACGGAAAATGTCATTATAAAAAAATGTCCACTGCCGATATTGCCAGCTTAAATACTTGGATGAAGCAATCATTTAAGCAGCCTGATATACATATCACAGGAGGAAAGGCAGGGGCCTTTTTACATGAGTCCGAATTTATAAATGCCCGCCGGATCAATGAATTTGAAGCGACTTGTGAAGGTGTGAAATGGCTTCTTGAAAACAACAGTTTACTAAAAGATACAGGTCCAAATTTTATGGTTACGAATGTTGGCACCGGCACTTCAATTCATTATATTAAAGGAAACTCTTATGAGCGTATCGGCGGGAGCGGTATGGGAGGAGGCACATTGCTGGGACTCTCTTATCTGCTGACCGGCGAGGATGATTATGATACAATTCTGAAATTAGGTAACAATGGAAATGGTCGTTTATTAAACTTAACAGTTTCTGATATTTACTCGCATGAAAAGCCGCCTATATCTGGGGATTTAACCGCAAGTAACTTTGGCAATTTGATGCAAATGAAACAGGAAAAATTGTCTAAAGAGGATTATATTTCCAGTGTTGTCCGAATGATCGGTGAAACTATCACGACGATGAGTGTACAGGCTGCGGAAAGATTGAACACAGATTCCATCGTCTACATTGGTTCTACGTTTGCCCGGCATGACGTCTTAAAAAACATCATCAGCGGGTATACTGAGCTGCGCGGGAAAAAAGCCTATTTTATCGAACACGGGGAATACAGCGGGGCCATAGGGGCTATTTTAAACACAGGATTACAAAAGACAGTGCAATAATGAAACGGGAGTGGAAGCTATGAGTCTCGAAGATTATAAAAGGGTATTTCTTGAGTCCGTTTATTCGATGGAAACAATCGCCAAGTATTTACAGCCGAAAATGCCGCTGCTTTCAGAGCTGCAGCTGACATCCCGTCAAGAAGCAATGATGATCCTATTTATTCGGAATGAGAATATTACATTAAGCGGTATGGCTGAGCAGCTAGGTATTTCAAAGAGCGCTGTCAGTCAGGCGCTGAATAAATTAGAAAATGAGGATCTTCTTATTCGTTCTATCAATGAACAGAACCGCCGAGAAATCAATATGGCCCTTGGCCGGACCGGAGTCCGCCTGAAGGAACAATTTGAAGCATTTGAAGAATCGATTATCCGTGATTACATCTCTCAGCTTGATATAGAGGACCTCAAACAGGTTAGAGATGTTATCAATACATTAAAGGAAATAATAAAAAAAGAAGAAGATGTAAATGAATAATCAAACTGTTTTCTCCAGATAAGGAGAAAGCAGTTTTTCATTGTCTGGAAAACATTAAAATCGATAGTGTCCCTAGGACCGTCCGGAATTTTTCTTTTTGTTAAGAAATCATGAACATTAGGTTAAAACCTTGACGAGATTGGATGAATAATTTAAATTAATAAATAGTTAAGAAACTTAATAGTTTTAGAAGTTAAATTGTTTTAAATATTTAATAATCGTATTGAAGAAAAATGGCCGCATCGCGTGCCAAGTTAGCGTGCATCCAGCCAACGGTCCTGGTTTTACACTCTCATCGACCAATGCTGGAAGCGGAAGGCGGTAAGTTATGAATGCAAAAGGAGGAAGGGAAATCGACAAACAAGCCTTGCTGAAAGCGATAGATGATGCCATTTTTGATATGAGTGTAAAGATAAACGAAGAGTTTGGCGGAGCGTTTCCACACATTCCGGAAAAGTATAAAGTTGTGCTGATTCTGATTTCGCGGTACAAAACATTGTACGTGAAAGACATAGCAGAAATGCTTCATGTTTCCTCCAGCTCTGCAAGCCAGCTTCTCTCAAAAATGGAGAAGGAGCAGTTTATTAAACGTGAATTAGACCCCGGCCAGCGCCGGCAGACATTTGTAAAGCCAGGCAGATACGGAGAAGAGATTACGAAAAAAATGATGAATGCCCACAATGAAATCACCTCAAAATACTTATTAAGATTACCGCAGGAAGATCTTGAGGCCTTTCATCGAATAGCATTGAAATTAAAAGATATCGTGGTATTGGAGAGGGAGGCAGAAGAATGAAGATTACTAATTTATCGATAAGAAGGCCAAAGCTCACTATTGTGGGCATGATATTATTTATTCTGCTCGGCGGAGTGTCGTTGACGAATCTTCCTCTGCAGCTTTTTCCAGAAATTAATCCGCCGGTAGGAGCAGTGGTATCCAGCTATCCTGGTGCGAGTCCGGAAGAGGTGGAAGAAAAGGTTACAAAGCCGATCGAAGACGAATTATCTTCACTGCCGGGGTTAAATGTGATGACCTCAACTTCAGAAGAAGGCATGTCGATGGTGGTGCTGGAATTCTCCTGGAGTTCAACGATTGATGAAGTGGAACAGGATATTATTACTTCCATGAATCAGGCATCCGTTGCAGATGACGCAAGTGATCCCAGCTTCCTGAAATTCGATCCATCCATGATGGGTTCGGTACAAATGGCGATAACATCAGACAGTGGGGAAATTGAAGATTTTCAAGGGGAAGTGGAGGATCTTCAAGGAGAGCTTGAACGTATTGAGGGCGTGGCAAGTGTGGAGCTTGCCGGAGGAGTGACGGAACGTTATGATATCAGGCTTGATCCTGAAGAATTAGAATCAAACCAGCTCACACAGGAAGATATTACTAATGTTATCCAATCCAGTAATGTTTCTGTCCCCGGAGGTACGGTCGATACGGATGAGCGGACGCTTACAACAAGAGTGCTGAACAGTCTGGAAGCCCAAGAAGATCTCGAAGAGCTGGTCGTTGGTGCAGATCCGGAAAATGGAGAAGATTTATTGTTAAGTGACATTGCTGATGTCAATTTAACGACGAGTCAGCCTGATGCTATTACGAAAGCTAATCAAGATCCAGCACTGCAGTTTACGGTCATGAAGGAGTCCGACGCCAATACTGCACAAGTTTCGGCAGATTTTAATGAAGAGCTGGATTCTCTTCTGGAAGAGGATGAGTACGAGGATCTGAATGCCGTCCCTTTATTTGATGAAGGAGAGTTTGTTCAGCAGTCGATTAACAGTGTGTCGATGGCTCTTGTTCTCGGGGGAGTCTTCGCGATGGTCGTGTTGTTTTTCTTCCTGAGAGATTTGAAAACACCTCTCATTATTGGAATTGCAATACCATTTTCAGTCATCGTAACATTTGGCTTTCTATATTTTACGGATGTAAGCCTCAACCTGATGACACTGGGCGGACTTGCACTCGGAATAGGGATGCTGGTGGATAACGCCATTGTTGTTATTGAAAATATTTACAGACATTTGTCGATGGGAAAACCACCCCGTAAGGCTGCTGCTGATGGAACAAAAGAAGTTGGTGGAGCTATTACTGCTTCCACTCTGACTACTGTAGCGGTATTTTTACCGGTAGTATTTATCAGCGGGATTGTAGGTAATATTTTTACAGAATTTTCGTTGGCAGTGGCTTTCAGCCTGCTTGCTTCTCTGCTGGTGGCTGTGACCGTAGTACCGATGGTGGCAAGCCGAATCTTAGTTGCGAAAAATGGTGATAAAGAACGTAAAAGGCAGGATTCCGGCTTTATTAGATCCATTGAGCGCTCCATCAAATGGGTACTGTCTCACCGGCTAGCAACGATAATCATCACAGTTTTACTACTGGGAGCGGGTGGCGCAGGCTTAGCAGCTACCGGTGTGAATTTTCTTCCGGCGACTGATGACGGCTTCTTCACTGTGGACGTAGAGCTTGAAAATGGAGCGAGTCTGGATAGCACGGAAGCAGTGGTAGAAGAAATTGAAGCGATATTTGAAGATGAATCAGATATCAAGGATTACATGTCAGTGGCAGGATCTTCAGAGGATTCTGCAGCCATGGGTGGTCCTTCCGGCAATAACGAAGCTCAAATGTTTATTACGATGGAAGATCTTGAGGAGAGAGAGATCAGCACTTTAGATTTTGTGGAGGATATCGAAGAGGAAGTTGTCGGTGTAAATGAAGATGCGGATATTTCTCTTTCCACCCAGGCGGCAGTCGGGGGTGGTGAAGCAAACACAATTGTCTTTACCTTAAGTAACAACAACTCCGAAGCTCTGACAGAAGATGTGGAAACGATACAGGACGATCTGAATGACGAGTCCTTTGTACGGGAGATTGATCTTTCTTCGGAAGAACAAGCACCTGAGATGCAGGTGAATATTGATACCGAAGCAGCGAGGGATAATGGACTCACACCGGCCCAGATTTCACAGACGGTGGAGGACGTTACCCGTGGAACCACAGCAACTACAATTAACACAGAAGACGGTAATACGTATGAAGTGAATGTTCAGTACAATGAAGAATCTACCGAAGATCAAGAGGATCTGGAAAATCTTCAAATTCCTAATGCAGAAGGAGAGTATATAGCTCTTTCTGAGTTGGCTGATGTTGAAGAAGGGGAAGGCCCGGCGACTATTAATCGGCTGGACCAGGAGGAAAGTGTCGAGTTCACAGTAACTTACAGCTCTGATACAACACTTAATGAAATGGGCACGCTGGTCGAGGAAATTATTGAAGACGCTGATATTGCAGATGGCACCAACTATGCGTTTTCAGGAGAGCAGGAGCTGCTTGAAGATGCTATTAACAGCCTGGCATTTGCGTTTGTCCTTGCGCTTCTGTTTATTTACTTGATTATGGCCGGTCAGTTTGAATCATTTAAATATCCATTTGTTGTTATGTTCAGTGTACCGCTGGTGATCATCGGGGTAATGCTTGCATTAACACTGACGCAGACACCATTAAGTGTGACGGTGTTTATCGGTTTAATTGTTCTTGCCGGAATTGTTGTAAATAACGCTATTGTGCTTGTTGATTACATTAATCAGATGAAAGCCAGGGGTCTCGCGACTCGGGATGCGATTATTGAAAGTGTCAAACAGCGGACGAGACCAATATTAATGACAGCTATTACGACAATATTAGGTGTGTTCCCACTTGCGCTGGGAATGGGAGAAGGAACTGAAATTCAGCAGCCGATGGGTATTGCTGTCATTGGCGGCCTTGTCAGCAGCACCTTCCTGACATTGTTTGTCATCCCTGTTTTATACAGTCTGTTCGATAAAGAAACACGGAGTATGAATAAGCGTTTTGTCACAGAAACAGGCGAAGTCGTCCGGTCCTATGAGCTGGTTGAAAGAAGAAGGAGCTCGGATCGGTTTGACAGGCTCAATGACAGCCAGCTTGCAACGACCAGCGAGCGGCAACATTACCTTGAAGATTCTACTGCAGACGAATTTCCGGACGATACACAGGAAGATGATGTATTTTTGAAGCCAAAGAATAATCAGTCAGTACAGGGAAAAGAGGAAGACCTTTCTAAAGATGATATTTTGAATATGCTTGAAAAAATTGTGAGAAGTTCAAAAAACGATAAGGACAGGGATGGCCGGTAATTGACAGCAGCCTGAATTGTCCAGTAAGATGTAATCAATCTCATAAACCTGTTCACTAGGGGCGCTGTACAGCTGAGATGGAGCCGCCGGCACCTGTCCCTTACCACCTGATCTGGTTAATGCCAGCGTAGGAAAGTGGAGCAGATGAATTGTAAAGAGCACGATATACAGCCATCGCTCCCATTAAAGTGGGAGCGATTTTTTATTTTATTTAGATATGAAGAAAGGATGAGTAGAAATGAATAATATACCGGCCGTCTTATCAATCGCAGGCACTGATCCAAGCGGCGGGGCGGGGATTCATGCCGATTTGAAAACATTTCAGGAATGCACAGCGTATGGTATGGCTGCGGTGACTACCGTGGTAGCCCAGAATACGGAAGGCGTCCGGGATGTTTGGCATGTCCCGGTAGAGATGGTAGAAAAGCAGATTCGTTCAGTATTTGAAGATATTCGTCCGTCAGCTGTGAAAACAGGAATGATTGCCACACCTGAAATGATGAAGCGCATAGCTGCTATACTAAAAGAAGAAAAAGTAGATATTGTCATAGATCCTGTAATGGTGGCCACAAGCGGAGATTCCTTGATGGAAAAAGAAACTGCTCAAATCATGAAGGAACAGCTGCTTCCACTTGCAGCTGTGGTGACACCGAACCTTGAAGAAGCGGAAAAGCTGACCGGCTTAACTATCAATTCAGAAAATAGTGCAAAGGAAGCGGCAAAAATTCTTGTAGAGGAATTTGGCTGTAGAGCTTCTGTAGTGAAGGGCGGTCATCTGCATGGGAAGGCAACCGATATTTTATATACGAATGGAGAGTTCAGGATCTTCCGTGCTTCTCGTTCGAATACGAAAAATACTCATGGCACAGGGTGTACATTTTCTGCTGCAATTGCCGCGAAACTGGCCAGGGGACATACTGTTTATCAGGCAGTGGAAGAAAGTAAGGATTTTATATCGAAAGCAATTAAAGATACACTTGGTTTAGGGAAAGGAAGCGGCCCCGTGAATCATTGGGCTTCGAGAATCGAATTAGAAAAAATAAAAAGATAAGGAGGGCGATTCATGCGCTCAAAAGAGCTTGGGAAGATACTTGATGAGGTGAAAAAGAAAAGACCGCTTGTGCACAGTATAACTAATAATGTGGTTACAAATTTTACTGCTAATGGACTGCTTTCGATGGGAGCTTCACCTGTTATGACCACTGCACTCGAAGAAGCAGAGGAGATGGCCTCCGCTGCAGATGTACTTGTGTTGAATATCGGCACTCTTTATCCTGCACAGGTAGAAGCGATGCTTGCTGCAGGAAAGGCAGCAAATCAAAAAGGAGTGCCTGTCATCCTGGACCCGGTCGGGGCAGGGGCAACATCCTATCGTACGACTACGGTTCATCATTTATTGGAAAGAATTACGATCGATCTGCTTCGCGGAAACGCTGCTGAAATTTCTGCAGTGGCTGGACTTAACAGTGATATTCGCGGAGTAGATGCTGCAGGTGGCGAGAAAAATATCGCAAGTATCGCTTTGCATGCGGCCAAAACACTGAATGTGCCTGCAGCTGTAACTGGTCCTGTTGATGCTGTATCAGATGGGAAGCAAGTATACCGGATTCACAATGGACATTCGATGCTTACCAAAGTTACGGGAAGCGGCTGCCTGGCTACTGCTGTCATTGGGGCTTTTAGTACCGTAATTAAGGAGCCGGCGAAAGCTGCGGCAGCTGCGTTAGGATTTTATGGAGTGGCCTCAGAAAGAGCAGAAGGATTTGCATCTATGCAGGGGCCTGGAACTTTTCAGGAAGAGCTGCTGAATGCTCTTTATCATGTGGGGGAAATGGACTTCAGACAACATTTGAATATTAAAACGCAGACAGCGGAAGAGATTTTTGATGAATAAAGATATATTGAAGCTTTATTTCATAATGGGTAGTAATAACACAGAAAAAGATCCAGTAAGTGTATTAAAAAAGGCAATACAAGGAGGCATCACCTGTTTCCAGTTCCGTGAAAAAGGAAAAGGAGCACTTGCAGGCGGGGCGAAAGAAGAGCTCGCCCGTCGTTTACAAGAGGTATGCGCAGACAACGATATTCCTTTTATCATAAATGATGATGTCGAGCTTGCCCTGCGCCTGCGGGCAGACGGCATTCATGCTGGCCAGAATGATGCCCCGGCTTCAGAAATTCGAAAGTACTGTCCGGCCGGCATGCTGGTCGGGATCTCCGCAAAAACGCTCCGGGAAGCGAGGAAGGCAGAGCAGGATGGAGCAGATTATATTGGCACCGGTCCAATGTTTGCTACTGCCACCAAAGAAGATGCAGAGGAGCCGATCGGTCCAGCCGGGATCAGCAGAATTCGTGCCCAGGGTTTCACTCTGCCGATTGTCGGTATAGGAGGCATCCATGTTGAGAATGCAGTGCAGGTAATAAAAGCTGGAGCGGACGGAATTTCCGTTATTTCCGCTATAAGCGCAAAAGATAATCCAGAACAGGCAGCCCGAAGGCTTCTTGAAGCTGTTATGAAAGATTGACGCGTGCCGGCATCAAATGATGCTGTTTAAGACTGAGGCTGCTGCAAAAGTAGATTCACCAACAGATATGTAATGATTACTCTTCTACACGCATAAGAGATGGTTGATAAGAGCGGAGCAAGCGAGACGCCTGCGGGAATAGCAACGGCTGAAATTCCCACAGGCAGCGACTAGCTGCCGAGGAAGTTGAAGCGTTGCCCGCGGCAAGCGAGTTTGCGCAGGGAAAATCAACCGCTTAATAAAACCTTTATTATCAATAAACAGTTATTTTATTCTCTTACTTACTTTCTCAGTAGTCTTGTTTAGGGCCTGCTCAAGATCCTCCCAGATATCATCAGGAGATTCAAGGCCAAAAGAAAGCCTCAGCAGGCGGTCACTTATTTTCATTTTCTGCCGCTCCTGCTCCGGTACAACGGCGTGAGTCATGGTCGCGGGATGCTGAATTAATGTTTCAGCATCTCCCAGGCTTACCGCTATTTTAATCATAGACAGTTGATTCATAAAAGCCTGAGCTGTTTGCTTGTTCCCCTTTAATTCAAAGCTGAGCAGCCCCCCTGAATCATCCATCTGTTTTTGTGCAAGTGCATGATAAGAAAAGTCCGGATCTCCTGGATAATAGATTTTTTCTACAGCCTTATGGGTTCTAAGCTTTTCGCTGATAATTTTTGCAGTGCTGCAGTGACGATGCATGCGGAGTGATAGAGTTTTTAAGCCGCGGAGCAGCAGCCAGGCATCGAATGGCCCTAATATACCGCCCATGTCTTTCTGGGCAGAAGAGCGGACTCCGGTTATAAAGTCATTACTGCCACAGGCGAGTCCTGCGATAAGATCTCCGTGCCCACCTATATATTTTGTCGCGCTGTGTATAACCACATCCGCACCAAATTCCAACGGCCTCTGTAAAATAGGGGAGGCAAACGTGTTATCTACTATCAATGTTAATCCTTTGTCTTTGGTAACTGAACTCAGCATCGCCATATCAATAACTCTCATCGTTGGATTTATAGGTGTTTCTACATAAACCGCTTTTGTGTTTGGCTTTATAAACGAACGAATATGAGCCTCGTCATCCATCTCGATCAGGTCAAACTCTACTTGAAAACGATCCTTCAGCATCGTGAGCAGTCCGAAAGTACAGCCATACACTCCTTCTGATATAAGGAGGTGATCACCGCTTTTCACAAGAGAAGCAAGCACAGAAGATATGGCTGCCATTCCAGAGCTGAATGCTATTCCATCCTCCGCTCCTTCAAGATCAGCAATTTTCTCCTCTAATTCTCGCACTGTTGGATTAGCAAGGCGGGAATATATATAGCCTTTTTCATTACCTGCAAATCTTTGTTCTCCCTGCTCGGCACTAGCAAAGGAAAACGTAGAGGTTTGATAAATAGGCGGTACCAGGCTGCCGTGCTCGTTACCCTTTCCCTTACCGTGTATAGCTCTTGTTTCCAATTGCTTTTTATTCATCTGTGTCATCCTCTCGTGCTTTTGTATAAGTTTCCAGTATTAGTATATTAAAACAGCCTGTCTCACGCACGGCTGTGCGGTGAAGGGACAGGATAATAGGATTTGATTTTTTAGAGGCTGCTATTCAGAACTACCCTTTTATTTTTCATTTCTATCATTTTGTGGGAAAATGGCGGTTATTATTAAAATTTCAATTCCCATGGGAAGGGAGAACAAAGACAATGCTCGATCCGACGCTGATAATCATCGTTTACCTTACAGTGCAGCTGTTTGCAAATAAATTAATTTCGACTTCTCATGTTGGCAGATTTAAATGGGTTTCTTTTTCTGGTGGAGTTGCTGTTTCCTATGTTTTCGTTTATGTGCTGCCTTCTCTGCATGAAGAGCAGGAGAAATTCAAAGCATCTGGACTGCTGGCGATGGAGTCAGAATTATATTTGCTGGGGCTCTTTGGTCTGCTTGTATTTTATGCCGTTCATAATGCAGCAGAAAAAGCTTACCAGAAGCATGCTCAGGGTGAAGGAAGCTTCTATTGGATTCAAATAATATTTTTCGGGATGTACAATATGTTTATTTCGTACCATGTTTTCGGGTCTGATATAGAAGGGATAGAGGCGTGGTTTTACGGGTTAGCTGTTGGACTGCACTTTATGGCAATTTCGAATGATTTGTGGAGAGAGGATGCCAAAAGATATGTAGAGCTTGGGAGGTACATTCTTGCTGCAGGGATTTTAAGCGGCTGGCTGCTTGGTGTGTTCGTTTCTATGCCTGACTATGCACTGGGCATTGTTTTTGCCTTTATATCTGGAGCTATGATCTTAAATGTGCTGAAAAAAGAACTGCCTTCTGAACACAATGCACACTTTCGTACGTTTCTTCTCTCATCTATTGGATATACACTAATCACATTTGCATTAAAGTTATTTTTTGAATGGTAAAAAAAAGCCTGCCCTTCATGATGAAAGGCAGGCATTACGCTGCGGCCTGAGGGGATCTTTTAGTTTCAATGAAAAATTGCGGCCTGTATCTGGAAATAAGAACGACAATCACCATCGTTATCAGCATTTCCGGCACAAGATATGAAGCGTTATAAATTGCTGAATACGCAGAGACCGGCATACCATCAGGAGCGTAAGCCCCAAACCAGATAATACCGGAAGCAAAATGATCCAGAAATCTGAGCAAAGTAGCAAATCCTATACCTGTAATCATTAAAGCCAGCGGCAGTCGGTCCTGTCTGCTTTGTTTACCGGCAAATACTCCGGCAAATCCCAGCACGGCGAAAGCAATCGGATATTCTAAAATATATTGAACAGGGTGAACAATCGTTGGACCAAACAACAGCTGAACCATTCCATAAATAAAGCCTGTGAGTACTCCGATTTTCCATCCTCTCCGGAAAGCCATAATGAAGATAGGAACCATGACAAGGGAAATTGAACCTCCCATTGCCCAGAGTGCTGAAAATTTGATATAGCTGAGGATGACTGCCAGTGCAGCCATAATAGCGACTTCTATCATAATGACTAGTCGATTGGATTGCATAAAAATACTCCTTTCATATCCTCAAAGGGGGAAAGGAGACGACTGATTTTTTAAAACACTCTTGTCTGTGTGACAAGAAGCCTGCCGCACCACTTTCCTACGCTGGTCTGAGCCAGTTCAGGTTCTAAGAGTTGAGGCAGCACGCCTCTCTCAGTCTTCCGACACCCCTAGTGGAAATATAATATTTTCTTAAATATAGCACAGCCTTATGAGTTTGAAAAGCAATGGGGAGTAAATATGATGTATACTAAAAAGAAGTTTGGACTCAGGAGGATATTATGGAGGCTTCATCACAAAGTGCAATTATTCGTTATTTAAAAGGAAGCGGCCTTGCCTGCTCCGTCACCTTATTGTTGTTTATTTTTTATACAATCAGTCTTGGCGATATCAATCAATTTTTACTGCTGGCTTTTATATTAACTGTACATACATATGCAGGAGCTGCGGCAGGGGAATTGCTGCTGCAGTTGTTAAAGCCGCTCGAAACCTGGCTTGTTTATCCGCTTCTAGGTGTGTTTATCTTTGGCTCTCTTGGAGCTCTCCACGGTCTTTTTATTATACTTACCTATGATTTAGTCGGATTTTTTATTGGCGTGACGATGGCATCATCGATCTCTTTCTTTTTTAGTCCGCTGATAAAGTCACGGCCGCTTTCTTTTCTGTTTGCAGCTATGGGGCCGTCCTTATTCATCATTATTTTACTATCCAGCTTCTTTGCAAAGGCTCTCGGTCAAAATTAAAGGCTAAACATTTGGCAAAATTATTGTTAGAATAGTATTTTAAGAAATTATTCGCAAATTATCATAATTTCTTTTATAATCAAACTACTACTATAAGCATAGGAATATAGCGGAAAGGAGGAAAAAATCACCAATATGTAAGCGTTATCTATTTTTTTAATCCAATGCAGAAAGGAAGAGGCGCTCATGCCAGCTATTGTTTTAGCGGTTATAGGGATTATAGTATTTGCCCTCGGATACCGGTATTATTCTAAGTTTATCGCTGAACGCATTTATCGCTTAGATCCAAATTTCCGCACACCGGCACATGAATTCCGGGATGGCGTAGACTTTGTACCAACAAATAAATGGGTTCTCTGGGGTCACCATTTTACTTCCGTCGCCGGGGCAGCACCGATTGTAGGGCCTGCTGTTGCCGTCTATTGGGGATGGCTTCCCGCTTTTTTGTGGGTCGTTCTCGGCACGGTCTTTGCTGCGGGGGTTCATGATTTTGGAACACTGGTATTATCAGTCCGTAATAAAGGACAGTCCATCGGTACATTAGCCGAAAGAATTATCGGCCGCCGTGCCAAGCTCTTATTTTTGTTTATCATTCTTATTCTAGTATTAATGGTAAACGCTGTCTTTGCATGGGTTATTTCGAATTTATTTGTTTCATTTCCAGCAAGTGTTCTGCCAGTTTTCATCCAGATACCGCTTGCAATATGGATCGGCTATAAAGTAAACAAAAAAGGCGGCAATATGCTGGTCCCTTCTATAATAGCGCTTGCTGTCATGTATGCAGCAGCGGTAATTGCTGCGAATGTACCTGCTCTGCAGATTGATATTGTCAGCTATTTTGGCGGAGAGGAAGCGGCGGGACCGCTTGGTCTTGGGGCAGTATCCTGGGCATTTATGATATGGATAGCGATTCTTATGATCTATGTATATATCGCATCGATTCTGCCAGTATGGAAGCTTTTGCAGCCACGGGATTACATTAACTCCCACCAGCTGGTTGTAGGTCTTGCCATTTTATATCTAGGGCTGCTGTTCACTTGGCCAGCTCCAGAAATATCAGCACCTGCGACAAGAGGTGTTTCTGATGTCTCATGGTTCCCACTGTTATTTATTACGATTGCATGCGGGGCTATTTCAGGTTTTCACGGACTTGTTTCCTCCGGTACCACTTCAAAACAGCTGAACAAAGAAACGGATGCCAGATTTGTCGGTTATTTTGGGGCAGTCGGCGAAGGAACATTGGCACTGATAACCATCCTGGCAGTGACAACCTTCTTTGCTACTCAATCTGACTTCCTGTCCGCGTACGAAAGCTATACTATTGCAAATGCAGATGGACTGGGACACTTCATCGGAGGGGCGGGGCAGCTCGCCACCGGACTCGGGCTTCCGGCCGGAGTGGCTGAAACGATTGTAGCGGTTATTGTAGTAAGCTTTGCCGCTACCACGCTTGATACCTCTGTCCGGCTGATGCGCTACATCATATCAGAGCTTGGCCAGGAGTATAAAGCTCCGGCGTTAACGAAGAAGCATGTCGCCACAGCCATGGCTGTTGGGGCAAGTACAGCGCTCGTTCTTCTCCCTGGAGATGATCGTGGGTTTGGTTCCGGTGGATATCTGCTCTGGCCGCTGTTTGGTACATCGAACCAGCTCCTGGCGGGTATCAGCTTACTGCTGATCTCGATCTGGCTTCGCCGGAAAGGAAGGAACTTCCTATTTACCCTTGTTCCGATGATATTCTTATTGTTTATGACCCTTTGGGCGATGACGCAGCAGGTTCTGTTCCAGTGGTCCGGTCTCGGTGACGCCGATGCGCAGATTCTCTTATTCGTATTAGGCGCGATAATTCTCGGGTTTGCCATCTGGATTTTATTAGAAGCAATTGCATTGTTTAGAAGAGAAAAGCCGAATACAGAACCGGATAATGATTAAGTAAACATGATAAAATAAAGAAAGGAAGAAAAGGGTCCTTTCTGCAGGGCAGTACTTTCTGCAGAATTGCGGCCCTTTTCGTATAGGCACGATATAATCATGGGGGGATAACCATGGAAAAAAAATTAAGTATAAGAAGCTTGCTGGAATTCTACGATGAGGTTTTGAAGCTTCCGCACCGCGCCGAGATAAAACGAGAAATCCGTGATGAAGATGATTTGTTTTTACTGCTTTGTTTTTCAGATCTGCTTGGCCTGCCGAATCCTGCTTCCTACTACACGCTGGAGCTCTATCCGGAAATGGTGGAGCGGTTTCATGACTGGCATTTACGGATGGGAATGGATAAATCACCGTTATCGGGAATTCGCTGCTGTTAAATAGAAAGGAGGAAGGTAATGGAAAATCTGTTTTCTTTTGATATCGTATTTTTTGGAGGAAAAGGCGGCGTAGGCAAGTCAACATCTTCCTCAGCTTTTGCACTTGCCGCTGCCAAAAAACGCAAAAAGACGTTGCTCGTTTCGACGGATCCTGCTCATAATCTGAGCGATCTTTTCGATGAGGAGATCGGAGACAAAAAGAGAAAATTGACGGACTGTCTTTGGGGACTTGAAATCAGTCCTGAAAATGAATCCAGGCGCTACATCAATCAAGTGAAGGATAACTTAAAAGGGCTTGTCAAATCTCATATGGCAGAGGAGGTGAACCGCCAGATTGATATGGCGGCTGTCTCCCCCGGCTCTGAGGAGGCGGCTTTGTTTGACAGGCTCGTGGAAATAGTGCTAGATGAAAAAGAAAACTTTGATTTGATCGTGTTTGATACAGCGCCTACCGGTCATACAGTGAGATTATTGTCTTTGCCGGAATTGATGGAAGCATGGATTGAAGGGATGCTGCAGCGGCGTCAGTCTATTAATGAAAATTATTCCCAATGGTTAAATGATGGAGAACCGGTCGATGATCCGATATACCGGGTGCTTATGAATAGAAAGGATAAATTTTCAGCCGCAAGAAAAGTCCTCATGGACAATAAAAGGACAGCTTACATTTATGTACTTGTCCCGGAAAAGCTTCCGATCGCAGAAACAAAGAGAGCAGTGAAGCTGCTGGAAAAAACAGAGCTGCGTGTGAATGCGCTTGTTGTGAATAAATGCATGCCGGTTCATGCTGGAGATAGTGAGTTTATTCAAAAACGCAGAAATCAGGAAAAGCGATACTTAACACAAATTGAAGAAATGTTTTCCTCAAGAGAAAAGCTTTACCTCCCTCTCTTAGCGGAGGATATTTCTTCAAGGGAGGCGCTGGAGACGATTATGAGCTGTTTTCTTGAATAGGTGAAAAAAGGTAGAGCGAAAGCAGCCTGAACAATAAACCAGGCTGTGTGCTTGGCAGGATACATGAGACCCGTGATTTGATCAAATGAAGCCTATTTCTAAAGTGAGCACATCAGGTGCGTTATTTACTGAATAGAGATAGAAAATTGGCCACCATACTAGCAATAGTGGAACACAAGTCAGGCAAATCCATAAAATCAAGCTGTTTGAAGTAATAAGCGGAATCAATGTCCGGAGAAAATGACAGTGACTGCCTGCTGCGTATCACCTACCCTTACAACTTCCACTACTTACCTATAAATTCCAGCCTGTTGCCAAACGGATCCTTTGTATAGAAACGCTGAACTCCCGGAATGGAGTCATCTGCTGTACAGGGATACCCGTGGTTTTCAAGAATTTTCTTCAGTTCATGCAAATCTGTGGCTGCAAAGGCCGGATGAGCTTTTGCTGCCGGCTGAAATGGTGTTTCAACGCCGATATGAAGCTGGAGTGAACCAAATGCGAACCAGCATCCTCCTTTTCTCTTAAGTAAATCAGGTTTTTCTATTTCTTTCATGCAGAGGATGCCGCTGTAAAACTTTCTTGCAGCCTGTTCGCACCCTTCAGGAGCGGCAAGCTGTATGTGGTCTAAATGTGTAATATGCAATGTCATCCAATCACTCCTCAATTCAAAGTGGTCAAGAAAGACTCTCTTTCCATTATATAGAATGTTTCTAACGGTGGATTCTTTCTGCTGCGGGGAAGAGAAGTTTAGAGAGGATATGATAAGAAAAGCTTCCCTGCAGCTTTCAGCTGATAAAGGGAAGCTTTTTCAATTATGAAATAGAATTTTGTCTATAGATGGGGCTTGAATCGTCCAGCTCTTCCTCAGAATCGGAATCTTCACTGCCTGCTTCTTTTTTCACTTCAATTACTTTTATTTGGTGGCCTTCTGCTTCCTTCAGGGTGAATGTACAATCTTCAAAGGAGACGATGTCGCCTTTAATAATGTTATACCGCTCAGAGAGAAGCCAGCCTCCAATTGTATCTATATCATCGTCATCAATGGAGATGCCGAGAAGGTCGTTTACTTCTTCGATAAGCACTTTCCCATCGAGAAGATAATGTGTATCATCGTCATTCACTTTCTGGATGAAGGGATTTTCTTCTGCATCAAATTCGTCTCGCATTTCCCCGACGATTTCCTCTATGATATCTTCCGCTGTCACAAGACCGGCAGTGCCGCCATATTCATCTAAAATAATTGCCATATGAGTCCGTTCTTTCTGCATAGTGATTAACAATTCAGAAATTGGCGTAGCCTCAATCATTTGTATGACCGGCCGGAGATATTTTGATAAATCAATAAGGTGCCGCTCCGTCGATACGAGATCGCCGAATACTTCTTTTGCATGAATCATTCCGACAATGTGATCTTTATCTCCATTAACAACTGGATAACGGGTGAAGCGCTCACTAGTCATGGTTGATAAGCTGTCCTCAAGCGATGCTTCATTAGATAAAGTAATCATCTCCGTACGGGGAATCATAATTTCTTTTGCCAGGCGATTATCAAAGTCAAAAATTCGGTTGACGTATTTAAATTCTGACTGATTGATTTCACCCTTTTGATAGCTTTCCGTCAACATAATACGCAGTTCTTCCTCCGAATGGGCTGAATCGTATTCCGATGCCGGCTGCAGTCCAAATGCTTTTGTGAGGATTCGTGCTGACCCGTTCAGAATCCATATTAACGGGTACATAATTTTATATAGCAGGATAATCGGTCCTGCAAGCATCAGGGACATTGCTTCTGCTTTTTGGATGGCCAGTGCCTTAGGAGCAAGCTCGCCTATCACAACATGAAGAAATGTAATGATAGAGAATGCTATTCCAAAGCTTAAAAGGGTGACCGTGTTATCCGAAAGCGCAAATTGTTGAAAGACTGGATGAAGCAGTCTTTCGACAGTTGGTTCTCCCATCCACCCAAGACCTAGTGTTGTTACGGTAATGCCGAACTTGCAGACAGATAAATAGTCATCAAGATCAGTAATTACTTTTTTGGCGGCCAGTGCTCTTTTGCTGCCTTCTTCCACGAGCTGATCAATCTTTGAAGTTCTCACCTTCACCAGGGCAAATTCCGTAGTCACGAAAAATGCGGTCAACCCGATCAGCACTGCCGCCAATAATAAATGAGCTATGTCCAATTAGCACCCCTCATTAATGAATGAGGTGTCACCTCCTGTATGAGCGTAATGTATATACTTAAATATACTGCGCTTATAGCTTGAATTTTACTGTAAATTTACAATCAAAGCAATAAATTTTATTTGGAGGAGGAGTTTAGCCCTCAAAGGCTTATATCACCTGTTTATTTTTATTCCATATTGAGGACAGGCGCGGCACGAGCAATACAGCTATGACGATGTTTATTGATGAAGCAATTAGGAGTCCAGGCACAGCAGCTGAATAAAATGCAGGGGAGATCAGCCAAATAAAAGGAAGCGGCGCAAGAAATGTATTTCCCGTCCAAAATAGGAAGCAAGAAGGAAAAATGGCTCCCTTTTGATATACACTGCCAAACAAAAGAATGAGCAAGAACATCTCTATGCTGATAATTAAATGAAACGGGCCAAGCGGAAACCCGCCCAGCAGAGCGGATAATAGATGACCGGCAAAAGCGATGCCGGCACCGAAAAAAGGGTTAATTAAAGCAGCAGCCACAAGAGCCGGTGCCGAATCAAGCGCGAGGCTTGTCAGCCCGGCCGGAATTTTAATGGAAGCTCCAACAACAGAAAGAGCCGAAAATATCGCAAATAGAGCTGTTTGTTTACTTGCTGGCATGCGTTTTCCCCTCTCTATAATTCGAGCAGCTCCCTTATATCATTTTCTGATAAAGAACTCAGGCTTGTTTCACCGGATTGAATTACCTGATCGAACAATGCTTTTTTCTTATCCTGGAGCTGTTGTATTTTTTCTTCTATAGTTCCCTGTGATATAAGTTTCATCACCTGCACCACCTGTTTTTGGCCAATCCGGTGGGCACGGTCGGCAGCCTGGTTCTCAACAGCAGGATTCCACCATAAATCAAAGAGAACTACTGTATCTGCCCCTGTGAGATTCAATCCAGTTCCGCCTGCTTTCAATGAAATAAGAAATGCTTCTTTTTCGCCTTGATTAAAACGTTCCGTCAATGCCAGTCTCTCCTGGGAAGGTGTTTGGCCATCCAGATAAAAGTAATCGAGACCTTCTTTATTAAATGCTTCTGAAATAATGCTCAGCATTGTAGTGAACTGGGAAAACACGAGTACTCGGTTATTATTTTCTCTGGCTTCCTGCATGAATTCCATCAGTTCATCCAGTTTGCCGGAACCTCCTGTGTAATCCTCAAGAAACATGCCTGGATGGCAGCAGAGCTGACGAAGTCTTGTTAAGTTGGCGAGAATGTTCATTCGGTTCTGCTGAAAACCAGCTTCAAGCTGGAGGGCTGTTTCTGTCTTAATTCTATTTAGATAAGCAACATAGGTTTCTCGTTGCTTTTTGGAAAGTTCACAATGTCTGGTCGTTTCAATTTTATCCGGCAGTTCCTTTAATACTTCTTTCTTAGTGCGCCTTAGGATAAAAGGGGAGATTCGCTGACTTACCTGTTTTGGCTCTAACGATTTAAAGGCTTTAATGTCCGAAAATAACCCTGGCATTAAAATCGCAAATAAGGACCAAAGCTCCTCAACTTTATTTTCTATGGGCGTTCCGCTTAATGCGAATGCTTTTTTTGTTTTCAGCTGTCTGACCGACCGGAAGGTTTTGGAGGTGTGATTTTTTACAGCCTGGGCTTCATCCAGAATGATGCCCTGAAACTCAAGGTCCTCGTATAAATCAGTATCCCGTCGCAGTAATGGATAAGAAGTGATCAGGACGTCGCTGCCATTTATGTTCGTCAATTGCTGGCGCCGCTCTTCTTTGCTGCCCTGAATAATACTGGTCCGAAGACGTGGTGTGAAAAACGCTGCTTCCTTTTCCCAGTTATAAACAAGAGAGGATGGGGCAACCACCAGAAAAGGAGGCTCTGCCTGGGAAATCTCTCGTTCTGACAATATAAAGGTAAGCGTCTGTAACGTTTTTCCAAGACCCATATCATCTGCAAGAATCCCGCCGAATCCATACTCTGATAATACCTTGAACCATTGATATCCCTTTTCCTGGTAATCCCGCAGAGACGCATTCAATCCAGCCGGAAGCGGAGAGTGTCTCTCTTCTGGTGTTCTAATATCACTCAAAAGCTTTTCAAGACTTTCATCCTTTGCCCATCTTCTGCCGGATTCCATGTATTGGTCCATTTGAAAGGCTTTATAGGCGGGAAACCGAAGAGAACCGTTCTCAAAGTCAGTAGCTGATTCATCTGTAAGCAGAGAGCGAAGGTCTTCAAACATCTCATCCTCTAGCGGTACAAAACGGCCGTCCCTCGTTTTATGGAATTTCTTTTTTTCTTTTAATGAGCGCATCAGCTCATAAAGCTCCTGCTCATCAAGATCATCGGTCTGAAAGGAGATATCGAGCCAGCTGAGAGAGGAATCAAGCTTTGACTCTAGAGAAAATGAAGACGATTCAACAATCATGTTATCAAGATCTCTGCTCATGAATACGACTGCTTTTTTCTTCAGTTCCGGCAGAATTTCAAGCAGAAAATAAATGATATCCTCTTCATCGGTCAGGGATAAGGCTTTGCCGTTCCAATGGAATCCTGCTTCCTCAAATAGCTGCAGAATCTCTTCTTCCTTTTGTACATTTCTAGAAATCAGCCTGTCATCTTCAGCGGGGGGCCTTTCCTCAGTTACTGCATGAAAGGAATGAGAGCCGTAGGTGAAAAGCGGCTCCGCCTGAATGGAACCTTCCAGCGCTTCTAAGTACACCTTTGCCTGTAAAGGGTGTTCAATGACGTTTTTTTCAACCTCATTGTCCAACTTCAAACGTGATTTTTCTTTTAACGGTAAAACGATGTTCGCATACACTTGTTCTAGCTCGTCTTTTTTCAAAGGGAGGCGTCCCTTCGGTGTATCCATAAGCATGTGAAACAGCAGTTTTGTCGACCTGTCTTCTTCTTTCGTTTCATAGAGCTTATCGTTCCATAAATAATAAGGAGTAAGACTTACGTTTCGCGGTGGATAGGCGAATGAAGAATAAGTTAAATAATAATGGTTCTTCTCTCTGTTTAAAACAAACTCTCCCGGCCAGCTTTGTTTAACGGTTAAAGGGATTTCGCTGCCAAAGGAAGTACGTATATAGACATTTTCGCATGAAAATAATGCGTTTAACATATCATTTGCTGCAACGGGAGGTACCTCGACTTCACTCTTTTGTCCAGAACCGCTCATAAAATAGCCGCGCTGCCCCTCCCCCCAGCTTTGATTTCGAAGGATGTCCTCGAGCTTTCTCAAAACAGCAAGATCCTCTTCTTTAAAGTAATGGTTCGTAGGATCAAAGGTAAATTTTTTGGTGAAAGGAAGTAACGAACGCTGCCGCATCGCAGCAAGCAGTGCTTCAATATCCTTTACTACATATTTTTTATCAGTGCCGATCTTTAGTTGAATAGAAAAGTAGTATTCCTGTGAATGTGAATGGTCCGTTCGAAAGCTCAAGGCATATTCTGTCTTTAGTGCTTCACCAATCGATTCGACTGTCTGCATTCGTCCGGCAAAATAATCTACGAACAGTTTCTTTAGTGAAGAAGTCTGCTCCCATTCATCCGGCTGTTTCTGCTTTTTTTTGAAAAATGAAGGAAGATCAGTGGATGGTCGGCTGGGTGCTCCGGTCTGGGTAAGCAGCAGTGCAGCAATGTGTTTGCAATAATCAAACCCGCCTTCAAATGCTGGGCATGTACAGAACTCGTCACGTACCTCACTTTCTTCATTTAAGAGAACTTCTGTGTGGTAAGATTTTGAGCCGATCACACGAGCGGAGACTTGAGTAAAAGAGCCAACCTTATTCGTTTCTATATGAGTAACTCTGTCTTCTCTATAATAGGCACTCCCCCGTTGGTATATTTTCTGGCCGACCAGGGAGCGAATTTTTTCTTTCGTTAATGTTTGCAAGGGGCTGCCTCCTTTGCCTGCAAATCCATAAGCTATATTTTATCATAAATCAAACGGGGCTGCGCCTTGTTCGATAGTGCATTTAAAGAACAAAATCTGTATATTTAGAAAAGAACTTTGTGCGTCTCAGGAAGAAGGATGCTATGATAAAAAGAGGAGGGAGAGAAATGGAATATTTAAAGAACGATAAATACATTCTGCAGCAGGCGAAAACCGAGGCACATCGTTTTTTTCAAAATACAGATCCCGCCCATGACTTCTGGCATTCACACCGAGTGGCTGTCTGGTCGGTTCGACTGGCAGAGGAAGAAGGGGCCGACAGATTTATTTGCGAATTAGCGGCCTGGCTGCATGATATTGCTGATTCAAAATTGAATGAGACAGAGCATGCAGGACAAGCCAACGTGAAAAATTGGCTGGACCAGCATGTGGAAAATTCACATAAACGAGATCATGTTATGGATATAATTAAAACGATGTCATGGAGAAAAGGATCCAATCCGCCAATGAATACACTGGAGGGACGGATTGTGCAGGATGCGGACCGCCTTGATGCCATTGGAGCCATCGGGATTGCCCGCGCCTTTGCCTACTCAGGGTCACATGGTAAACCGCTGCACGAACCGGCTGCGGAGGACAAAGATAACCGCGACACAGCTATTCAACATTTCTTCGACAAATTATTTCTATTGAAAAGTTTAATGAATACAGAAACGGCTAAAAAAGTTGCCAATCAGCGTCAAAAATATATGATCAGCTATTTAGAACAGTTTTATAGTGAATGGGAAGGAAAACTATAAGCACTAAAGTTATCCATATTGTGGGTAGCTTTTTTTATTGAAGTAAGTGAATGAAATAAGAAGAAATAAAAAGAAAAACAAAGATGATTCACGCTTACATAGCAATTAGAAGCGTTTTGAAGTATATCGATTGTGTGATACAATCCGCATGTTCACAACGGGAGCTTATGTAACGGAGACATAAGCTATTTGTAAAAAAAGGCTTGAACGTACGGTGAGAAACAACGTTCTGCTCAAAAAAATTGAAAAGAGGAGATAACAAGTGAACGCAGCACAACTGAAAAATGAATGGTTCGGCAATATCCGCGGAGATATTTTAGCCGGAATCGTGGTGGCATTGGCTCTTATTCCAGAAGCAATTGCCTTTTCGATCATCGCAGGAGTAGATCCAAAGGTAGGTCTCTACGCTTCTTTTTGTATTGCACTTGTCATCTCGTTTGTAGGAGGCAGACCTGGAATGATTTCTGCAGCGACAGGGGCTATGGCTTTATTAATGATTACACTCGTTGCTGAGCACGGCCTGGAATATCTGCTCGCAGCAACGATTTTAACAGGAATACTGCAAATTATTTTTGGATTCAGCGGATTGTCGAGGTTAATGAAATTTATTCCACGCTCTGTGATGGTCGGTTTTGTTAATGCACTGGCGATCCTCATTTTCACCGCTCAGTTTGATCATTTTAAAGGAGAAGGCTGGGTAATGTATACCTTTGTTGCCTTAACTCTAGCTATCATTTATTTATTTCCAAAGTTCACCAAAGCAGTTCCATCTACACTGATTGCCATTATTATTGTTACAGCACTTGCTGTATTTATTGGATCTGATGTTAGAAATGTAGGGGACATGGGTGCTCTGCCTGATACTCTGCCGGTGTTCTTGCTTCCAGCAATACCTCTTAACCTTGAAACCTTAATTATTATTTTCCCTTATGCACTGGCGCTTACAGTGGTCGGCCTGCTTGAATCTCTGTTAACAGCTACCATTGTGGATGATATGACAGATACGGAAAGCAATAAAGACAAGGAAGCGCGGGGCCAGGGGTATGCAAATGTCGTTACCGGTTTTTTCGGTGGAATGGCGGGCTGTGCGATGATTGGTCAATCGGTTATTAATGTAAAATCAGGCGGTAAAGGTAGATTATCCGCCTTTGTAGCAGCAGTTTTTTTACTTTTTCTTATGCTTGTCCTCGGAAATCTGGTCGTTCAAATACCATTAGCAGCTCTCGCCGGGGTGATGATTATGGTAGCCATCAGTACGTTTGACTGGAGCTCACTTCGGATGATGACCAAGGTGCCAAAGAGTGACTCTACCGTTATGGTAGTTACCGTCGCGACAGTAGTGATTACGCACGATCTCTCCAAAGGGGTACTCGCCGGCGTAGTGCTTAGTGCTATTTTCTTTGCCGCTAAGATTTCTAAAGTTCATGTTACGAAAGAAGCTGGAAAAGAGAAGAACGAAAAAATCTATACCGTTGATGGACAAATCTTTTTCGCTTCAGTTACTGACTTTGTGAAAAGCTTTAATTATAATGAAAATATCAACAAAGTCACAATAGATTTAACAAGAGCCCATGTATGGGATGATTCAGCAGTGGAAGCAATTGAAAAGATAAAAACTAAATTTGGACAGAGAGATATCGCTGTGACTTTTAAAGGCATAAACAAAGAAAGCTCTCAGCTCATGAATAAGCTTGATGGATTATCCTCCGGCCACTAATCAAATAGGACGGTGAACGAATATGTACGAAAAAATATTACTGGCTGCCGACGGATCTGAGCATTCTCTCCGCTCTGCAGATCATGCAATTGCTCTGGCAGAAAGAGAACAAGCAGGTCACATTGACATTATTTATATTGTCGACGGAGATAAATCTAAGTCCGATGTTCTTCGATATGGTGATAAGGATGTAATTCAATCAAAGCGGAAAGAAAAGCTTGAGCCAATTGAAATTAAATTAAAAGAAAAAAATATTTCTTATGAGATTCATCTTAAGCACGGAGAGCCGGGTCCGACTATCGTAAAATTTGCAAACGATGGAGAGTATGACTGCGTTGTACTTGGCAGCCGCGGGTTAAATCAGCTTCAAACAATGGTACTCGGCAGTGTGAGCCACAAAGTAGCGAAAAGAGTGCACTGTCCTGTTATGATCGTGAAATAACCAAACGGGGCTGCATCAAAAGTATTTCACAAGAACAAAATGGAGTGAGGATGAATTCAATCCTGACTCCATTTTTATGTGCACAGAAAAGAGGCCGGGACATAACGGTCTGTGAAAAGTAAAAAGCGCTTCCGGTTATCAATGATGATAGTCAGAAGCGCTTTATTTTAATCTGATGAAAGATGAAATGTACGTTCGGAGTCGCCGTCCTGCAGGCTTTCATTTGGGTTTTTGTCGCAGTCTCCCATCTTTATTTACTGGGATATGTCCCAACTGTAATTAGATTTATTTTTGCTCCATTGCCCGATTGTTCACATGTTCGTGCGGCATAAGAAGTCGTTTGGGCGGACATTTTTTCTTCGTTAATTCTGAAACGATGAAAATAGTAATGAATGCAGCTGCCATCGCAAGAGTCCGAAATGGAAAGAGCACAAGGCCATCTTCAAACATCGGATACGGAAGAAAATGCGGAAGTCCGATCGCAGGTTCTCCGCCGCCAAGACGAAGAAACACTGCTATCGCAAAGCCGGCTAAGGAACCGTAAAAATTCGCATTTTTATAAAATAGTGCCATTGTCAGCTGCGGAAAGAGAATACAATATACAAGGTCGGAGGCAAGATACCATAAAGTGTAAACACTGCCTACGTTTAAAGCGATGATCATTGCAGCTACTCCGACAATAATAATGGAGCGCTTGATGACTTTCTTCAGTTCAGCCTCTCCCGCTTTCGGTTTGATTAACGGGCGGTAAATATTCCAGGCAGCCATAGAGGACGCAGATAAAATGGAAGAGTCCATAGAGGACATTACTGCCGCAGCCAATGCGCCAAGACCGACCGCTGCGATCAGCTCAGGAGTTAAAAAGCGCAGCACCTGCGGGAGTACCATTGCGGCTGATTCAGGAGCCTGTGCTCCAAACGCGCTCCAATCTGCATTATAGCCTATTATCCCAATGAGAACTGCTGGAAGAGCAGCAATGAGACATATGAAACCGGCTGAAATAGACAGCCACATTGCTGTGTTTTCATCCTTTGCGGACAACACGCGCTGGAAATAGACCTGCCACGCGATACCGCCGAAAATAAGCAGCAATGCATAATCCCACCAATTCCAATAATAATTGCCCCAATCAGGATGGTTCCATCCGTCCAACGGAGGAAAAAGGTTAGCGTACGTTCCGAAATCAGCCTGATAATTCTCCCAATTTACACTGAGACTGCCGACATTTCCAAAAGCAAATGGTAACACTAAAAACAGTCCAATCAGAAGAATTGCCATTTGAAATACATCGGTATAAGCTACTGCCCACATGCCGCCAAATACTGTATAAGCAATAGCTATAATAGCAGAAATAATAATAGACGTAGAGAAGTCAAGCCCCAGAATGGTTCCGAAGGTAGTGCCGAGTGCTGTCAGGATGGCTCCACTCCAAAATAATTCACCAAGGAGCGCCGGGATGTATAAAATACCTGCCATTTTGCTTCCAAAGCGCTGCTCCAGTGGATCTATAATAGTCATGAATTCAAAGCGGCGCATCTTTCTCGCGTAAAAAATCCCACCTATAATTAAACTGAGTGCATAGCCCCATGGTGCCTGTGCCCACACGAGACCGTCTGCGTATGTTGATTCAGCGGTGCCGTTAATATAGCCTCCGCCAACCCAGGTTGCAGCCATCGTAAACATTGCAACACCAAGAGGGATACTGCGTTTTGCCACCATCATGTCGCTTAACGACTCTGATTTTTTGGCTGCAAAGAACGCACCAATATAGTAAATAAGTGCATAAAATAATAGCATGGAAACAAAGCCGCCCCAGGCTATATCAGTATCAGTTAATATTACATAAATGATAACGCCGATCATCAATGCGGCAAAACCAATGGTTTTTAATAAAGATGTGTTCTTTTCTTTCATCTGCATCACCCCAAAAGTATATTATATAGAAAATTGTAAATATTATGAAATCTATTCGATGCACACGTATCCCGCCCAAAGAACCAATGATGTTCTTTTAATCAGGACACATGGTATTTTTTATCATTCATTCTCTTCTTCTAAAGGAATAAAAGAGAAAATTTCTCCAGTCTGGATAGAATGCACTAATCGGTCAAGCCAGCGGTAGTAGGCCTTTGATCTCTCAAGAAGTTCATATAAAGCATTTGCTTCTTCCAATATGTCGGCAGAAATCTCATTTTGAGATAAAATGATTTCAAGCTGCTGCTGCGCCTGATGGATGGAGTCCAGATTTAACTTTACTTCTCTTTCCCATTTCTGACTGAAAAAGTTAGTAAAAAATCGGAAGAAATCTTTTTCGGCTACATACGTCTGCTTTCTTTTGCCTCTTCGAAATGTCTTTTTTACGACATTGAACTCCTGAAGCTTTTTAACACCGGTACTCATGCTTGGTTTACTCATTCCGAGCTTTTCCCGCATTTCATCCAGTGTCATATCCCCTTCTAGATACATTGTTCCGTAGAGAGTGCCGACACTACGTGTCACACCGTACAAATCCATAGTTTCTGCAATTGAATCCACCACAAGATCCTTCGCAAAATTTATCGATTCACGTGCCGCCTGATCTTGATTGTCAGACATGCTGTCCCTCCTCTCGTTCAATTAATTAAATTCGTTAAATTTTTTCTTTACAAGTTATAATCATAACGTAATAAAAATAGATGTCAAAGGCTAAACAATTTTCATCAGGCGGGAGGTGTGCTCACTGATATCATCCTCGTTTTTTTAAAAAATATATTGTGCTGTTCTACTTTGACAAAAAAATAGTCAGATGATAGATTTATATTGTTCAAAACGTTAAATTTTTATTTAACAAATTTAATCATAATGTTAATAGTTTGTAAGGAGGGGCAGAAATGGAACGAAAAAAAATGTTCATCAATGGAGTCTGGACAGATGCAAAATCAAAAGAGACCCGAGAGATTATCAATCCATATAATCAAGAAGTTATTGCAGAAGCTGCCGAAGGTAATCGAGAAGATGCAAAGCTTGCGATTGCCGCAGCCCGAAAAACATTTGATGAGGGAGAATGGGCAGTGACTCCGGCAAGTGAACGTGGAGAACTGGTTCAAAAAATTGCAGAGCTTATTCGCCGGGATAAAGAGGAATTATCAGAACTTGAAACCCTTGATACGGGAAAAACAATCGAGGAAAGCCGGGCAGATATGGATGATATCGCAAATGTCTTTCAATATTTTGCCGGACTGGCTGATAAAGACGGTGGAGAAGTCATTTCTTCCCCTCTTCCGGATTCTGAAAGCAGAGTGGTCCGTGAGCCTGTTGGCGTGTGTGGCCAGATAACACCGTGGAATTATCCACTTTTACAGGCAGCCTGGAAAATCGCTCCGGCATTAGCTGCCGGAAACACCATTATTGTAAAGCCAAGTGAAATTACTCCACTTACTACAGTTAAGGTTTTTGAGTTAATGGAGGAAGCCGGTGTTCCTAATGGGGTTGCCAACCTTGTACTTGGAGCGGGAGCGTCTGTTGGCGCAGAGCTTTCAGAAAATATTTCGGTGGATCTCATCTCTTTTACCGGAGGTATTGAAACCGGAAAGAAAATTATGCAGGCAGCAAGTACGAACGTAAAAAAGATCGCCTTAGAGCTGGGTGGTAAAAACCCTAATATTGTATTTGCCGATGCCGACTTTGACACGGCAGTCGATCAGGCACTAAATGCTGTCTTCTTTCATGCAGGACAGGTTTGTTCTGCTGGATCACGCTTACTTATAGAAGAAAGTATTCATGATGAGTTTGTTGAGACTCTTGTGAAGCGTGCTGAATCGATTAAGCTTGGAAATGGTTTTGATGAAAGTACTCAATCGGGTCCTCTCATTTCCGCAGAACAGAGAGCGAAGGTAGAATCGTACGTTGAAATTGGCAGACAGGAAGGCGCAAAGCTTGAAATCGGCGGAAAGCGGCCAGAACAAAAGGAATTGGAAAGTGGCTTTTTCTATCTGCCAACCATCTTTACGAACTGCACCTCAGACATGAAAATTGTTCAGGAGGAAGTATTCGGTCCAGTCTTGACAATTGAAAAATTTAAAACCGAGGAAGAAGCTGTTGAAAGAGCCAACGATACTATTTACGGACTGGCTGGTGCAGTATTTTCCAGCGACATTTCAAAAGCAGAAAATGCTGCGGGAAAACTCCGCATGGGTACCGTTTGGATCAATGATTTCCACCCATACTTTGCTCAGGCACCGTGGGGGGGATATAAGCAGTCAGGCATTGGCCGGGAACTCGGGCATGCCGGTTTAGAAGAATATACGGAGACGAAGCATATATTCCGGAATAAAAAGCCTGAACCAATTGGCTGGTTTGAATAATTACTATTAATTTCAGGAGGTATTTTTTATGAGTATGAATATGAAAATAGAACACATGTTAAATTACCACACATTTGAGATTCCGACGACGATCAAACACGGAATCGGAGCCATTAAAAACATTGGAGAAGAAATCAAAGCACTTGGAGCAGATAAAATACTTCTCGTTACCGATCCGGGAATCTACAATGCAGGTGTCGTAAATCCAGTGTTAGAGAATCTTGAAAAATCTGGTGTATCGGTCGTACTTTTTAACAAAGTTGAACCAAATCCTCCTGTCCGTCTAGTTGGTGAGGGATCAAAGGTATACAAAGAAAACGGATGCAACGGTCTCGTCGCTGTCGGAGGAGGCAGCTCTATGGATACCGCGAAAGCAATAGGTGTTGAAGCCACTCATGAAGGCTCTGTGCTTGATTATGAAGCAGCGGAAGGCAAAAAGCCTCTGGAAAACCGCATCCCGCCGTTGACTACGATCCCGACAACCGCCGGCACAGGGTCCGAAGTAACACAATGGGCTGTAATTACGGATGAAGACCGTGAATTTAAATTCAATACCGGGGGACCGTTAATTGCTGCTCATCTTACCCTCATTGATCCGGAGCTGCATGTTTCCATGCCTCCGCATGTCACAGCGATGACCGGCATTGACGCAATTGCCCACGCAGTAGAATGCTATACGATGAAATTTGCTCAGCCAATCACCGATGCTGTAGCTCTGATGGCAATGGAATACGCTGCTTCTTACATCCGCCGTGCATATGCGGACGGAACGGATTTGGAGGCACGCTATGGAATGGCTCAGGCTGCTATGCTCGCAGGGCTGTCTTACGGAAGTGAATCTGCAGGAGCTGCCCATGCGATGAGCCAGACGCTCGGCGGGATCATTCCGGTAGCACACGGCCAATGTGTAGCTACAATGATGGGACCGGTTATGGAATACAACTGGAAAGGTGCTCCTGAGCGTTTTGCCCGTGTTGCGAAAGCCTTTGGTATCAATACGGCTCATATGACTACAGAGGAAGCAGCCAAAGCAGCAGTAAATTGGATGTACGATCTCGCAGATGACCTCGACATACCAAATCTCGAAGAGCAGGGCGTCAGCAGCGATATGATCGAACGGCTGTCCAAGGAAGCTCAGAATGATCCGCAGACGGAAGGGAATCCACGTGATCTGACTGAAAAAGACTACAATTGGATTTATAAGCGCTGCTTTAACCTCGTTCCGAAAACAGTTTAATCAAATGAAACTCAAAGAGGCCGGGACACACCGGTATCTGAAGAGTAAAAAACGCTTCCGATTATATCAGAAATGATAATCGGAAGCGTTTCGTTTTGTATTTTATTAAGTTCCAGCTTATGAAAGAATAGGCGGATTCCCGGGTGCGTCCTGCCTGCTCCACCATTCACGAAGAAAACCCCTCCCAATAGGAAGGGCCATCTTCATTATACTTGTAGACGCCATTGCCCTGGTGGCAAGCCTCGGCTTTTCTTTACTGATAAAGCATTCACATTCTTATTACGGCGTATTCTTCGGCTGGCCCTTCAACAAAAAGTCAATAAAGCTGCCTGCGATCATACCGGTAAAAATATCATTAATATCGACCGTTTCTGCTGTTAAAGCAAACAGCAGGCCGACTCCGCCAAAGATAATAGTATAGCGGACGTGCATGAGAGAGTTAAAATAAGGGAACGAGGCTTGCAGACTTTCCATAAAGAAAGGTGAAAAATAAACCGCGATGATAAGAACAACGACAATAATAAATAATACTTCCACTTTTACACCCCCTGATTAATCCGTTACAGTGCTTCTATTTACATTTTTCCTTTCTCATTCACTTTTAAACAAATTTCTTATCGAAAAATAGTAAATAAAGTATTGGGAGAATAAAAAGCCTATTGTCACTGAAGCATCACAACAGGCTGTCAGTTCTACTTACTGCTCCGAACTTTCAAGAGGAGCGGAGCTCTTACGAAGCAGTAACGCCAGCAGTATTGTTACTGATAGGGCGCTCAGCAATCCTAAAATCGTGCTTCCACTTCCGCCGAGGACAAGAAAGCCCGCCAGTGCACCTGCTGCTGACAGCAGTGCATACGGAAGTTGGGTCATTACGTGGTCCATATGATGGCTTCCTGCCCCCGTAGATGAAAGAATCGTTGTATCAGAAATTGGGGAACAATGGTCTCCCAATATTGCTCCTGCCAGCACAGCTGCCATCATTGACAGTACCATGGACGGGTCGAGCTCAGCTGCAATGTCTGCCGCAATCGGAAGCATCAAGGTAAACGTACCCCAGGAGGTCCCTGTCGAAAAGGCCATAAATCCTCCGATCACAAACAATATGGCTGGCAGCAAAAATAATGAAATACGCCCGTCAATCTGGTCGGCAAGATATGGACCGGTTCCAAGTTCGTCAATGATGGCAACGATTATCCACGCAAGAATCAAAATATATATCGCCGGAAGCATTGATTTAATTCCCGTACCGACAGTTTTCAAAAATCCGGCAGGTGCAGGGCGTTTTATCAAATTTAATAGGATTGTAACCCCGAGTCCAACTAATCCGCCATATACGAGTGAACCAGCTACATCCGTTTCAGCAAATACAGACAGTGGAGTTGCCTCGTCGACTGCATTAGCTCCAGTGATAATCATGAAAACAACGGTACTGACTACCAGAACTAAAATCGGAGCGGCCAGGTCCAGAACCTTCCCTTTTTGTTCTGGAATGTCCTGCATCTTACCCCCGCCGGGGATGGCTTTATGGGAAGGGTCCAGTACTTCCCCCGATAAGAGAGCGCGCTTTTCGTGTTTACGCATGGGGCCAAAATCAAGCTTCCATACGATAGCTAGAAAAACAAATAAAATAGCAGTAAGGGCATAAAAATTCATTGGTATCATGTAGATAAAGCCTTCCAGTCCTCCATATTGGGACTGCTGATCGGCAATGATCGTTATGATATACGCTCCCCAGCTAGAAAGTGGAGCAATTACACAGACTGGGGCTGCTGCCGAATCGACGATATAAGCGAGCTTGGCCCGTGATATTCGATGTCTGTCAGTTAATGGCCGGCTCACCTGGCCGACCGTAAGGCTGTTAAAATAATCATCAATAAAAATGAGAATACCAAACAACAATGTAACAAGCTGAGCGCCTGTACGAGTTTTGACACGCTGCAGTGCCCATTCACCAAAGGCGCGGCTTCCACCTGAAAAACTGATTAAAGCAGCCATTACTCCAAGGATGAGCAGAAATATAATAATGTATAATTCCCAATTGTTGATAGCGCCTTCAGTGTAGAACAGCCCGGAAAAGATAGTCCAAATTTGAAGAAAAGCTTCACTGACCGACCAATTGTTCAGCAGCAGCGCACCAATGATAATCCCGAGGCCAAGGGATGGCAGTACTTTTCTTGTCAGGATAATCATGAGAAGGGCTAATAGAGGAGGCAGTAAAGAAATAACTTCAGGATACTGCATCGTTGATTTCTCCTTTCTCTTCAGTATAAAAAAACTGCCGGACACAGCGTCCGGGCAGTTTTGTACAAAGCATCCCCGTCCGCGGTAGTCCTCCGCGATAATTCATCGCGGCAGTCCTGTGTTTATTCAACACAGACCCAGCCGGAATTTCTTGACTGAAAAAAACCAGCTTCGGCGAAAAACCCTTTTTTCCCTGATCATCGTTGTCATTCTTACAGAGAATACTCATGTTGTCCGCGCCTCTACCTCATCTAAAGGGATGAGGGTTTTTTATTAATTTTTACATACAGAAGCCATTATAGCAGGAGTCAATACCCTCGGCAATAACAAAAATGGTTTATCTCACCGGGGCTGATGAAGGAAGAATTATTGATTCAATCGCATGAGCGACTCCGTCCTCGTCATTCACTTTTGTTTCACAGCTTGCCACCCGTTTCACATCTTCCTCGGCATTTCCCATGGCAATACTATATTTAGCTGCATTAAACATCGGAAGATCATTGTAATTATCACCTATAGCATAAGTGGATTCTATTGATAAATCTGCGTGCCTTACTAGATAAAGCAGGCCATTTCCTTTTTGAATAGAAGGGTGCATAATTTCAAGATTGTCCCGGCCGGAAGAAGTGATAAAAATATTTTCTTTTTCATTCCATTGCATTCTGCACGAGGTGAGTTTGTCTTCGAGCATAGAAATAATTAAAAACTTGTAAACATTCAACTGCTTTTCTTCAATCTGATCAGAATGGTGCAGTTTCTTCATCTGCGCCTGCCGCCAATGTCCGTCGGCTCTGCGCCGGACAGCTTCATTAATTGCATCTCCATCTTCTTTATCAGAAGTATATATATTCAAGTCATTCATAAAATATTCCCGGGATCGAGGCGGAGAATACAGACCATCATTTGTATAAATTTGATAGTAATATTTATTTTCCTCGAGCCATTGAATCAGGGATACAGCACTGTCACGTTTCATATGAGATTCTTTTATAATATTCCCTTCCCAGGATATTATAGCTCCATTCAATGCCACAATACCATCAGGTGTTATATCTACTTCACCGAGCAGACGATGTACATCAGATATCCCTCTGCCTGTTGCAATTACTAATTTATTTCCCTGCTCCTGCAATTTTCGTAAAGCCAAAGTATTCTTTTCAGAAATATATCCATCTGAATGTAAAAGTGTTCCATCCATATCAATAGCAACCACGTTCATTCGTTTCACCTCAAAGATCTATTATTCTTTTTCCATGAAAATTATCAATACTAAATAAATTTTATCATAAATTGATAATTTTGTTCCGTCAATGAGAAGAAAGCCATCTTATAGGAAAACGTAAGGAAGTATATTGACTGGCAGTGCTTCTTCCGATATAATACTTCTTGGCAAATTAATAAACAACACTCGTATATTCCGGACAGCATGGGTCCGGGGTTTCTACAGGAGACCAATATTCTCCAGGCTACGAGCTTTCTGTTCACTCAGGAGGCACGTAGCCTTTTTTAATAGGAAAAATCAGCTAAAAATAAATTTTTATAGAAGCCAAGACTTCGCCGGCTGCATCTGGTGCAGGCAAGGTTTAATTATGAAAAGAGGATAAAGTGCTATGAATCAACTATTTCGATTAAAAGAACACGGAGTCACGGTTAAGCAGGAACTGCTTGCAGGAATGACCTCCTTTTTTACCGTTGCATACATTTTAGTTGTCAACCCGGCAATTTTAGCTGATACTGGAATGCCCTATTCTTACGCCCTGCTTGCCACTGTGCTTGCTACAGCGGCAGGTTGTTTTTTCATTGGGCTGTGGGGCAATGCACCTATGGTTTTGACACCAGGAATGGGCATTAATGCTTTTTTTACCTATACACTCGTCATCGGTTTCGGTTTGAGCTGGCAGCAGGGACTGGCTGCGGTTCTACTAGCTGGCCTCATATTTTTTATTTCTGCCATAACACCGTTTGCAGCGAAGCTGTCTGGTGCAGTGCCAGATTCATTAAAGCACGGGATAACAGTCGGAGTCGGGATTTTCTTGTCGTTTATCGGTCTTCAAAAAGGCGGCCTGATTGCAGCAGATGAAGAAACGTTTGTAACACTCGGCAATTTGGCAGCTCCCCATGCATTATTGACTCTATTCGGATTGACAGCTACGTTAATTTTGTTTGTAAGGGGAATAAAAGGCAGCTTTTTGCTCGGAATAGCTGCATCGTCAGCAGCGGCTTATCTCTTTGGGATTCATAATGATAACGGAGGAGAATCAGTTACTTACAGTGGATATACTTCACTATGGACAGCGGCTGACTTCAGCGGTGTGCTTCAGCTTTCCTTTTGGACAGCAGTGTTTTCCCTGACTATTATTATTATGTTTGAGAGTATGGGACTTCTTCACGGCATGCTCCCGGATCGGTCAAAATTTTCCAGATCGTATCAAGCAACAGCATTATCAGCACTAAGCTGCGGTTTTTTAGGAACATCGCCGACAATTCCAACGGTGGAAAGTGCGGCGGGTATTGCAGAAGGGGGTAGAACGGGATTGACAGCAGTGGTTACGGGAATGTTATTTCTTGGTGCCATTGTTTTTGCCCCGGTTTTCACGGCAGTGCCGGACGGTGCTATTGCTCCAGTATTAATTATTGTCGGCGGATTGATGGTACAACAGATCAAGCATATACGTTTTCATGATATGTCGGAGTGGTTTCCGGCATACCTTATCATCGGATTGATCCCATTAACGTATTCGATTGCAGACGGAATTGCCTTTGGTTTTATTGCGTACCCCATCCTGAAAATTGCCCTCGGCAGCCCTCGTGCTGTATCTCCGTTAATGTACATCATTTCCGGATTGTTTCTATTGAATTATGTATTATTAAGTATGATTTAGCTGTTGAAGCCTGTCTTCTTCCGTTAGAATAGAATGATAGACTAGCAAAATATCAATCTTTTGAACTATTCTTGTATGTTACCTCATCCAAATAGAGATTCTTTACGTATGCTGTACAGAATCTACTTTTATTATATATAGAAATGAACAGGGGCAGGGGATTCCGGCCTCTGTTTTACATATTGTGCAAGGGGCACTGCGGGTAAAGTTCAGGGAAAAGAAGTCTGTGCATTTCTTATGAAAAATGTTTAAAAAAGGTGTACGATAACTAGAAGAGCAATGTAGATGACGGGGTGCAATGATGATAAAAAAACTGTATCTATAGACTGACCTAGTTATATGAGACAGTAATAAAACACCTTCTTAGGCTACCATGTCACCAAAATCTATTGGTGTATGGTAGCCTAATTTTTCTTGGATACGCTCATTGTTATAATACTTCATAAATT